>JBBTQZ010000029.1:0-28770 GCA_038065435.1 Patescibacteria group bacterium | reverse complement strand
TGATTGGCCTAAATGGCAAAGAAAAAAAGGAAATTGCGTTTGTGGTAAGGGCGGACCTGATCCAAGAAGTAAATATAACAGGCAAGACCAAGGCTAGAGACGAAGTGGATCTAGGGTTTGATATTGGGGGGCGAGTAGCCAGATCTTTTGTAGAAGTGGGGGATTATATACGACAAGGGACTCTCATTGCAGAGCTAGACAATACCTCACAGCTCGCCCTTATCTCCAAAGAGAAAGCGGTCCTAACAGAAGCAGAGGCTGACTATAAGGATCAGGGCAAAAATATAGCTCTCGCTATAATGGACGGCTATTCTACGAGTGATAATGCTGTGCGCAACAAAGTTGATCAGTTCTTTAAGCAACCAAAAGAGAATCCACAATTTGAAGTCAAATTTGATGATGGCAACTTCACTCACTATTTCAAAGTGCCGAGTGAGGTAGCCCTTGAGCTCAATACTACTCGCAGATCTGTAGAGCGACTCCTCAATGAATGGAAGGCGGAGCTATCGCTTGTTACTCCAGACAATGCCGGGCAATTTTCTTATAAGGCAATTGAAAGAATGAACACCGTGTCGCTGTTTATAGATAGAGTGGCTTACGCCATAAACTCTTTTGCTCCAGCTGAATATCAATACGAAAGTACGGTAACTGGATATAAAACCGCTGTAGACAGCGCTCGTAGTACTGTGGCGACAGCCAAAAAGAGCATTTCCACCATCGGAGGAGTAGAAGCAAAATTGAGCCAAACAAAATCTTCCGTAAGCTCTTTAGAAGCAGATCTATATAAAACCAGAATAGTTGCTCCTTTTAGCGGCACTGTTACTCTGCAAGAGGCAAAAGTGGGCGGTATAGCCAAAGCGGGAGAGACACTGATCTCTATGATCTCTGAATCAGATATGTACATTGAAGCCAATGTTTCGGAAATAAATATATCAAAACTAAATATTGGTAATATAGCGAAAATAGTGTTTGACGCTTTGCCTGAAGAAGTATTTGAGGGCACCGTAGTCTTCATAGATCCGGGAGAGACCATTGTAGACGGTGTGGCAAATTATAAAGTGCGGATTGAACTCCAAAAGATGGATGAGCGCATAAAAAGTGGCTTGACGGCAAATATAAATATAGAGACTGATTATATGGGAGACGCACTCTCCATTCCGATATTTGCGGTAACAAAAAAAGATGGCAAATCTTTTGTAAAAAAGATTGAAGGAGGGGAGGTGAGCGAGACAGAGATTACCACAGGTCTCATCGGTAAAGGTGGAATAGTGGAAGTGGTATCTGGCCTCTTGGAGGGGGATAGAGTGGAGCTTGACTTGAAGTAAATAGATAAAAAGATTAAAATGAACCTAAACAATTCAGAAAAACAATATGAGCATACTAGATAAACTTTTTAATGAAGAAAAAGATTGGAGTATCCCCGCTAGTATATTACTTGGCTCTATTATTATCGCGATCAGTATATCTGTGGGGGCAAACAAAATTGCCGGAGGCTCTCCTTTAGCAAAAGGTGCTGTCGTGCAAGGTCAGCAAAATTTACCAGCCGAGAAAGTTGATTTGGAGGATAGACTCTACGCTCCGAGTATTGGCAAAGGCAAGGTAGAAGTGGTGGAGTTTACAGATTTTCAGTGCCCATTTTGCCAGAAATTTTTCGAAGAAACATATACCAGTATAAAAGCAAAATATATAGACACGGGCAAAGTAAAGTTTATAGTGCGTCATTTTCCTTTGAGTTTTCATAAAAATGCTCAAAAGGCGAGTGAGGCGGCAGAATGCGCGCACCGACAGGGACGGTTTTTCCCTTATCACGATATTCTTTTTAGCAAAGGGCAATCCGATGGCGCTGGTTTGGATATTGTGGATCTAAAGAAATACGCCTCTGACTTGGGGTTGGACACCGCGAAGTTTAACAAATGTTTGGACAACGGCGAGGCGGAAGCTGCGGTAAAACAAGATTTTGACGCAGGCAATAAGGCTGGAGTCTCTGGTACGCCAACTTTCTTTATAAACGGCAAGAGGGTGGTCGGAGCACTGCCTTTGGCCGATTTTGAAAAAGAATTAGAAACAGCTCTAAAATAAATATTATGAAAGACAAATTGTTAGTACTTTTTTTGATCGTATTGATCGCTCTGGGGTATTGGGGCTATAGAAGCGGTTGGTTTAAGGGCACTCAAGAAGAGGAAGAGGTAGTTGTGCCTCCCAAAGTTACTATAGAATATGTAGAGCCGGGCAAGCTGGCTCCTCTGCTGCCGACCGATTTACCTCTTGAGGAGGGTGCACCTATGCAGAGGAATGAAATAGTGAGAACGGTAGATAGCCGCGAAGAACAGCAAGTTTACCGCTATTATTCCAAAAAAACTGTAGAAGAAAATTTTGAAATTTACAGTGAGTATTTGGAGGAAAGTGGTTGGGCCATCAAAAATTCCACACAAGAAGCAACCTCGGCATTTATTCTGGCCGAAAAGGAAGGTAAGAGTGGGGCAATGCAAGTCTCTGTATCAAAGAACTCCATCACTGACGACATCACAGTAGAAATAAGCATCACTATCCGCAAATAATTTCTATTTTTATATAACCCCAGCTCCATTTGAAAAGGGTTCCGGAGCTTTCTTTGTTGGAGGAGGGTGACCCTCTCCAGTTATTTAGAACATGTTGTTGAAAAAAGTAAATTGACAGAATGATTTTGAGATTTATAATGTTTAATAGACAGGTAAGACTGTATTTTGGATAGGAGCATGCTTGCAAGATGCTTCTTGAGGAAAGGAGAAATAAATGCCAGTTCTTATCAAAGAAACCGAAGAGACTCCTCTTCTGCTTCGACGAATTGAGGAGAAACCGGAAGTATCTCATCCTACTGCCAGTCACTTTACGGTCGTAACTACCGCTGGTCAGCAACAAGAGATGCATGATCAGTGTGAAGATGCGAGCAGATAAGGTTCCCGATCGGGTCGCGGCATTAAAACCGCGACCCGTTAGCATAATTTTATGAGTGAAGTAACAAAAAGGTCAACCGAAAAAAAAGATCATGGGAATAGTTTAATCAGCAATGTTTATAAATTGCTACATGCAGAGAATACTGATGAGCTTTACGGTCTATACTTAAATGAGGATCAGAAAATTGTTATATCCAAGATCAAAGACTATATAAGTCCTAGGCATATTACAACTAAGATCAAAAATATATTAGAGAAAATTGATACAACGTATCTTTCCAAAAAAGAAGGGCATGAAAGAAGACTTATATTATGGCTTTGGTATCACCATGCAATCAGTTATGCGATTTGGGGGTATAAAAACAAAAAAATGGCACTTAAATACAGCTCCATGGCTCTCAAGTATCAACCCAAAGATAATTTCAACAAAATTACTCGTCTACTGTATCTGCTTATTCGCAAGCGTTTGTCAGAAAGCCAAAAATGGCTAAAAAAAGTCAAAAAGTCAGAGAAAAAAACAGCCCTGATGTTAATTAAATTTTATAAAGATGGAGGATTCTTTGAGTAGAAGAAAAAAGCCGCCGTTCTTGCAAACTTTGGCTTTTCAAACGAGCATCAATGAGCATCGACGTGTTTCAAATAGACTCGAGCATTTCGGCTACGGCTTCTGGTATGGGGAGACCAGCCAGATCGTGTATCCAGCCCCATTGGCCAGAAGGATTGATCTCTAGGAACACAAATTCTCCTGACGGGGTTTCTATGAGATCAATGGCTCCATAACGGAGACCAATCTTCGACATGAAGCAGAGTAGTTTGTGTTGTATATCCTCAGGCAATACCACGTAGTCATGAGCCACTTTTTCGAAGTCGTAATGTCGCCAATCTATTCTTGAAACTTGGCTGGCCTGCGAGTTGATCCTACAAGACAAAACTCGGTTACCGATAACCATAACCCGATGTTCATAAAGTTTCTCGATGTACTTTTGAGCAAATACTGGAGCGTTGTGTATGGCTCGGTCACTTGTTTGGATTTCTGTGTGAGTGAAGCGGTTGGAGTACAAAAAATATTTCCCATCGTCGTCCAGTTTTATATAACCGATGGTTTTGAGTAACAGACCGTTGCAATGTTTCGAAAAATTAACAACATCTTCTGGGCTATTGCTTACTAATGTTGGGGGTACGACGAGTCCGGCTTCCAATGCAACTTTTTGTTGGTAAAGTTTGTTGCTGGAAAGGAATTCCACAGTTTCCTTTTTGTTAATCCACTTACAATCAAGAGCGGAAAGGAGAGAACGCACCGCTCCATAGGATTCATTATCTGCAAAGCGTCTTTCCAAAGAATTATGTTTCTGGTTTTGGTGCTGGATGTTTTCCCGCAGATACCATGCAGTTTGAATATCACAAAGAGACAAGCGGACATTTTCTGTGTTTTCTCCGTTGAGTCTGAAGGTATCAATAAAACCACTTAGGTTTCCGTCCGTGCTCAAATAAATACTCAGAGCACCATTACGCGGTATAATGGTGGGGTCGAACACGAACACATTCACCCTGTTCTCACAAGCCACAATGAAGGGCTCGTAATAATATCGCTCTGCTAGTCCAGCGACAAACAATACATTTTTCATTTTCAAAGACTCCTTATCTGTTGGCAAGATACATTAATAATGCAAAAGAATCAATCATTGTGGGGGAGGGTGACCCTCCCCAGGGGTAAAGAAAAAAGCCACTAGGTGATCCGTTGGTTGACGGGTCTAATGGCTTTTTGGTTGGGGGAGGGTGACCCTTCACAGTTATTTGGTCCAGAGAGTGTAGACGGGAGAGATAGGATCTTCGCCGATCCAGAGGTAGTTATTTCATGGAAGGGTGCCAAGCGGAACGCGTACGTTCACTTGATACAATCCTGAAAACTGGTTCCAGAAGTATTTAAAATTGGCTCCGTAAAAAATGGCTTGAAACAAGAAGGTTGGGGGAGCGTGAGGGTTACGCTAAAACATATTGCATAAGATTTATAGCCATGTTATTATAAGTATATCAATGTTATTAAATGATACCAAATGTATGGAAAATAACAACCCCTATCTAACCACAAATGAAATAGCTAAATTTTTTAATGTTAGAGCCATTACTATTTATCGCTGGGAAAAACAAGGTCTTATAAAATCTCGTCGACTTAATCCAAAAGGAAAGAAATTTTTTGTAAAAGAGGAAATTTTAAAATTATTACAAAATAAAAAATAATATGTTTACACAATTGAAAGAAAACAAAAGGGCGATTTGGTATCCGGCCAACACAACGAAAGAGATAAAAGGCACTATTTTGTTTTTGCCAGGATTTCCCAAATATCCTGGACGTTCCGAATTTATAGATTTTTTAAATAAAGAGCAATATAATGTTTTGACTTTAATGTATAGTGGCACATTCGATAGCCATGGGAAATTTTCTATAGAAAACGCTGTTCAGGATGTAAAATTTTGGTATCAATTTTTAAATGAAAGAATTATCCAATACGGCCCGCATAAAACAGAAAAAGTAAAACATAAAGAAATAATTATTTTCGCCACGAGTTTTGGTGGATTGATTGCCGGCTTATCATTAAAAAAATTTATTTTTCCTAAAATCAATAAATCTATTTTTATATCTCCACTTTGGGGTATGATTGCTTATAAAGTTGATGAATCCAACTTGCAAATTGCCGACGAGACATCAGAAATTATGTCTTTTGCATATCCTTTTTCTTATCGATTTAAGAACAAAAAGAAGTTTTTTAGTCAAATAAAAGGGAAAATTATTATTCCTGATATGGATAAAAAATTTATAAATCAAAATATCAAACACACGATTTTTTGTGGTAAGGCAGATAAAGTAACTCCTGTCGCTATGTCTAAAGCTCTTGAAGATGAACATCAAAATTCGAAACGGCATATTATCGATGGAGGACACTCAAGCAAAATTGAGTGGAAACAATTTAATAAACTAATTAAAGAGGTTATATGAAACAAAGAAAAATTAATGTCGCAATTGTTGGTCTTGGTAATTGTGCGGGTAGCTTAATTGAAGGTCTTACTTATTATCAACAAGGCAAAACAACGGAGGGATTATTGTTTCCTATACTAGGCGAATATTCGTTAAATGATATAGAAATAGTAGTAGCGTTTGATATTTCAGATAGAAAAGTAGGTAAAACTATCGATGAAGCTATTTACGAGTCTCCAAACAATTTTTATCGTATAGCTAATTTGAAAGTATTGAATAAAGCCCCTGTTTTGCGCGGACCTACGCTTGATGGTAACCCGGAACATTTACAAAAATTTGTTAAGGAATCTAAAGAAAAAGTAGTTGATGTTCCCAATGTTTTAAAAAAGTATAAAGTTGATATTTTAATAAATCTTCTTCCGACTGGTTCAATCGAGGCGACAGAATTTTATGGTTTATCGGCACTAAAAGCTAAATGTGCGTTTGTAAACTGTATACCAACTATATTTGCTCAAAAATCCGATATTGCACAACAATTTGAGAAGCAAAAACTTCCATTGATTGGTGATGATATTAAAAGTCAGGTTGGTTCAACAATGCTCCATCGGTCGGTTCTCAACATGCTAAAAGATAGGGGTGCGAAAATTATTAAGTCCTCACAGATAAATATAGGAGGGAATACGGATTTTGCAAATTTTATATATCGAGCACAGACTAAACTTATATCTAAATATAAGTCCTTAAGTTTATTCATATCCGAAGGAGTGCCGAATCATATCGGTCACCATTATGATCCGACAAAAGGAGCGTTTAAAAAAGCCTTGTTTGACATGGAAGCAGAAGTGTTTGCTGGCTCAAAAGTAAAAATTTCAATTCAGCTTGAGAGTGACGATAAACCAAACAGCGCTGGTTCAATTATTGATTTAATACGAATCGCAAAAGCCGAGAAGGATAAGAAGCATGGCGGAGTTATAAAAGGGGCGTGTGCTTATTACATGAAATCTGCTCCCTACCCAATGGAAGACGGTGAAGCCTATAATTTAGTATCAAAAATATGGGCATAATTAAAAATGACCCTCTGAAAAATTTGGAAAATACAGACAATCTCATTAATTTAGAGAATGTTGCGCAATTATCAAAGCCATTGACAAAAACAATTAGAGCCATCGCGCTATCGTGCGACTCTCTTTTTAAAAAACAATATTCTTTATTTCTTACAGGATCACTCGCTGTATGTTTGCGCTCTGGTTCATTAGAAGAATTTCGTAAAACAGGAGACAAAAGTGATATTGATCTTTGGATTGTTGCTGATACGCTGTCAAAAAAATTATTCACCCCCTCGTCTTATGAGAAAGAAATCATAAGAGGATTTAGTCGTTTGAATTTTTTTGATATTTCATGTATCCCTTTTCCTGATAACAAATTCAAGATAAGTTTGAAAATAATGTGTGGTGCCAGCGTGAAAAAAGTCCTACGACTAAACAAAAATAGTTTCAAGGTTTTTCGAATCAACTCTCTTAAGAAAATTAAATCAGAAGATATGTTTTATGGTTTAAAAGGAAATCATTACACTTCTGTTTTTGAAGAGAAGTTAGAAAATGCTGGTTTTTTATGGCATTGGTCAGCTGATCCATTTATGAAAAAAGATTTTGTTCTTACAGATATACACAGCTGTTTTTTAATAGGAGGATTTTTAATTGATAATCTTAAATTAGAAAAACGAGATCAGTATTTAAAAAAATTTTATTTTTACTTCAAAAAATATTGTAAGAAGAATTGCACAGATAACCAATTTAAAATTTTGCGATATTTTTATGAACGATTTCCGTTGTCTGCCACAAAGATTTTTGGAGAAGAAAAAGGGGCAGATTCTTTCATGGAAAATGCCCCTTAGGTTATTGCGATTTTTTGCTTGTAATCATCAACTTCTTCTCTACTATTCAATCTTGGGATCGCTATCGCCGAGATTGGATTTTGAGAAGTTTTTCGATGGCATACCACAATTGCTTGGCTGAAGTGGCCTACCAGCAGAAGGTTGCACTCCTTTGCGACCCGTTCAAGCAGTGAAAGCTCCAGCAATAAGTGCAGAATTTCATCAAGCGTCAACTTGTTGAAATCTCGTCTCTTATCTTCTGGGAGACAGCGTTTGAATTCACTAACAGGCACATGTCGTCCCAATCCAATAAGAAATGGGAAAACGTCAGCAGAGAACTCGTTAGCATATATTTCACTACTGAACTTTACTATGCAACCTGCAGCTTTGAAAAACTCACGATATCGCCCGTTCATTTTCGCCTGTTCGTTTTGGGTTCGTTCCATAACGAGCTGCGAACACAGATCATCAACGAACACCGCAAGCGGTTCGTTTGTTATGGCTTTTGAAAGAGCGACAAACGCGAAAAATGAGTCCTTCGGTTCTTTTCTCGCCCATACGGCAAGCGCGGGTCGTATTTTTGGCGGGATAGAACCTAAAACATTTGTTACTAGCCCGCGTTGTTTGAGCTCGGAGATTATTGGTATCATCTTCAATCTCCTTTCGAAACAACGAACTTGAAGAAACGGCGTTTGCCGACTCGCACAACGCCGCGCACTTGGCTAACGACGATTTCAGGAGAGAGCGCAACCTCTCCGTCTTCGTTCATGGCTTGTACGCCTTGCTGTTCGAATAGTCGGCGAAGTTCGCTTTTACTCTTGAATTGACTGCTTTTCACTAGAGCATCCAAGATCGTGGTGGTTGCGTTTTCAGTCAATTCAATGCAATCCTCGTTGCGAATATTCTTTTGAGAGAATTTTCGCTCAAAGGATTCGCGTTCTCCCAAGCCATTCTCAATGTGTTGCGTTTCAACAGCAACAATGAGAGTGGCGAGTTGCTTCTTGGCTTCCATCGGATTCTCCCCGATGAACGCGTCAAGTTCCCCCAACTCTCGCTGGTGAACATCGGCGAAACACCGGAAGTACTGACCGATTAGCCGATCGGGAATGGACATAATCTTTCCGAATTTGTCCTCATGAGTCGCGTTGACGGCAACATAATTGCCGTAACTCTTACTCATCTTTTTCCCATCACCACCCGTTCCTTCCAAGATGGGCGTCATCAGAATCACCTCTTCGTCCATACCAGACTGACGCATGATCTTACGGCATTGCTGAAAATTCAGCAATTGATCTATACCACCGATCTCGACATGAGTTCCGAGATGAGCCGAATCTATACCCATCAAGACTCCGTAACAGACTTCTGCGAGCGACACCGCTTGCTCGTTGCGTATCCTCGCTCTAAAATCTTCACGCTGCATGGCTTCCGACAGATTAATTTGTTGGAAGATAGCGAAAATTTCTTGCAAGGTCATCGGATTTAACCATTTGGCGTTGTAGTGAATGTGAAGCATACGCAAATCGATGTACTTCCCGATCTGGCTGGTGTATGTTTCCATATTCTTCACAATTTGTTCCGGACTCAACGGAACCCTACCGGTGTTCCTCGCGGTGGGATCGCCGACCCGAGCGGTGAAATCTCCAATGATAAAGTCGATGTGATGACCAGCTTTTGCAAACTGACGCAAAAGCATGATTGGCACCACATGGCCGATGTGGATTTCCGACGCTGTTGGATCAATTCCAAATTTCACCTTTAGCGTTGGATGTTCGGATATCTTTTGCCGCAACCGATCAGTCGTGATGACCTCTTGGCATTTCGGCAACAGGAAGCCGACAAGTTCGTTGACTTCCATTCCGACCCACGATTCCGAATCACGGGCAAGGAATTGCTGATCAAACCTCTTCATGACTTACCTCCTTCTGTTGTTAATGTGCTGTTTCTAACAGAAAACCATTTCCTGTTAATGTGCCAGCTTACATCTTTTTGCTTATTTTGTCAACAAGAAAAAGCGGTCGCACTGGTTGGTGCGACCGCTTGGGCAAGTGGGAGATCCTACTTGGTCCAGAGAGTGTAGATGGGAGAAGTTGGTTCTTCTCCGATCCAGAGGTAGTTGGGACCGGGGACTGTCCCTGGCGGTACCCTTACTACGATTTGGTTCAGGCCCGAGAAATTTGGAGCCAAACCACAATACAAAACCTCAATTCCTTGACATTTTTTGTTTAATCTGTATTCTTAATATCAGAAACCTGCAAAGGTTGTAACTTGAAAGGAGGTATTAGGATGCTATTCCTAATCTTAGTATTGCTTGTTTTAGGAATTCTTAGCGCCTGCATTTTCATGTCGCGCGCCAATGAGGGAGGGTGTGTTAGCAAAAAAGGGGTAAAACCGATGAATCGTTTGTTTCTGATTTTCGTTCTTGCCAACATTGGGATGGCAGGAGAAGGGGCTGGACCAAACTTGGCCAAACTCGTCGTCGGATCTGAACAATGTGTTCTCGCGATGATAGATAATCATCTTTTCGCGAGTGGCTCACTTGTCTCAGTTTCCGCTGTATCAACTCGAACGGCAAATTGTCCCGGCCCTGTCAGCTTTGATGCAAGTGGTATGAACAACCCACTTTGGCTCACACTTCAGCGTTGGGAACCGGATTCGCTTCGCAGTGATGATACCGAGTGGCTCACCCTGTCCGGCGAGCCGTTTCGTCTCGGAGTCGGTCAGAACATCCGTCAACAGGTTGCTCAATATTCTAACTTGTTGGACGGACGTTACCGCCTGCTCTTGGTGAACGGCACCGAACCTGGACCATGGTTTTATCTTGACTCTCTCCACTTTGTGGTTGGTAGTACGAGTGAGAACCAACAGGTTAGCTTGAGTTTCGCGCCCCGATTTGATCCGGAGGCAAAAACCCCCCATATCAAGGCATCCCGTCAAGCATATGAGGGAAAATTGTATTTTGGAGGGACTCTAGGATATGCCACTGGATTTTTATACCAGTTGCAAGTTGGGAGGATGGAAGTCCTCAAGGTGGAATTTCGCCAAATTGGATCGAGGATCGTAGTGGAGTTGCCCAATAATTCGCTTGACGGCTCTCGACCCGTCTACGCTTCGGTCACTGCCGATGGTGGCGGGATCACTGTTCAGGGAGTGGTATTTGATCCCACCGATCCGGACAGCAATTTTGCCGGATTCGATGCCTCCCGATAAGGAGGTGCGCTATGACCACATCTTTGAGGCCGACGTAAGTATGGATTTATTCCTACCCGTCGGCCTCTTTTGCTTTTATTTTAAATACATGATGTTATCCACATATTTTTATCGATGTTAGAGGAAGAAGGTTGTATAATATACTTAATGAAACTGAAATTAAATAAAGCTTTTTTGTTTGTGGGGTTTTTTATTTTATTTTATTTTTTTATTTTTTTAGTCGTTCCTAATAATTCTTTTGCTAGTTTAATATGCCCAACACAAGGTCCACCACCTTATTATATTTGGAATAATGATCCAATAGTATGTACTGGTACATGTACAGATTCTTGCCAAGAAACTGAAGCTTCTTGTTTAGAATGGAAACGTAGTGAACGAGACGCTACACCTCAATGTACATGTAATGACAATATTACTTATTATTTATGTTCTGATGAGTCATGCTGTACATTTTGTGCTAATCATGGTGGTGGTAGTTGTGGTGGCGCTGTTTGCGGAGATGGTTTTTGTACAGGTTCTGAAGATGCAACATCTTGTCCGGCTGATTGTTCTGACGGAGGCGGGGGTAGTTGTACAAATGATCCAATAGGAGCTAATGTAAATGGGCCGACAAACTTAACTCTTTATCAAGGAGATTCTGGTACTGCTAGTTTTGTTGTATATTCTAATGATTACTTCCAAGGTTGGACAGCTACTTATGCTAGTTGCCCTGTTGGTGCTACATGTACGCCATCTACTAGTAGTGGAGAAGCTTATGAAGGCCCATCGGGAGATGAACCTTCATATTCTGGCTTTACTATAGCACCTTCCGTTTCTACTCCTCCCGGAGATTATACTTTTTATATTAATGTGAATTCAGTGTCTCAACCGTCTTGCGGTGATTCTTTAATTTACACCATCACCGTCAAACCCTCGCGCAAAACAGTTTGCAATGATACTTGGTATGAGGTGAGTAGTGCATTGCAGGCAAGTCAAAATCCGGTAGGGAAGTATTATCCAACAGATAATTTTTATTATTCGGATCATATAGCAGTAGTGGCTCCTCCAAGCTCTAATCAATCAAAACTTTATGAACAAATATGCTATTACGCTAGTGGGTCAACAGAAACTTGTAGTTGGAGTTTGCAATGGAACGATCAGGGTCCGGGGAGTTTGGGTACTATAACATCTTCTCCTTTTCTTGATTTGGTAAATAATAAAAAGGCGTATTGGGTAAATACGGGCTCTGTTTGGAATAGACATCAAACAAGTAATGGCTGGATTAGTCCTCCCGCTTCACCTTCTCCTGTGTGGAACAGTCCTTCCCAAACCACCGAAAAAAATAACTACAGCTACACTTTCCGAAAAAATGGCAGCAATGTGGTGGAATATAAATGTGCTCTTGTACCTCCTCCGCCTACTATCCCTGCCACTCCGACTGGACTTAGTGCCGCTCCAAGTACCTGTGGTAATAATTGGCTCAATATTTCTTGGAATGCCGTCTCTGGCGCTACTAGTTATCAAGTCTATCGCGATGGGGGAGGCACTCCGGTTTATAATGGTTCCGGACTATCTTTTTCAGATACAGGGTTAGCCTTAGGTTCTACTCATTCATATACAGTTAGAGCTACCAATACTTCCGGTTCCTCCCCTTTAAGCGCTAGTGTTTCTGGCACAGTGGCCAGCGCTTGTGGTGCTCTGTCGGTTAGTATCACTAGCCCAGCCGAAGGAAGCAATTATACCGATACCTCAAATATGCCTCTTTCTTGGACGACCGGTGGTTCCAATACTTGCCTCATGTGGTTTTCTAATGGGGTAGGGGGATCAGATATCGGACCTCGGATGCCGTATACCTATTGCCCCGCTGGCGCCAACACCACTCAACTTTCTTATGTGCAGATGCCAACCATATCTGGGGTTAGTGCTACTCGACTTGCGGCTTACGATTTTGCTGAAAATACTGGCATCACTACTTATGACCGAAGTGGTAACAGTAATACTGGTAATTTAATAAATACCCCTACTTGGACAGCCGGAAGATTTGGTAGAGCTTTAAGTCTTAATGGTAGTTCTCAATATATAAATTTAGGAAACAATGCAAGCTTAAAACCAAGCGGGGCCTTTTCGGTTGCTGCTTGGATAAATGCAAATGCAAGTCAAGTAGCATATCCTCAAATTGTAAGTTCTGTTTCTAGTGAGAGCGGTGGTGTCTACGGTTGGAATTTCTTTTTGCAAAACGGCGCTGGGCTCGGTAGAGCTAGTCTTATCGTTAGAGAGACTGGTTATGGCTGGGCTGATTGCTATGCTTTAGGTACTACTGATTTGAGAGGTGCTGGTTGGAAATTTGTAGTTGGAGTTTATGATGGTGCTACTGCTAAGGTTTATGTCGATAATGTTTTACAACATACAGATGCTTGCAGAAGCCAAGCAGTAGATTACGGTATTTCTTCTAGAGCTGAAATTGGACGTAAATATTCTGCCGAAGCTAATACTTATTTTGCTGGTACCATAGATGAAGTAGCGGTTTACAACCGCGCTCTGACGGCTACTGAAGTGGCTAACATGTATGCCAACAGCGCTTTTAACGGCCCTCATACTCTAAATGTCAGCGCCACCAATGGTGTTTCAACAGTCTCTGATGCAAACAGCTTCACTATCGGCCCAGTGGCTACCGCTGATTTAAAAGTGAATGATTCCGATAATCCTCCAGCTATCAATTCTGGACAGACAGCTACTGTAAAATGGTGCGGCACTACTCCGAGTCTTTGCGCCAATGCCACTTCCTGCTCCGTCACTTGTACTGGTGGTTGTAGTGGCTGGACAGGCACATCTGACACCCGGTCTGAAGCGCTTACCGCTTCCCGTACTTATACTCTTACCTGTGACCCCGGGGGAACTACTGATTCAATATCGCTAACAGTGAACGCCAATCAATTCCAACTTACTGTCATAAAGTCGGGGCAGGGGACAGTGGTGAGTTCTCCGGCTGGTATAAATTGCGGCTCGGGGTGTGCTTCTCAAAGTGCCAACTTTACTGAAAACTCTACAGTTACCCTTACCCCTACTGCCGCTCCGGGTAGAGTATTTACCGGCTGGAGCGGAGCTTGTACTGGTACTGGCATTTGTAGCATAGTTATGAACGGAGCCAAAAGTGTGACAGCCAACTTCGCTTTAAACCCCAGTTTCATAGAGTTTTAGGTTCAAAATTAGACCATATTTTCCTATTGACAGCAAGAGTAGAGTGTGCTAGAGTATAAGTAATCCAGTGTATAGCTGGATTTTTAGTTAGAGACCGGAAGTTAAAGCAAAGGCAGATATTTTAGAGTCGTGTCTTTGATTCTTTCTTCTTTTCTCTCTCTTCTTCTCTTATTTTACTTTTTACGGCTCTTAGGGAAGATGGATTATAATTAAACAATAGGCTTATTTTTGGAACTACAGCTTTGGGACTACTTATGATCGCAAGTAGTATAAACGGACTCGGTGTTAGCCCTGCGCTAGAAACCGCTTCTATCGAAAACAAGGTGGAAAACAAGGCGGTGAAAGCTAAACCTCTAACTGCTGAAGAATATGTCAGAAATTATTTTTCTGATATACCAGTTATGGTAGAGGTGGCAAAATGCGAATCGCGTTTTCGTCACTACAATAGTGCTGGCAGTGTACTCCGAGGAGAAATAAATTATTTAGACCGAGGGGTGATGCAGATCAACGAGCATTACCACAGCAAGGATGCTGAAAAACTTGGGTTTGACTTACTTTCTATAGAAGGTAATACCGCTTATGCAAGGTATATCTTTGAAAAGGATGGTGTGCGCCCTTGGAAATCTTCTAGTTATTGTTGGGGTAAGACTTTGGCCTACAACGACTTTATTGTCAATAGATCTGAATAAGGCAGGGTAGGGGAGGTAAAACAAAAATCCCCCGTCGTAATGACGGGGGATTTTTGTTTAATTTTCAATTTAGAATTTAAAATTTATAAAATATTACAATAAGTTTTGATATAAAATTATATTTGCAAAATATTTTCCACACGGAGTTTTTTGAAGGGAGAAGGCTTTAGTCTATGGGGCTAGGGAGCATTAGTAACGTCGCACAATATATCTTTTGGGCAGTATACCTAGAGCCCCTTATACTTACTCCAAACCCACATTGCCCACCCGTATACCTTCTCTAGTACATCTATATCGTAAGCATACTTGAGTAAGACTAGAGCGGCTACTATAACTATGGCGATTTGTATAAAGCCTCCCCTATTATTTTTTATTATTTTTTCGCTTATTTTTATTTGCATTTTTTATTTTAAATTAATTATTAAAAATTTTAAAATATTTCTTAAAAATATTTCATTGGATCTAAGTAAGCCGATTTGTCCGCTACTGGAATACTAGCATTTTTGCAGTTTTTGCTAGAAGAGTACTTTTGGACCTCTACTCCTTGGCTTGCGTAGAGGCTAAAGTGTAGGTGTGGCCCTGTGGCATAGCCGGTCTGGCCTGAATAGCTGATTGTTTGGCCTGTTTCTACCCTCTCACCGTTTTGGACCTTTATGAGATCCAAATGGGCGTAGAGGCTCGTAAGACCATTTGGATGTTCTATGAGTACCCATTTACCGTAAGAATAGCAACCTCCACCGTCGGTATTGCCGGTACCTATTACAGTACCGTTTAAAGCAGCTTTGACAGGTGTACCACGGCTTGCTCTGAAGTCTATACCATTGTGGGTCCCTGAACTATAGAGCCTCTTTGCGTCTACTGTTTTGCCAAAGTATTGAGTGATGAATACAGTATCCAATGGCCAGCTAAGGACGCTGCTACCAGCGCTTGGAAAACTATTGGGGTCAACGGAGCGTTTGAGAGCTGATTCAAATTCAAAAAGTTCTTTTTCGAATCTTTCTTTATCGGCCTGTTTTTGAGCGACTATCTTTTTGTATTCCGCTTCTTGGTTTCGTGTGCTGGTGAGTAAGGTATTTTTCTCTTTTTTACCATTCGCTAGAATCTTGTTTTTATCACCAAGATCGGATTTGAAATAGACTAGTTTTTGCTTTTCTTTTTCTATAGCCAGCTTTTTGTTAGAAAGGTCTTCTTTGTAGGCGCTTAATTCTAGGGATCTCTCTCTGATTTTGCTCTGAAATTGATTGGTCGACTCATAAGTGTCTAAAATTTCCGAAAGGCTCTTGTCTGAAAGAATATGCTCTATGATGGATTGGTTCTCTGCCTCCCTCATAGCACTCAGACTTTCTTTAATAGCTAAAGAATTTGTATCTATTTTTTCCGCCGTATCTTCTATAGCCACTCCCAAGCTTTCCAAAGTCAGATTGGATTTGGTGATGTTGGTTTCCGTCTTTTTGATCTCGACTTGTACCTTTTTCTGATTTAGATCTAACTCCTTGATTGCATTTTGTAGGGTTTTTGCTTCTGTACCGACTTTTTCTATCTGTGTCTTATAGGTGGCTATTTCTTCTTCCAGTTTCTTTATATTATTGCTGTGATCCTCTATTTTGTCGCGAAGCTCTGTCTCCAGAGCTGCAAAAAGTAAATGATAAGGTGAAAATACCAATACCACCACAATAGTAAATATCTGTAAGATTTTATATATTTTATATTTTACTAATAGCATCTTGAATTCTTTTTTGGCCCTCTTTTATTCCTAAGATATCTATAAGGGTAAATGGATCGGGCGACTTTTCTTTGCCCGATAGGGCATACCGCAATGGCCAAAGTACCTCCCCTTTTCCCTCTTTTTCTGCCAAGTTTACCAATTCTTCTTTCACCTTTTCTACATTCTCCAATGGGTTTTCCAAAATTCTTAATTCTTGATTCATAATTCTTTTCAAATCTTCCATACTTTGGTTTTTCCATGCAATCTTTGATCCATCTAAATCTGGTTTATTGAAGAAATAACCCAGTTCCCCATTTTGTACCAGGTCATCTATATCTGAAATCACTTCTATCCTTTCAAACACTAGATCAATAAGCTTCGGGTGGATATTTGTTTGGCTAAAATGTTCTTTTATTTTGTCTTCAATTTTTTGATTGGTGGACTCTAGCCTCAATTTCATATGTTCTTTATTGGTCCAACGCAACTTTTTTTGATCGAAAATGCCACCCTTTTTTTGCACTTTACTTATATCAAAAACTTTTAAAAGTTCTTCTAGGCTAAAAATATCTTGATCTGTACCAGAGTTCCAACCTATCATAGCTAAAAAGTTGATAATGGCTTCTGGTCCATAGCCTTTGTCGCGATAATATTTGAGCGAAACAGCTTCGCCGTGTTTTCTTTTGGAAAGTTTGGATTTGTCTTCAGCTAAGATGAGCGGCAGATGAGCATAAATAGGTCGACTACCGCCAAGAGCTTCTAAAATAAGTATTTGCCGAGGGGTGTTGGATAGGTGATCTTCGCCACGAATGACGTGAGTTACTCCCGATTCTAGATCGTCCACTACCACCGCAAGATGGTAGACAGGCTCGTTTATGTTGCGGGCTATAATAAAATCCTTCAAATCCCCCACTTCCATTTCTATTGGACCACGTATCAAATCATCAAATTTTATTTTACCTCCTGGATTTCGGAACCTCACCACTTCCCTATTCTCACCTTCTGTTTCTTTGGATACGTATGCAACTCCTTTTTGTATCAGCTCTTGAATTTTTTGTTTGTAGATCTCTCCCCTTTCGGATTGTCTCAAAATATTACTTTCATTGTCAAAATTTAACCCAAGCCAAGCTAGGCTACTGAGCATATCTTCTTCGTATTCTTTTTTTGAGCGTTCTTTGTCGGTATCTTCTATGCGTATTATAAATTTGCCTTGGTTTTGCCTTGCAAAAAGCCAATTATAAAGGGCCGTCCTCACATTGCCTATATGCAGAAGACCTGTTGGGCTGGGCGGAAAACGCACGATTATTTCGCTATTTTGCATAGGGGTATTATAGCAGAAAATCAGACCTCACCCTACCCTCTCCTTGTCTAATGAGAGGGAAATTACAACTTCTCGTGTCCGAGGGCGATGGTGAGAAGCTCTTTAGCTATCAGGTCGGATGCGCCGGGTTTGAAGAAGCTTTTGGCTGAAGAAGACATTTTATTCCATATTTCTTTATTTTCTATTATTCTGCGCATTTCTTCTATAAAGATATGAGGTTTGAGATTGGCTTCTTCCATCACAAGACAAGCTCCGACAGAAGCATAGGAATAGGCGTTTTTGGTCTGATCGTGGCTCACCTCTTTGCTCAAAGGTATTATGATGGAGGGCTTACCCCAACTGGCTATTTCAAATATAGTAGAGCCGGCTCTACTTACCACAAGAGAAGCACACCCTGCAGCCATTCTTATCTCCAGACTGTTCATGTATCCAAATGGTTTGTAACGTTTTTTGTAAGGACTATCTATCAATACGGCGTCGCTCGATTCTTGCATTACTTTGAGATTTCTCTCGCCTGTCTGATGGATTATTTGAAAATATTTGCAAAGCTCTTGCAGAGAATCAAGAACGAGATTGTTTATATTTTCGGATCCTTGAGAGCCTCCCATGATAAAAATAGTCGGTATGCTTTGATCGAAATCAAAAAAATCAAAAGCTCCGGCAGTTATGGGCTCCAACCTCTCTACAAGTATCGGTTGTCCACTATAAGCGGTACGATTGGTTGGGAAAAAACTGGCTGCTTGTTTGTACGATATAGCTATGCGTTTGGCGAATTTACCAGCCCATCTGTTTGCTCTACCCGGTTCTGAATCCGATTCGTGTATAAACACGGGGATGCCCAATATTCTTGCGGCGAGCAAGGTTGGGAAGCTGGCATAACCACCTTTACCGAACACGACATCGGGGAAAATATCGAATAGATCAAAAAACACACTTATTGCTCCCCAGCCAGTCTTGAACAGGTCTAAGAAATTTTTGATAGAAAAATATCTTCGTATTTTACCGGCGGTTACTTTTTTGAATTCAATATTATGATCGTATAGGATACCCTGATTGTATGGACTAGTAGAGAAAAAATATAATTTTGGTGATATCAGCTTTTTTTCTTTTACTATTTTGTGGATCGATTCTACAATAGAAATAATTGGATAAAAATGACCCCCTGTTCCACCGCCTGCGAATACTATTTTCATATTTTTTATTTTTTATACCTAGAAATACTCATTATAATACCACTCTCTATAAGGGTTATAAATAGTGCTGTACCACCATGACTCAAAAAAGGCAGAGGTATGCCAGTCAGAGGCAGGACTCCTATCATACCAGCGATATTTATAAACGCTTGGGATATTATAAGTATTACGATGCCGATGGTTACAAATTTGCCGAAATCATCAGTTGTCTCCGCGGCTATTCTGAATCCGGAAATACCAAACATAAGAAAAGCGATTATGATAGCTATGCTACCTGTAAAACCGAATTCTTCTGAAGCTACGGCAAATACAGAATCCCCGACTGGTTCTGGTAAATATTCAAATTTTTGGACGCTTTGCCCAAATCCCCTACCCCATATTTTGCCCGAACCTACCGCAATGAGCGATTGCCTTAGTTGGTAACTGGAAGTCTGAGCGTTTTCGTTTGGGTTTAGCATGGTGGTGATCCTTTGTTTTATGTATGGTCTTGTAAAGGCTAGAATAGCCAAAGATAATACACCGATCAAAAATATGATGGCTATATGTTTCCATTTTGCTCCGGCCGATATATACATAGCTAGACTAGCGAAAATTATGACGGCGAAAGTGTCGGTGTCTGGCTGTAGAAGAAGTATGGTTCCTACAACTGCGCTAAAGACAAGAAAAGGTAGAAGCCCCCAATAAAAAGTATCAACTTTTTTCTTGAAAGTGGAGAGCCAGGCGGCAAAATATACAATAAAGCCTATTTTTAGAAACTCTGAAGGTTGGAAGCTTATGAATCCGAGGTCTATCCACCGTTTAGCTCCCCCGTGTGATATACCAAGACTTGGAATAAAGACCATGAGAGTAAGTACGATAGATATCAAAAACAAAAACAATGCTAGTTTTCGCCAAATTTTATAATCTAAACGCGCTACGACAATGCAGATTATGGAGCCCAGAAATAATCCAAGGAAAAATTGATTGAAGGCAAGGCTGGAAAACTTGAGTGGATTTTGGGCTAGGATACCAAGAGAAGCTGAACTAAATATGAAAAACCCACCCACTGTAAGTATGATCGTCCATAATAAAAACGGTCTGTGTATTTTGCCGACTCTTGTGGTCATGGACTAATTCTAACTTTTTCAACCTATTAGAGCCAGAGTGATTCCTAGTATGGCAACGATGAGGCTGAATACCCAATAGCGCATCGTCACTTTATAAGAAGGCCAACCGAGAGCTTCGAAGTGATGATGAAGTGGAGCAACTAAAAATATTTTCTTACCACGCAGTTTTTTTGAAAAGATCTGTAGTATATCAGAGGCGACGGTTAAGACTAGGGGTAGAGCAATAACTGGTAGTACAAGTACGCCGTAGCCTCCGCCAAGCCTGTCCGTCATAAAAGCTACTACTACTAAGGTGATGGTAAGACCCATGGTACCGGTCTCTGACATATAATATCGTGCTGGTGGTATGTTGAACCAAAGAAAAGCTAACAGAGCTCCGGCTACAGCGGCGCAAAAAGCCGCTATGTCTATCTGCTGTTGGTAGAATGCTATACCTCCATAGGCGGCAAACATAGTGGTGAATACACCTCCGGCTAAGCCGTCTATGCCGTCTATTACTCCTCCAGCATAAATGAAGAAAGCAATAAGTAAAAATAAAATTATAAATAATGGCCCCAAATAAAGCTCGAGACCACCCGGCAGACCGATAGAATTGACATCCAATTTGATGAAAAACCAAGAAGCCGAGAGGATCGATATGACGCCGACAGCGCAAAGTCTTATAGCAAGCGAAAGTCCACCTTTTTTACCATTTACTGACCCTACTATTTCTAGAATATCATCTATAAGACCTACAAAAGCTCCGAGAAGCAAAGTACCAAGCGGTACCCATGTTTGATTTCTGGAGAGAAAGTCTAGCTTCACTGTCGTCTCTGTCGGCCACATAACAGATAAAACCCATATGCCTACAATGACAAGGCTAGTACTAAGCCATATAACGATACCGCCCATTCTTGGGGTGTTTACCTCGCGTTCTTTATGAAGAGAGTTGAAGACTGTAGCGTCGGTACCATCCAAAGCTGTTTTGCCCGATCTTTTTTTCCAACATTTATATTTGTATAGATAATGAGTAAGGATGGGCGTAAGTAGAACGCCCAATATGAACGAGCCGACTGCTGGTAAAAATACTTTTACAATATCTATTATCATAAATTTAGTTTTTTATTTTTTTCATCGCCATCTCTACAAGCTTCAGAGTATCAGAAAATCTACCTTCCTCGCTAGAACCAAGTACCGCCACAACAACGGGTCTTTGCAGGCCAGCATCAAAGATTATAGTCAGATTGCCGCCAGCAAGGTCGGTGAAGCCTGTTTTTGAGGCCAGAAGCCCCGATATTGCACTCACCGATACATTGGTATTTATAGCATTATATACAGTAGCCGAGCTATAAATAGCCAGATTATCGTGTCTGGTAGCCTCTAAAATATTTGGTGAATTTTTCAAACTATATTCAAAAAGTCTAGCCATATCTCTCGCTGATCCGTATGCTCCGCCTCTATCTATCCGTCTATCCAACCCATGCTCATTCCAGAAACGACTGTTCTCCAAACCTATATCTAGAGCCGTTTTGTTCATCTTTTTTATAAAATCTTCTTCGCCCCCCTCCTTTCTCATCGCTGTTTTGGCTAGCGCATGAGCTCCATCGTTGGAAGAGGTGATCAGTACAAAATCGATCAAATCTTGAGCTCTCCACGTCTCTCCTATTTTGAAATCAGAGTCTCCTTCAGGTGAGAGATCACCCTCCTCTATTATGATGGTGTCATTATCATCTAAGATTTGCTTGGCGGTGAGAGCGGTCATTACTTTGGTGAGTGAAGCGAGAGGTAGAGCGAGATCGGCATTTTTGGAAAACAATTCTTGTTGGTTCAAAATATCCCAAACAAAAGCACTTTTTGCTTCGATTGAGATTCTTTCGTTCTCTCCCCTATTGGTTGTACTAGCAATCGGTTCTGCCTCTTTTTCTATAGAATTTATCAGAACAATAAAAATAAATACCGAGAGTACAGAAAATACCAACAGAGCTCTAAAAAAATATTTAGCTCTTTGCTCTGGGTTCATATTTTGTTTAATTTTCTCCATCATTACTGGTTTCTTGTGTTAATATTTGTGCTCTTATATTTTTATAATCTGGGAGCTCTAAGAGGCTTGTGATGCCCATATGAGCCAAGAGTAAAACTGTCGGTCTGTAGACAAATGTTCGCTGGTCTTCTTTAGAGACTTCTTTTTCTATGAGACCACGTGCGAGTAAATTGCGCAATATGAAAGTGGAATTTACCCCTCTGATGTAATCTATTTTTCTTCTACTTACACCTTCGCTATTATAGACGATTATAGAGAGAGTCTCTAGTCCTGCCTTGCCTATTTCCCTGCTCATTTCGTCACGGGCTACTTGCTCAATGAGATTTGCCATCTCTTTGGATGTTGCAAGGCAAGCCTCTTTTTCTGTCAGAACAAGAGACAGACCACGATTTTGGAGCGAGGTCTGGAGATTTTTTAGCCTATCCAAAGCTTCTTTTTCTGTGATGTTTAAAATTTTGGACAATACCTTCACACTAGTCGGTTCGTTCTTATAGAAAAGTATTGCTTCCAGTTTTTGCTCTATTTGGTCCATATTTTTTCGTTCTATATTATTTTAGGTCTTTAATTATAAACTGGGACAGATAAATTTTCATTTTCCATCTCAATATCACCAAAGTGTGTAGTCTGGCTCACTCTCATCGCCCCACGCTTTACTAGCTCCAGCATGGCCAGAAAACTTACGATGACTTCTACGCGATTCTCTTTGTTTGAAAAACCCGCTTTGTCCGCCGAATTATTGACGAAGGAAGAAAAGCTCATTTTTATACTTTTCTGCACTCTTTTAGAGAGATTTTCTATTATTTCCTCCAAGTTTATTGTCTTTTCTACTTTTACTTTTGGCAAAAAATCTTGTTTGGGTATGTTGGAAAGTGTTTCTAGTATTGTTTTATGGAGGTTTGCTGTGCTTATTTCGGCTGTGGGAGCAAATACAACTTGTCGCGATTTTGATTCTTCGGCGAAAAAAAGAAAATCGCCGAACATTTTTTGGATATTTAAAGCTAGAATTTTGTATTTTTGGTATTCTCTAAGTCTTTCCTCCAAATTCTCGATACTCTCTTCCTCCTCTTCTGTTAGTTCCAAATTGGGTAGGAGGGATTTTGATTTTATGAGAAGTAGAGTAGAGGCGATCAATATAAAGTCGGCGCTATCTGCTATCGGAAATTCTTCTTGTTTTTCTATATGCTCCAAAAAGTCCTCCGCCACTTTGGATAAGGAGACGCTGTTTATGTGGAGCTTCCTTTTTTCTATAAGCTCAAGTAGAAGCTCTAACGGTCCTTCAAACTCCCCCACCTGTACTTTAAAATCAGTTTCCATCCTCTTATTTTAGCAGATTTATGGATTTAACCTCTTTACATCTCTGGGTAAGAAAGTGGTCTCGCGGATGTTAGATAGATTAAGTATTTTCATAAAAAAGATTTACATAAATAGATAATCATCTGAATAGGGTTGTGTATAACTTTCGTGCTAGTGCAGATCTTTCTTTGGCTGAAGACGAAGATTCCATTGAACATATTATTTCGTAAAATTCTGGATCCTCTTTGGAAAAAATATCCAAGGCTTCATAAATAGGAACTGACCATCTTTTTCGTATGCCAAACCAGCATAAAAGACTAAGATCAAAAAACTTACAGAAGTGCCGAAAAGAAATAATGGGAACATGGGTAGTCCCCTCAATTGCCTCTAAGAAACGCAAAGTACGATTTTTATTCTCTGTATATTCTTGTTTGCTCCACTCTGCGGGACCAACCTCGTAGGCGTTTTTAGTTCTTTCTTCAAGATTATTTAAATCTTTCAAAAATTTTACGTCTTTATAGATGGGTTGATACGGTATTGCTGGAGAGTATACGGTATCAATTATAGAATTTGGTAAATCAGAAAAGAATATGGATTTTATATCAACTGATTGGCCCAAGATTTTTTCTGAAATAGGGTGTGTGAAATTCGGTACAACCAAATGAAAATCATAATCACTATCTGGTCGTTCTCTGCCCCTTGCTCTCGATCCTGAAAGATAAACTGCTATGGGGTCATATTTCCGTATTAATTCCTCAGTTATTTTTTGGACACTTATCATTTCTTAATACTGATCCCCAGCTCTTTTAATTGTTTTAGAGAAAGTTCGCTGGGAGCGTTCATCACTGATGTTTTACCGCCGCGGGTCATCGGAAAAGCTTGTACTTCGCGCAAATAAGCTTCATTTGCTAAGTTCATTATATTTCTCTCCACCCCTATGGCAATACCCCCATGGGGTGGCGCTCCATATTTTAAGGCTTCTAGCATGTGCCCAACACTTTTCTGAATCTTTTCATCTGAGTAGCCCATGATTTTATATGTAGCTTCCAAGATTTTAGGATCATGAGCTCTTATACTACCTCCAGCTGATTCGTAACCATTGCATACAAGGTCGTATTGCTGAGTGATAATGTTCTCTATGTTCTTGCCTGTCAAATGGTCTTCTAAACATTCTTCTTTTGGCATAGAAAATGGGTTGTGGGTAAAGGTCCAATCTCCTTGATCGGTTTTTTCAAAAAATGGAAAATCTACCACCCATGCATATGCCAGAGTTTTGCCATCCCCCTTCTCTTCTTCGGTGCGCATATCAAATTTGTCTGCGCCGTATTTTTGCATTGCTTCTTTGTATGTAATACGTGGAAAAGGTTTTTGCTTGATCTTGTGTCCAAGTGATTCTGCTACTTCTATGAACATTGCTTCAAGAAGATCTAAAAGTTCGTCTTGTTTCAAAAAACTAGTTTCTATATCTATCTGAGTATGTTCGAATCCTCTATCCGCTCGGAGATCCTCATCGCGTACTGCCCGAGCTATTTGGAAATATCTTTCAAAACCGGCGACCATGAGGAGTTGTTTGTATTGTTGGGGTGATTGGGGAAGGGCATAAAATTTACCAGGATTTAGGCGACTTGGTACCACGAAGTCTCTGCTTCCTTCGGGGGTTGATTCGGTCAGGATCGGCGTTTCTATTTCTGTGAAGCTATTTCTAAGTAAATAACCTCTACATTTGTTTACCCACTCGCTTCTAAGCCGCATATTTTTCTGCATACGCTCGCTTCTGAGATCGATATATCTATATTTTAGACGTGTCTCTTCATCTATGTTCGATGTGTCCGTAAGGACGTCAAAAGGTGATGTTTTAGATTCGTTTAAAACTTGAATGTTTGTTATCTCTAGTTCAATATCACCATTTTGCACTTTTTCGTTCACCATTTTATCGGGTCTTTTATTGACCTTACCCTCTACTCTTACCACCCAATCTGATCGAATTGGTTTTGCTCTTTCCACCAAATCTTTTTTATCAGAAAGCACTACCCCCTGCACGGTACCGCTCATGTCGCGAAAATCAAAAAAAACCATCTTGCCCTGATCTCTTACAATGCTAACCCAGCCCGATACGGACACCTCTTGCCCCACATGATCTTTCAGGTCTTTTATAAAGATTCTTTGCATAATACATATAATTTAACCCAAAAATCTCTTTTTTACAACAAACAAAAATCCCGCCGTCCATTTGCTGGAGGGCGGGATTAGAGGTACTTCACAGAGATTTGGTTCGGATCCCTGGTATTATTGTTAGGGATTGATACTACTCGAAGCCATAGTAAGCCTTTGCATCCTCATCCGCCTGCTTGTGTCTCTTCTTCTCCGCCTCAACTTCTTCTGGAAAAAATCGGGGTCTAAGATCGGCGAAATATTTTTGCATCTCTACTGCTTGCCTGGCCCGGTCAACAAGTTCTTCAAAGCTACCATTCTTTGTGGCACTAAGAATTTGTTTTGCTTTGAATTTTGACAATCGGTCTCGGTACATTCTTAGAAATTCCCAGACGTTTTGATTATTGTTGTCTAAAGAAAAATGAAGATCAGTCCACTCCGGAAACTTTTCTTTGAGTTCCTTCACGAAGTCTGCTGGGAATGACTTGTTAAAGTCAAATGCTACATACATGACATCCATTGAGGTTGGATATGGTATAGGCACTTAAAAACCTCTCTTTCTATAAATAAGACTCCAAGACAGTGTATTTTGTTACATGGAGTGGTCTAATTGTGACAGGATTCCATCCATGATTATCCTAGCAAAAGGCCACCGGCTTGCAAGTTCTAGAGTTTTTTGTAAAAAAATCCCGCCGTCCATTTGCTGGAGGGCGGGATCTAAAAGTATTTCGCACACATCTTTTACTCTGCGATTGCCACTGAGTTTCCTGTCGCTGCCTTTTGCATCGCTTCCCAGAGGGAAACGAACTTGGGGCAAGAAGACAGAAGCTCTTGTAGCGTACCAGATGCATTAATCCGACCATTGTCGAAAACACAGATTCGATCGAAGAGAGGTAGGAGATGAAGCTGGTGAACGGTAGAAATAATCGTTTTCCCAGAAAAACCTTTGAAGATATTCTGGTAGACTTTTATTTCAGTAATCGTGTCCAAGCTACTTGTTGGCTCATCAAGCAAGATTATATCTTTGTCGTGGCAAGCAAGAAGCCCGCGGGACAAAGCCAATCTTTGTTGTTGCCCACCTGAAAGATTGACTCCTTTTTCTTGAATCGAGGAGTCGAACTTTTTCGGTAGACTTTCGACAACGTGAGTGAAGCAAGCCATGTCTGTAAACTGCAAGACCAACTCCAACTCATGATCTGCTCCCATGGTAATGTTTTCCCAGATACTCTTTGCAAAGATTTCTGGATCTTGTTGCACAAGTGTAATAGCTTGATTGATTCCTTCAAAACCATTTGCGATCGGTCGTCCATCTACAGAAAGGTTCAGCTCTCTCGGATGGTATAGATCCCTCATGATTTTCAGGAATGTGGTTTTACCACTTCCGGTCTCGCCCACAAAAGCCACTCGTTCTCCATGATTTACCGAAAAAGAAACATTGTTCAGATGTAACGCTTCACCATCTCCGTAGTACGAAAACGATAAATTGTTCACATTCAATCTTTGCCACTTTTTTGGCAAGACATGATTAGTGAAGTTCTCACTCCTGAAATCTTTAGATAATTCCTCGGAATTCATGATTCGAGACTTGCGACGAACGACAGTTCCGTACATTTCTGTAAATCGGAAAAATAGTTCGCTGATGCGATCGAGATAGCTGGTCAATATGTAGAAACTAGCTACTAGAGTGCCGGGTGCGGCTCCCCAGTTTTGGAAGAAGTACATGATCACTACCAAGACAGTCATCACATTGCAGCAGGTACTGGTCAAAAACCACTTGAGCTCGTTTAGGCGTTGGTTGTGCCTGAAAAGCTCGTATGGTTTCTCAACCTTGTGCATGATAGCGTCGAAAACCAGCTTTTCTACTCGGAGAACAATGATTGTTGAGATATTACTAATCGCATCGATCACAGATTCAGAGACTTGGTTTTCGTTAGCGTTCAGCTCCTTGTATTGCTTTAGGAGAACTCTGTCGAAACGCATGGTAATCCAAGCGCTCACCAAAAGCATTCCTAAAACCATGTAGGCAGCTGAATGACTGAAGTAGACCAATACAGCATAACTACCCAGCAGCTGAATAAAGCAACGAATGGGAATGAACGATACTTCCGAGAATTCGAACAATGCGCCAGTTCCCTTGTTAACTTTGTCTATAGTGTCTCCAGTATGATGCTCCACATGCCATTCGAGTGGCAACGTGACGACACCTTTAAGCAAGCCTCTCCAATAGTTGGCACGTACTTTGAACGCATTGTTGCGTTCAATACAACGTGCTGGCCCATGGAAACCCCATGAGACGACTAAGCGTAAGAGGACTCCTCCTAAGCAAAGATACAAAGTACCAATGCTTGCGGAATTGATTCCTTGCATTGTCAAAACCTCGATCATCTTTGCCCAAATCAGCGGACTGAAAATTGTGTCCACCGATTCGGCCAGGATAAACATGATCCAATACCATACGACATTCTTTCGATTACCAGCACTATACTCCCAAGTCTTGCTAAACAAGTACCACAGTGGGTTGTTTCTCACTCGTTTTCTCCTTTCTGTTGTGTGAATTTCAAAGAACTCCGTAGTACCAGAACAAAGTTTGGTACACGGTTTACTTAAAACGCCGCGGGTTGCGCGGCGTTCTAAGTTTTCAAATTTTGTTTAGATTTAAATACTTAAAACACAGCGCGAATGCCTCTCAGCAAGAGAGGTGAATGGGGTATTCATTTGTACGCCTATGTTTTTCATAGTATTGTCTATTGTACACAAAGTCCCCAGACTGTCAAGTGCAAATACAATGACGGCCATTGTATTTTAGGGGTGTGGTCTAATTGTGACAGGATTCCATCCGTGATTATTCCGACAAGAAGCCACCGGCCTGCAAGTCCCAGAGCTTTTTATACAGACTATTTTCTTGGTTTAGAAGCTCTTCATGGCTTCCTTCTTCTGTTATCTTACCATTATCTATGACGACTACTCTGTTCATTTTGCGGATGGTGGAAAGGCGATGAGCGATGACGATCACTGTCTTGCCTTGCATAAGTTTATCAAGCGCGTCTTGGATCAAACTTTCTGAATGCGAGTCTAGGCTTGAAGTGGCTTCGTCTAACACAAGTATGGATGCGTTTTTGAGTATGGCT
>JBBTQZ010000028.1:0-17828 GCA_038065435.1 Patescibacteria group bacterium | reverse complement strand
TATACCAATGATTTTACTCATATTTTTTAACCTCACCCCAACCCCTCTCCTAGATTTTGTAGAGGGGAGAAATATGAGAAATTTAATTGTTAATACACCCAAATTATAACTCCTAAGTGCTTTTCTGTGAACTTGACAGTATACAATTTAACTTTTGTACTCTCCTACTTTGACTTTTGGGGCGCGGATAAGGCGGTCTTGGAGTTTGTAGCCGACGCTCATCACCTCTATGATCTTGTGGTCTTCCTCCTCTTTTTCTGTCGGGACAGTTTCTACAGCCTCATCTCTTTGCGGATCAAACTTCTCACCTAATGGCGAAATTATGGAGACACCATGATTAGCTAGAATATTTATAAGTTGGGTATGAATGTACTCCACACCCATTCGCCAATTTTTGTCTACCTTCTCCCAAGCCTCCTTATTTTTGAAAGCTGACTCAAAAGAATCTAAAACAGATATAAGTTCGGTGGCGATGTCTTCTTTGGCAAATTTGGCAAATTCCCTCTTTTCTTCTTCCAATCTTTTCCTCAAATTTACACCCTCTGCCCTCTCCTTCTGCCAACCAAGCAAATATTCTTGCGCCTTTTCTTGCGCCTCCTTCAGCTTTTCTCTAAGCTTTTTTACAGTGTCGCCCTGACTCACCTCGCCTTCCTCGTTGCTCTCCTCAAATTGTATATCGTCATTGTCATCATTCATATTGAGAGATTATATAGATTTTCTTACTTTTTTCAATGAGTGTTGTATTTTGGATATAAAAATGTAGAATTTCTTTGTAGAGGTGTTATGGAGAAAACAAAAATAAGACTCAATTCTATTGTTGCTGTAAAAGTCTATCTTTTTCAAAGAAGAAAAGGTATTGTCGGTGGCAAGCATCAGATAATTGAGGAGTATGTGAGATTTCGGGAAAATAATGATTACAAGGCGATCTACAAGATAGTAGACAGGCCTGAAAATAGCATCTGGCAAAAATCAGAGATCTCGGCAGACTCTTTTATTGGCAGAGCTCTAATAGGCAGAAAAGTGGGAGAGAGTGCGGAAGTCAATGTGGGGGGCCTGTCGCGTTGGGAGCAAAGAGTTGGCTCGACAAGCGGCAATCATTTGAAACTCGAGATTGTCGAAGTAGATTAAAGTGCAAAAGCCGTCCTAGGTTTCAAACCAGGACGGCTTTAAATATTAAAATGCCTAAAAAAATTTGACAAATAGTTATTTTAGGTGTATGCTTGTAAGTAGGTAGTTTTTTGAATAAACGCTGGTAACCCCAGCAAAGGAGCAGTAAATGACATACGTGGCAGTAGGACAGGTCTACGGCGGAGACGTCGAGGACATGCTGTGTTTTTGTGATTTGATTTCCTCCGGAGACAAGAAGCCGTACCATGCAACTTTTCTGGAAGAGAAACTTTTGAAGAAGGTAGAGCTGTGGCCAGTGAATCTGGCTTGGTACGAAGTTGACTGCCTTTTGAAGAAGTCTTACAAAAAGGCGGTGGAAAAACACTTCAAGCTCGGGTCCGTAGGACCGCTTCCGCTTCCGATTCAGTTTCTGACATATGAGCGTTTATTGAGGTTTCGTCGTCATGGGACGATCGTCACTCTCGATATGGCTTATGCACCGGCACTGCTATTGGTTCAAGGCTACTCTGCTCAAGTTGTTCAGGAGTATGCTTCGAAAGCTAACTTGAGCCCGGTGGTTCAAATTGAAAGTGACAACAAGGTGTTGCGCCCAAGTGAAGTAGTAAACCTACAACTTTCGCTCGGTACGGTGGCGGCACTTCTCGGTAGTTAGCGTGCGTACAGTTCGTTCTTTTGTAGTAAAACCTTGTAATGTAGCTATTTACAAAACAAGAAGAGAATCTGCAATAATAAAAAATGTAGAATCAAAAACAAGCCGTATCATACTAATATGTATTATGATGCGGTTTTTGATTTAATTTTTTATCGCTTACTCCATTGGGGAGCTTTTCTGGCTTTCTTGAGGCCGAATTTGCGACGCTCTTTGGCGCGAGGATCGCGTTTTAGTAGACCTACTGGCTTCAGAATTGATTTGTTGGATTCATCGTAAATAACGAGAGCGCGAGTGATGCCATGTCGCATGGCTTCAGCCTGAGAATGTATGCCCCCTCCTTTTATTTTGGCAGATACCGCGAAATGAGCGTCTTTTGTTAATGCGAATGGTTTTTCTACGATGCTACGCATTTCTATCGTAGGGAAATATGTCGCTAAGTCGCGATCGTTTATAGTGTAAGAGCTTTTGGAAGCAGGAACAATACGCACTCTTGCTGTGGCGGTCTTTCTGCGACCCACGGCTTCTATGTATTTGTTTGTTTTGGTTGTCATGTTTATGCGAAAACTATTCGGTTATAATAAGATTTTTCATCATTCTATCTCGAAGCTTGTTTTTCGGAAGCATGCCGCGGACCGCTATTCGAAAAGCTTCTTTGAAGCCTTTATCTTTCGTTACTTTCTTCATAGAGTGCTCCTTTAGGCCGCCCGGAAACCCTGAATAGTATTTATAATTTTTGTCTTCAAGCTTTTTGTTCGTTATGTCTACTTTACTAGCGTTTGTGATTTTGACTTTGACACTTGGAATAGCATTGCGCACAAAATCTACCCTATTTTTACCCATAAGAAGCTTAGCCACTTCGCTAGCTATTCTTCCCAATTTTTTGTTTTGTGCATCGATTGTGTATTCCATAATCTTTCTTTCAATTTTTAAATAAGTTCTATAATCGCCATCTTACTTCCATCTGATTTGCGTCTGGGCAACTTGGTAATTCTGGTAAAGCCACCTTTTTGATCTTTGTATTTGGGTGACAGATTATCCACTAAAGTTTTGGAAGCTTCTTTGCCGATCTTTGAAGCTATGGATCTTCTTGCAGATATGTTTGAGAGTTTGCCTTTGGTTATAAGCTTTTCTACGAATGGCCTTACTTCTTTGGCTTTCATCTCTGTGGTTTTGATCTTCTTCAATAAGACAACAGAACGGGCAAGCGAATTGAGCAAAGCTTTTCTCTGTTTGCGTACTCTGCCAAATTTTCTGTTTTGATTGTGATGTCTCATAAATACGAAGTAACGAATATATCGACGAATTAATACAAAATTATTTTAATGTTATCCCGTGTTCAAGAAGGACTCGTTTGATCTCGGCCACGCCCTTGGCTCCCAAACCTTCTATTTCTAGGATATCCTTCTCCTTCTTTCTGGCTAGGCCACCGACGGTACGTATGTTGGCTCCGGTAAGAGCGTTCATGGTTCTCGCCGACATTTCTATAGACTCTATCCTTGTCTTCAGAAATTCTGGGTCCATGCTTTGTTTCTCTATATTTAGGGTCTTTTCTTTTTGCTCATCAGTCGGCTCTTTGTATTCCTCTACCTCTTTTTCTTCAAAGCCGGTTATGGCCTTCAGTTGTTCTATCATAATATTGATAGATTGTTCAAGCGCTTCTTTGGGAGAGATACTGCCGTCTGTCTCTAACATTATGCGAAGCCTATTGAAATCGGTACGATTGCCCAATCGCATATTTTCCACTTCATAGCTCACGCGTCTTATAGGCGTGAAGCTGGCATCCATGGCGATAACTCCTATGTCGGTCTTTCCTTTCCCTACTATTTCTCTAGGTACAAATCCAAGACCTTTCTCTGCGGTCAGTTCTATATTGAGAGAAGCATTCTTGTCTGTAAGGGTGGCTATAACCAATTCTGGGTTCATTATTTCTACTTGCCCGGGTACTTCTATGTCTTTTGCTGTTACCACGGTTGCGCCCTTAGCTTTTATATTGAGAGTTTGAGGTTCATCCCCCATCATTTTTATTCTTAGCTTTTTTACGTTCAACATTATCATCACTACATCCTCTTTTACTCCGTCTATGCTACTAAACTCGTGGTTTACCCCCTCTATTTTCATAGAAGTTATAGCCGTACCGGGGAGTGAAGATAGGATGATGCGTCTCAAACTGTTGCCTATGGTGTATCCATAGCCCGGGTAGAAACCGTCTATTTCGTATACAGCTTTGTCTTCCTCCTCTTTTATTATTTTCGGTCTAGAAGGCAATATTATAGATTTGTTCAATTGGTCCATAGTATTTTAGTAATTATTTTATAAAATTTTATCTTTGGTAATACTCTATCACCTTACTTAAATCGAAAAGTGTTTCTGTTTGAGATTCTACTGAATTGTTTTGGATAACGATTTCTTTTTTCTTTGAATCAAGCTTGATCCATATTGGAGGGGTGGTCTCTCCAAGTTTTTCATCGGTTTGATTGAAGAGCTTACTATTGCGACTACCCTCACGGATATTTATAATGTCCCCCTCTTTGACCTTGAAAGATGGCACAAAAACTCGTTTACCATTGACCGTAAAATGCCCATGAGCCACTGCTTGGCGCGCTCCTCTGTGAGTGGAGACAAGGCCCCCTCTCCAGACGACGTTGTCTAGGCGAGTCTCAAGTTCGTTCAAGAGGTTCACACTTGGTGCCCCTTTTTTGCTCAAAGCGCTTTTTACATATTTGGCAAATTGTTTTTCGGTGACGCCATAGAACATACGAGCTTTTTGTTTTTCATTCATCTGCAAACCGAAATCGCTCTTTGGCCTAGTAAACTTGGAGCCACTTTTTTTGCCTGAGCGCAAAGCGAATTTTTGAGTTTGGGTTTTCTCAAATATGGGAGCGCCGAGTCTTCTTGCTATTTTGTATTTTGGTCCTATAATCATAAAATTTTTAATTTAAAAAACTATACGCGACGGGGTTTCTTGGGCTTCGGACCATTATGTGGCACTGGTGTTATATCTTTGATGGAAGTAAGATTTGCGCCCTTGCTTATGAACCCTCTAATGGCCGATTCTCTACCCGAACCGACTCCTTTTACGACCACACTAACCTCTTTCAACCCCATTTCGTGAGCTAGTAGGCCCAAGGTCTCACCTACTTTGGCTGAAGCAAAAGGGGTACCTTTCTTAGCTCCTTTGAAGCCGAGTTTTCCACTGGAAGAAGACATGATGGCATTGCCCTTTTTATCTGTGAGAAGCAACTTGGTATTGTTGTAAGTAGATTCTATATGCAAAATACCCGCCTCCAAGACCTTCTTTTTGGAAGAAGTCTTGTTTTCTTTTACAGCTTCTCCTGCCTTTTCTTCTGTTGTGACAATTCTTTTTTTACCCATGATATTTATAATGAAATTATTGAGCTACTTCTTCTCTACTGCTCTACGTCCGGTGCCAGCAGTTTTTCTTATATTACCTCTCCTTGTTCGGGAATTGGTCTTAGTGCGCTGACCTCTGACTGGCAGACCACGCATATGACGCACTCCTCTATATGCTTTTATATCTCTAAGACGCTTTATATTGGAAGCGATCTCTCTTTGTAAATCGCCTTCTATTTTGAGGCTCTCCACTATCTTGCGTATCTGGTTCTCTTTCTCCGCTTTAAGCTCGGGTGGTTTGGTGCCTCTCTCTACTTTGGCTTCGTCTAATATTTTTGCTGCTCTGCTACGGCCAATACCAAAGAGAACGGTCAAGCCTATATCTAATCTTTTGTTGTCTGGTATTGTGATGCCCACTATTCTCATGATATTTTATTTAAATTAAGCTCCTTGTCTTTGCTTATGCTTTGGGTTGCTTTTGCATATAACAAACAAAACACCACGACGGCGTACCGTCTTGCATTTGCTGCATATTTTTTTTACCGAAGCTTTGACTTTCATTTATTCAAAATCGTTCTCACCTTGCGTCTTTCTGCTGTCTAATCTACGGACTATTCTTGCTCTCCCACCATATGGGTCGAGCACCAGTTCTACGCGATCTCCTATTAGGACCTTGATCCTATTGAGGCGCATTTTACCCGAAAGATAAGCCATAATCTGGGAGCCACCGCTCTCAAGCTCTATTCTGAAAAGCGCATTTGGAAGCGCTTCCGTCACTCTACCAAAACTCACTTCTCTGTCTTTTTTATCCGTCATTTTTTAATGAAACACGCTATGGTTTATAAGATTAGCATACCTTACTGCTCGATGTCAACAAAGATCTTTTCTGACCTTTCTGGGAAGGCTTTTTTCCAAGCCGGCCTGATGCTAGCTCTTACACTTTCAATACCCAAAAACATCTGCATTTTCTCTGAAATCTGATCTCTTTTTACGCCTTTTAGGGTGTTACTTATGTCTTCTTTATTTAGTACTGCGGTAGCTGTAGCTCCTCCTTCTAGAGTTAGGTTTATTGCAGCGCCTTTATCTACAGTCTCTGGTTTGTGCGTTATTTTCAGAGATGAAAAATCATTTATAATTACATCTATGTTTTGCCATTCTGTAGAACTTGCAATATACTCGTCGGTTATCTCTTTGGAGAGGTTGGCTTTTTTCAAAACAATTGCAAAGCCGGATACTTCTTGAGTCAGAATAGCTTCATCGTCCGAATCTTCCTGGGGTAATTCTTTGGATGTGAACCAAATACTGTCTTCTATCAATACTAGATCACTCGCCACTTGCGAAGATACTTCTCTTTGTATTTCTGATTTTAATTCTAGATCCAATTTTTCCAGAGTGGCTTTCCTCAAGCCTTCTTCAATTTTTTTCACTTTACCGACGAACCCACCCGTCATTTCTCTAGACGATTTGGCATAAAATGCGTTGTATCTCTTGGAATCGTTTTTGAATCCGGGGATGGTGAAATCTGTCTTTCCGATATTGTATTTTTCTCCCGACTCGTCGGCAAAGACTTCTACTTCTATGGACCCAGGACCACTCGCTGTTTTGCCCGGTATGACTATAGATTCTGGGATACGATAGATCAGGCCCTCGGGGCTTTCAAAACGAGTTCTGATGATAAGGCGTTGTGGATCTTTAGAAAAATCGTTGTAGATGGTTATCTTACCGGAAGCTTTGCGTTCTAACATTTCTTCCTCACTGGCTTCTACTGTCATATTTTTTGTTTTACTAAAGTTTATGATTTCATAAGGAACAGAATCTCCTGACAGGCTATTTGAGCTTGCTTCTACTGTCATACTGACAGCTATATTCTCGGTCTTGGGTGTTATGCTGACTCGAGCTGAAGAGAAAACTGTCATCATGATCAGTATAAAAGAGGCAATCACTAAAGCGGATAATCCACCGAATATTACCTTGCGTCTCTTGCCACCACCGTGTGTGGTGCCATCGTCGTGAAAATAACTTGCTTTGTAGGGTTTGCTAAAGGTGCTTTTTGTAAAAAATGTTTTAGGAGAAAACGAATTTTTAGGGCTTTCGGGAGCTGTGGTATCCTCTACTATTATAGGTGGTGGTGGAGGGATGAGAGGTTTGGCTTTTTCTATATTCAAACTGACTTTATTTCCGTAAAGATCTTGAGGGTTTGTGTCGACTAGAGGCTCCGTCTTATTTCTGCGATTCTGATTTGGTATGGGGATATTGCGAATGCTCCGCTTATCCGGCGGAGTAACATCATTGAATTGTACTCTTGGCATATTGTTTATTATACATCTTCTATTTTTGAAAGTGTTATCATGGTGTGGAAAAATGTCTAATCGAGGATTGCTTTGATGCGGCGGATGCCGGCAGAGATGGCTTCTTCCTTCAAGATTTTAAGATTTCCTAAATTGCCAGTTCGCTCTCGGTGCGGGCCGCCGCAGAATTCTTTAGACCAAGCATTTTCCAAATTTTCACCGATATAGTAGATACTCACTTCATCGCCATACTTGTCACCAAAAAAATGCAACGCGCCGATTTTCTCTGCTTCTTCCTTTTTCATTACCACTCTATTTACAGGCAAGTCTTCTTTAATTTTTTGGTTTACTATCTCTTCTACTTTTTTCTTTTCTTCATCAGTCATTTTGTTTGGATGCGAAAAATCAAACCGCAATCGCTCCGGCGTAATATTACTCCCTTTCTGTTCCACATGTTTACCGAGCACTTCTCTTAATGCTTGGTGTAATAAATGTGTGGCCGTATGATACTTCACCTCTATCTCACTATGCCCACCTAATCCCCCCTTAAACTTCTGTTCCATCCCTGCTTTGCTGATTTCTTGATGCTTTTTGAATTCTTCTTCAAAACCAGCATTATCTACTTCATAACCCAAACTTTCGGCGAGTTCAAACGGAATACCCTTGCTTGAAAACAATGCGAACATTTTGTCTCCCGGGATTCTTTTGTTCGCAAATTCACCCAAATATTTTTCGGCTGTGTCCAGAATTGACTGAAACTTTTCTTTTTCATCTTTCAGAATATTCAAAATTTTTTCTTTATCTTCCAAATCATAAATATCTTTATATTTTTCTATAACTCTACTCGCAACTTTTTCTATCTCCCCCTTATTTACGATTGCTCTACGAATGAGCCGACGCAAGACATACCCTCTCTCGGTGTTAGAAGGCGCTACTCCATCGGCAATCATAAAAACAGCTGTACGCATATGATCAGCCACGATTCTTTCTTCTTTTGTTTTTACAGATTCTATATAATCAAAAAGATCTGTGTCAAAAACAGTTTTTTCTCCTGTTTGTTTTGGAAATTGAGAAACCAAGGCAAGTCTTTCTAGTCCCATCCCAGTGTCTATACCTTTTTTCTCTAGTGGACGAAGAGTTTTGTTTTTATCCTGATAGAACTCATTAAAAACAATATTCCATATCTCTATGCCATCCACATATATTTCTGTTGTTGGGCCACAAGGACCTTCATCTCCTGTTGGTCCCCAAAAGTTATCTGCTTTACCAAATTTCTTCACTACAATATTTGGATCAATACTTTTCCAAATCTTTTCTGACTCCTCATCTGCCGGCACACCGGTCTCGCCCTCAAAAACCGTCACATAATCTATTTTCAAGTTCATCCAATTCGGACTGGTTATAAATTCATACGCGTATTTTATCGCCTCCTCCTTCCAATATCCACCGAAACTAAAGTTACCCAGCATTTCAAAAAAAGTCAGATGTCGTTCATCCCCCACTTCTTCTATATCGGAAGTGCGAATGCATTTTTGGACAGAAGTAGTGTTTAAGGTGCCAAAATCTTTTTCTGCGTTTTTGGCTCCAATATAATATGGCTTAAACTGTTGCATACCCGCGGTGGTGAAAAGCACCGAAGCATCTCCCTCGGGTACCAAAGAACTACTCGGCACTATCTTATGTCCTTTCCCATCAAAAAACTTCAAATATTTTGTTCTTATCTCCGCTGATGTCATATATTTAGATTATCATATTTTGTACACTATTTCGGCTTGACAACATTTGTGGGTTTGCTATATTTTCTATACAAATGGCTTCGGCCCTCCCCGCAAGGGGTCAAGAAAAAATGTTTTATCCCAGAAATGCGATAAGACGTTTTTTCATTTCAATAAAATCTTTTTCTTTCATAGTACCAATTTTGTAATCTAAACGCTTACTATCGATAAGCTTGAGTTGCGAAAGAATAGCGGTAGTATTTTCATTTTTATCATACTCAAAAGAAAAATAATGAATTCCCTTTTTAGATTTTTTCGTAGTCGGTATTGCCCAGCATACCTGATTATTAAATTTTTTTAATATAATCACTGGTCGAAGAAATTTTTCGTGCTTACCATCTTGTTCAAATCCGATATTGACGCCAATGGATGTAAACCACACTTCCCGTTCATGAAAAAATGGGCGAACTTTTTCTTCGTGTAAATTAGATTTTTCAGTATTCCAATTATCGAAATCTTTTTTCACATTCTTATTCTACAACATTCTCCTGTTTTTCCAAATTTGCTTTGTTTAGTAAAAAATGTTTAGATTTGAATAGAAAGGGATAGGTGCGAAAAATGGAAAACCTCCATATTTTAGTGTATGTGTTTGCAGCTATACAAATGCTGCTGTTTTATATTTTGATCCACTTTTTGATGGATGTGAAGCGGCAGCTACATGAATTACGAAATTTTGTGTCGCGGCACTTTGAGGCGAATATTAAATCTCAAGTGAAGGACGTACTCCTTTCAGTTACAGAAGACCTACCAGACTTACATTTCGCTTGGGAAATCCATGATTGTGTGGATCTAGATCGATCGATCGAGTATATCGTGTTGGGGGCCAAGGCTCTGAGTCCTGATTATGGTTATACTCTGAAATATCTTGATGTGTTATCGATTTGGGTGGATGTTGAGCACATACAAGCTGGTCTGTGGGTAGAGATTGACTCGAAATTGAATTTGGATGAAGAGCCGTGGATCCATCCTCTTTATAAATTTGCGCTTTACGATTTCCAGAGTCTTCGGACTTGTGTGGATCAAGTTATTGGGGCACTACGCACCAACATACCAGTTCCTGTTGTGATGAATCCTGATTAGATCCAGATCGTCAACACCCCGCTCGCCTACTCGGCTGCGGGGTGTTTTTTATTCATCTCTTACCATAATCATTCTCCATTTTCGGAGGATGAAGAACTTCCCTTGAATTTCAGTAGATGTCATTACTCAATTCTACAACATTCTTCTATTTTTCCAAATTTGCTTTCTGATTATTTCTTACCTCTATTTACCCACCACTTGCTTTTTTGGCTTTTTTCGTCGAACCACCAGTCGTTGGAGTCTGTGCGCATTATTTCTTTTGCTATGAGCTTGGCATCTATTGTTCTCAGTCTTTTTATCGCTGGTCTGATCCATTTCAAAGCTCTGATGTTGCCAGTATCCACTTCTTCTTTGAGAGAAAGTATCCACTCTAGATTATCCGCATCTTTGACCAAAATAGCTTCTTTAGTTTTTCTTTCTTCGTATTCTGTTATGAGGGGAAGGATTCTGTTTCCAAATGGCACCGACAAAGCTATGTCTTTATGAGCACTTTCTTCTTTTCGTTCCACATATTTTTGATGTATATAATTGAGATCGGAAATACGAGTTTCTGATATGTCATGAAGCAAGCACATCTGCAAAACTTTGGACACATCTACTTTGCCGTCCAGCATACTAAGAGCAAAACCTATGTAAGAAACTCTGTTCAAATGTTCTGCTACGGATTGTTTGCCAGTGCCAAGAAAATGAAAACCACTTCTCGGAGTTTTCGCCAAAATACCAACTTCAAAAAGAAAATTAGCCACCTTTTTATGCTTTGTTGCAATATTGATTTTAGGCTTGGACATATGTATATTGTTATCATAATGAACTTCAAAAAGAAAGTATTGAAAAACGGACTTCGGATTGTTGTGGTGCCGATAAAGAACTCACCATCTGTAACGGTGATGAGCCTTATCGAAGCTGGCTCAAAATATGAGACCAAAGAGTTGAATGGCCTATCTCATTTTTTGGAGCACATGTGTTTTAAGGGTACGGACAAACGACCCAAAGCCATAGATATATCAAGAGAGTTTGATGCCATGGGGGCGCAAAACAATGCTTTTACCTCGCAGGAATTTACCGGTTATTGGGGTAAGGCACATCCGAAAAATACCGATAAACTTATAGATCTAATTTCAGATATGTATCTTCACCCCACTCTACCCGCGGATGATTTGGAAAGAGAAAAAGGGGTCATTATTGAAGAATTAAATATGTATGAAGATTTGCCAAACAGGATTGTACATGATGTATGGAACGAGCTGCTTTATGGCGATCAGCCGGCTGGATGGTCTATTATAGGCACTAGAGAAAATATCAGATCATTCAATCGTGATGATTTTGTAAATTATAGAAGCAAACTATATGTAGCAGATGCAACAGCTGTTCTGGTTGCTGGAGACGTAGATGCAAACGATATCTTTAAAAAAATTGAGAAAGCCTTTACTGGTATGCCGGTCGGTAAAAAGAAAGGCAAGAAGAAGGTAGTGGAGAGCCAAAATAAACCAGCTGTGAAAATAAAATATAAAGATACTGATCAAACACACCTTGTGATGGGTTTTAGAGCTTTTGATGTATATGACAAAAGAACTCCAGCCTTGAAGCTAGCCTCCACGATTCTTGGTGGTGGTATGAGCTCGCGCCTTTTTCAGAAGATGCGGGAGCAATTGGGCATTTGTTATTATGCTAAATCTTTTGTTGATCAACTTACAGATCATGGAGTGCTCATGGCTACAGCCGGAGTAGATTCTAGCCGAGTGGAGCTCGGAATAAACGGAATCCTGGAAGAGTTCAAGAAAATACGAGATGAAAAAGTCGGTAATGATGAATTGAGAAAAGCCAAGGATTATCTGATCGGTAATTTATATTTAGGGCTTGAGTCTTCGGATTCTTTGACTGAATTTTATGGTATGCAAGAGATTTTACATGAAAAAATAAAGACACCGAAAGAAATTGAAAAAGAAATTGAAAAAGTTTCAGCTGCAGACATTGCTAAAATAACTAAAACAATTATTCAAAACAAAAATCTCAACATGGCTATCGTCGGCAAATACAATGATCCAAAACGGTTTGAGAAAATATTGAAAGTCTAAAGTGTTTTCAAAACTTGAAAATCTTTTTTGAGGAGGTCGAGGGTGTGAGAGTTGTAGACGGCGACGGCTGGGTGATAAAGAGGTACTATTTTGATAGGGCCGTAATTTGTTTTTGCATCATACACTTTGCCGTGAGCCTTACTTATAGGTTCTAGTTCAAGCTCTAGGCCGAACTTCGGCATAATGTAGCTCATAGAATATCTACCCAGAGTAGCTATGACTTTGGGCTCTATAATCTCAATCTGTCTGTCCAAAAAAGGCCCATAAATTTCTATTTCCTCTGATAGTGGATCGCGGTTCATGGGTGGTCGGTCTTTGACTATATTGGTGACATATATTTCGCTTCGCTCAATACCTACGGCCTCTAGAAGTTGGTCCAAAATTTGCCCCGCTCTTCCGCAAAACGGCCGACCAGTCCTAGCTTCGTTCCTCCCCGGCGCTTCGCCGATAAACATTATTTCCGCAAAATGACTCCCTTCGCCTATCACCGGCAGATTTTTGTTCTCCACGCGAAACTTATAAAGTGGCGAGTTCTTAAGCCCCACCACCTCGTCCCTGATCTTCCTCATCAATTCTTTTCTTTGTTCAGCGGATTGCATCATAAAAGAATAATAACAAAATTATTTTTCGGCTCTGTTTCTTTCACTTACGTATGTGCAATGTTCGCAACTGGCAGCACTTTTGGGCATCTCATCATTATTTAAACATTCTTTCATATCACCGAGAGTTTTTTCTACCCAATCGCTAGAGCCAGTGTAGGCGATGAGCTTGACATCAAACTCTAGCTTGCCGTCAAAGGCTTCCCTATCGCGCTTGCCGTTGGCATAGACAAAATAACCGGTGTTGCTTACTTCGAAACCATTTTGTCGCAAGAGCCACTGGTAAACTTCCATCTGTCTTTTATAACCATCTTGCCACTCGGCGTCCAAAGTGACTTCTGAATCTTTGCTCGTCGCTTTGTAGTCCACCACAATGAGTTTTTTGTTTTTATCTACCCAAATATCATCTACAGCACCGAAAACCAAAAAATTGGTCGGCTTGTGGAGGGCCTCTACGCCTGTAAAGTTTTCTCTCCAAACATCCATTTTCTCGTGCTCAAAGGGTATCGCCTCTACCCCGTAGCTATCCATAAGAGGGTGCGGAGTCTTTTGTTTACGGTGAATGTCAAACTCTTTCTTGAGAAGAAGATCTACCGCGCTGTTGAGGTTGAAAGGAAAGCCTTGAGGTCTGGAGACGCCCAATCTCCGATCAAGATAGAAGCATCTTGGGCACTCTACAAACAAATCTATTTTGGATCGGCTTACCTTGAAATACTCTTTAGCTTTCGGATCATAAAGTTTTTTCTTGTACCAAGCCATTTTAAATATTTGAATTAATTTAAAATTTGTTTTATCTCCAATACTGCTTGCTCTACCTTATCGCTTGGTATATTGCACTGTTTTGCTACGTCTAGATTTTCTGTGAATTGTTTTACATGTATTATGCCTGCTTCCATGAGAGCTTTTTTGTGGCTACTTGAAATACTTTTGAGAGCGGTGATGGGGTGAAGGCCGGTGTCCTCTATAAGATCTTGCAAGTTCCCTTTTTGGGGGAAATTCCACCCAATAAGCTTCATGTTGCGACAAAGGGCGTATCTGATTGCTTGCTCGGTGAATTTGGTGTTTGTTATAAGCCAACCTTCATCCAACTTCCTTTTTTGACCAAAAGTATCGAATTCTTTTTCTTCCAAATCACCCCAACGAGCTTTGACATAAAGAGCTGTCTTGAGATCAGACTTTATGCCGAATTCGTTATGAAATTTGGCCTCTATCATGATAAGCCTGTTTTCGTTCCAAGCTACCACGTCTATCTCATGTTCTACGCATTCGCCTTTCGCTGTAAAATCGGTTCTTGTCTCAAAACCTTTGACGCACATGATCTCTGCTATAAGTTGCTCAAAAGGAAAACCGGTTGGCCCCATCTCTATAACCGCATTACGCAATGAATACCGTAGAGCTATGGGTTTGCTTTCTCTTTCCAGTAGATTGAAAGCGTGGGAATAGATATCTCTTGTGGTCATCCCCTCTTTGAGCTCCATCTTTATATGAGTCAATATTCTTTCGATTATTTCTGGGGCGGCTTTGGCTTTTTCTAAAGAATAGCGGAGCTTCAAAGGGTTAAAAGCTTCTCTTTCTCCGGTCGCTTTTATTATGAGTATTTTGTCCTGCATTAGGCTATTATAGCACCACCCAATACTTTTTCACCATCATAAAAAACCACTGATTGGCCGCTGGCTATAAGTTGGGGTCCGTCGAAAAGTACTTTTTCGTTCTCGATTTTACATTTTATCTTCTCTCCTCGATATCTGATGCGACACTCATTCTCCATTTTTGGAGAATGAGTTGTCCAATTTATGTTTTGGATTTTAAACTGTTCGTTTTGTGTTTCTTGTTTTGCATTTTGGGTTGATACTGTAATCGTATTTTTGTCTACATTTTTGGCGACTACATATAGAGGCTCACTTTTTGTTTGTTGATTGAAAACGCGGAAACCATGCCTCTCGCCCAATGTGTAAAGCACTGCTCCTTCGTGCTCCCCTATTACTTCTCCATTTTCATTTAGCACATTACCTTTTTTTGTTTTTATATTTTCTTTCAGAAATTCTTTCATATCTATTTGGCCCAAGAAGCATAGCCCCTGACTGTCTTTGCGAGTGGCTTGGGGTAGGCCGAATCGTTCGGCAAGCTCACGAACTTCGTTTTTCTGCAAATGGCCAATCGGGAAAAGAATATGCTTTAACTGTCCTTGCTTCAGTGTCCAGAGAAAATATGACTGATCTTTGTTTTTGTCCTTCGCTTCCATCAACCTCACTCGGACTTCGTCTCGACCTCTCCTAGAATCAGGAGAGGTAAGGACGCGAGAATAATGTCCTGTTGCCACGAAATCTGCTCCGTTTTTTAGAGCAAAATCCAAAAAGTGACCGAATTTTATTTCCTTATTGCACATGACATCGGGATTTGGGGTCTTGCCTTGCTTGTATTCCTTCAGCATATAATCCACCACCTCTTTTTTGTACTCTTTTTCCAAATCAAGAGTTATAAAAGGTATGTCCAAAACCGCTGCTACTCTCATCGCACTTCGTCTGTCTTCTCGCCATGTGCAGAGGTAGCCAGGTGGAGTCCATGCTTTTATAAAAACTCCAGTTACTTCATAACCTTGCTTTTTAAGAAGTGCCGCACTAACAGCCGAGTCTACTCCACCAGAAAGACCGACGAATACATGGCGTAAGGGATAAGTATTATGGGATTTTTCACTACGGGGTTGACTTATCATAAGTTAGTATGTTATATTATTTTACGGAAGTTGGCAATCAAAAAAAGAAGGAGAAGGAAATGAAAGTTCATGTTGAAATCGGGGTTACTTTTCAGAGAATAGTCTCTGATTGGCACTTAGTCAAAAATGCGGTTGAGGATTTGTTGGTCAATCTCCAGATCGCATCCGAGCGTCTGGTAGTTAATATACCTAAGGGCTCTACGTTGACGATTGTGGTGGATCATATCGTTGATTGCGAGCCGGCTTTCTCGGAGATAAGGTTGATTCTTGTTTTTGCCTTTTCTACACACCGTTCAAGAACGACTCTTGTCTATGGCAAGCGGGAGGGTGTGCCGTACTTTGTCACCTATCCCGAACGCAGACCGCTCGACGCCTATCAGATCTTAGAAAAAAGTATCGGTGAAGCGTTGATCCATTCGGTTAAGTGAGACATTTCAACAAAAGCGAGCTGTATTTGGAGGACGGCTCGCTTTTTCGTATTCATTTTTATCTCAAATATGCTTCCCTGTTTCTCTGATGGCCGGCGAAATCGCGCGCGTAGTACATATTGCCTTGTTTGTCTGACATAAAATATAGGTAGTCGGTGTTGGTCGGGGCGATAGCGGCTCTTATGGAATCTATTCCCGGATTACTTATGGCAGTTGGAGGTAAACCTTTGTTCACATAAGTATTGTATGGATGTTCTTCTTTCAGATCTTCTTTGGTTAGAGTGTAGCTGTGCTTGCCGTTGTAATAGCGAAATGGGGCGTCTACTTGTAGAGGCATCTCCAATCGAAGGCGCCTCCAGAGTATGCCGGAAACTAATCTTTTTGCTCCTATATTTTGGTTGGCCTCGTTTTCTATAATAGAAGCCATTATAATGATCTCTTCCAGAGTTCTACCTGATTTTAGAATATCCTCCCCATAAATTTTTATACTTCTGGCAAAGTTTTCTCTCATTGAAAGGATAACCTCGGGTGCTTTGATATTTGGACTAAAGAAATAGGTGTCGGGGAAAAGGGTGCCTTCTAGTTTTTGGTCACGGACTTCTTGCAGGAACTCTTCTTTATTGAACGAAAGTAGTTTTTCACTAAGGAGATCTGCCATCTCAAAAGAAGAAAGCCCTTCATGCAAGGTGATTTTTTCAGCTATAAAGCCGAACTCGCCTTTGTGCAGAATGCGCACTATTTTAAATATGTTTACTGGTTTTGGAAAATAGTAATCACCAGCTACTATGCGTCTGTCACCTCCGGTGATTCGTATAAAGAATTTTAACCACTTTTGAGAGCGCACTATGTTTGTTTTCTCAAAAAGATTCGCTATCGTAGAAAAGTTCTCTCCCCTATCTACTGTAATGATGGCGTGTTCTGGAAACGGCCTTGGCGCTCGCCAAGCAAATATATAAAAGCTTATAAAAAATGCAAAGATGATGATAAGCAGGGCCGCTATTTTGAAGAAATGATTGCTAAGAGGGGGGAATATGTTGAATAGGCGCAAGCGCCACATCATCACCCTCGGGTGCACCGCTACTGTATCGCGTAGGAAATATAATTTCTCTTTGAATGGGCTAATTATTTTCTCAAAGAGTGATTTGACGTAGATAAGGATTTTCATATGGGGAGATTGGAAGGGGCTTCTATCTTACGCGAAGGAACTCGCTCCAGAGTCGGGGTGCCGGCCACTGGTCCAGGTAGATGGAAGATGGTGGCCAACTCTTCAGAATTGAGTATAAACGGCTTGCTATAAAAGTGTCTGCCCCTATAAGGTGAGAAGAAAAACCGACGTAGTTTGTATTCTTCCATTACCAGTATTCCCATTTTGCCCTTGTCCATTTTCCAGAAGTCATTATACCAACCACCCTCATAACACATTTGCCAACCCTTGTTTTTGAATCCGTTGTAACCAAGCGAGCCATATTGTTTGAAAGCTCCTAGCATGCCTCCAAGATAAGTACCGTTGTATGTATCTTTGTCGGCAAAATACATGGAGCGGATGGTTGTATCAAAGCCGAGCTTGCCCACACTGCGCTGAAGAGCAGCTATTCTGTCTGCTTCGCCTTTGGTTGGAATGCGGGGGAAGGTGCCACCTTCTGGAGTCAGCTCTTTCAAAATTTTGTTGATTTCTTCCTTAGACTCGTCTTTCCAAGAATCAAAAGTTTCAAAAAGTTGAAATTTGGAAAGTGATGGAG
>JBBTQZ010000027.1:0-9036 GCA_038065435.1 Patescibacteria group bacterium | reverse complement strand
TTTGGACCAAGAAGCCATAATCAACTTAGCCAAAGAAGCTAAGGCCATAGTGAGTGTAGAAGAACATCAAATAGCTGGGGGCTTAGGGTCAGCGGTTGCAGAAATTTTGGCTAAACATTATCCAGTACCCCAAGAATTTATAGGTGTGCAAGACAGGTTTGGTCAGTCTGGCACTCAAGATGAACTTTTGGAGCATTATGGTATGGGCCTCTCGCATATAGAGTCCGCTATTTTGAAAGTTTTGGAGAGAAAAAATAATCCACAGGTTTAATTGCGTTCAAAATAGTTTTTGATATAAATTATTTTAGATGCCATCATATGTTTTTCTTTACATTATTTTTTCTGGCCTGTAGTTTGCTGGTGCTTTGGAGAGCCACTCTAGTATTTTTTCTTGAGTGAGGAGCCCCTTTTGAGCACCTACTTCTTGCACCACAGACATAGAGTTTATAGGTGCCCACAAAAACGCATCGAAGAGAGACCTACCGAGAGCGATGGCTGAAGTAAAGGTGGAAGCAAACGCGTCGCCTGCGCCAGTGCGTTCAAAGGGTGGTTTTGGATCCGGAAAAGGAGGCATGAAAAAACCTTCGTAACCGTCATAGGCATAAGCTCCTTTGGGACCATCGGTCATCACTACTACATTTGGCCCCACCCCGTGCATCTCTTTTAATAAATTTTTGGGATCTCTTTCCTCTGGTTTTTTTAATATTCTTCTTGCTTCGTCGGTGTTGCAGAAAAATATATCAGTCCGAGCATAAATATCGGCGAGTTCTTCTAACCCCATCTTCATTTGAAAGGTGCCCGGCTGAAAAGCCAGTTTTACATTTTGATTTTTACGCAAATATTCTGCTATTTGTTTGTGATATGGAAGTGTGTTTTCACCAATGGAAGAAAGGTATAGCCATTTCGGCACTCCAATATCAGGAAAAGAATACTCGTATTCTTGATGTTTGACCAGTATGGTCCTATCTTCTTTGAACCAAAGGACATAGTGGTAGTTGGTCTCTTTGTCTTTGTGAACTTTTATAAAGCTTGTATCAACCCCATTTTTGCGTAGTGTAGCCGTACATTCAGCGCCATTGGTATCATCCCCAACATTGGTCACCATACTAGAAGAAAGGCCTAAGCGTCTCGCCGCTACTGCTGCATTGGCGCTATTGCCGACAGCACTGAGCACTTCTACCGACTCGTAAGGCACCTTGTCGCCAAAAGCAAGAACTATCTTATCTTTGTCGCGTACCTCATCGTGTACCACTTCCGCTTCTTTCAGACGAATAAAGGCGTCGGTAGTAATGTCGCCTACAGACACAAAATCAAAATCCTTATTTTGAGAAAAAAAGTTCATCTAAAATTTATGTTATAAAAATATTATACACTTATATAAATTTATTTGATAGAAAATTATGGTAATATGTGGATATTCATATGAAAAGCTTGCGAGAATACATAACAGAAGCAGAAGATAGAAAAGTGGCGATAGGACATTTCAATATTTCCGATATAGTGGGTTTTTGGGCAGTTGTAAATGCAGCCAAAAAATTGGAAATGCCGGTAATAATCGGTGTTTCAGAAGGAGAGCGAGACTTCTTGGGAGTAAAGCAGGTAAAGGCTCTGGTGGATAGTATAAAGGCAGATGGTTTGCCTATATTTTTAAACGCCGACCATACTTATTCAACGGAGAGAGTAAAAGAAGTAGTGGATAGCGGGTTCGACAGCGCTATTATAGATGGCGCAGAAAAAAGTTTTGAGGAAAATCTGCTTATGACCAAAGAATCTGTAGTTTACAGGAACGCCCAAAATCCAAATATGTTGATTGAGGGGGAGCTTGGCTTTATAGGCAAATCCTCCAAAATCCTAGATGTGTTGCCAGAAAATGCGCAGGTAAGTGAGGAGACTATGACCAAACCTGAAGAAGCTCTAGAATTTGTAGAAAAGACGGGGATTGATCTTTTTGCGCCGGCTGTAGGCAACATACATGGCATGGTAAAAGGAGGGGATCCAAAGCTAGATATAGAAAGAATAGGAGCTATAAAAAAAGAAATCAAAATACCTCTTGTTTTGCATGGCGCTTCTGGTAACACCGAGGAAGAACTAAGGAACGCTATAGAAGCAGGTATTTCTATTATCCACATCAACACCGAGATTAGGCTTGCTTATAAACAGGCCTTGCAAAAATTCTTTATTGAAAATTCAGATGAAATAGCTCCATACAAATTTCTCCGCTCCCCCCTACAAGAAATGCAATCTGTAATTGAGAAAAAATTGTCTCTATTTAACTCCCTTTGATGAATCCTGGGGGAGTAGTCGCATGAATTTAAAAGATGAAATAAAAAAAATAATAGAAGGGGAGATCCTAGACGACAACGAGACGCTCAAAAAATACTCAAGGGATGCAAGTCTTTTTGAAGTATGGCCAGAACTTGTGGTTTATCCTAAAGTGGCAAAAGATATAGCAAATATAGTAAAGTTTGTCGCTCAAAAAAAGGAGGAGGATCCAGAAAAATACAAAAACTTATCCATAACAGTACGCGCCGCCGGAAGTTGTATGTCGGGCGGATCACTTAGTGAATCTATAATTTTAGATGTCACAAAATATTTAAATAAATTTAGTATAAACAAAGAAAAGCACCTAGCCGAAGTAGAACCGGGAGTATTTTATCGCGATTTTGAACCCGCTACCCTAGAACACAATCTTATTTTACCTTGCTACACTGCAAGCAAAAACCTCTGTGCCCTTGGGGGTATGATAGGTAACAACGCCGCAGGAGAAAAAACTTTAAATTACGGCAAAATGGAAAATTTTGTAGAAGAGCTTGAAGTGGTACTGTCCGACGGTAGCATGGTCAATATAAAAGCATTAGCTCGACCAGAAGCTCTTCGCAAATCGCACGAACATAGTTTGGAAGGTGCTATATATGAAAGGATGATGCGCCTCTTAGACAACAACAGAGAAGATATACTGAAAGCCAAACCTACTGTCTCCAAAAACTCGGCGGGTTATTATCTTTGGAACATAGAGTATAAAGGCTTGTTTGATCTAGCCAAAATAATAGTTGGCTCTCAAGGTACTCTCGGTATAGTGACCAAAGCCAAATTGCGCTTGGTAGAGACCAAACTAAAATCTAAACTCCTCATCATATTTATGAAGGATATAGAAAAACTCGGAGAAGTCGTAAACACGATACTAGAATTCAAACCAGAAAGTGTGGAATCTTACGACGATTCTACTATGAAGCTGGCCGTGCGTTTCCTGCCAGAGATGTTTTCACTTATGAAGTCTAAATTACTCAAAATAATGTGGGGTTTCTTGCCCGAAGCTTGGATGGTAGCGACCGGTGGCATGCCAAAGCTTATACTTATGGCAGAGTTTGCCGGCAAAGAAGAGAACGAGATAAAGAATAAAATAAAAACTTTAAATGAGAAGATAACCAAAATGGGCTTCAAAACTAGGGTTACCAAAGACGAGAGTGACGCAGAAAAATATTGGACCATAAGGCACGAGAGCTTCAACCTATTGCGCAAACATATCCGCGGCAAACGCACTGCTCCGTTTATAGACGACATATGTATAGAGCCAAAATACCTACCCGAATTTTTACCCAAACTTCGCAAGATTTTAGACGAAGCGAAGCTCTTATATACCATTGCTGGGCACGCAGGCAATGGTAACTTCCACATCATTCCACTTATGAATATGAGAGAAAGTAGAAACAGGAGTCTCGTACCTTATCTTTCGGATAAAGTTTACGATTTGTTAAAAAAATATAATGGCTCTATTACAGCAGAGCACAACGACGGTCTGGTGCGCACACCTTATTTAAACAAAATGTATAGCGATAAAATTTTGGAGCTTTTTAGAGAAACCAAGCATATTTTTGACCCACACAATATATTCAATCCGGGCAAAAAGGTGCCCTCTCAAGCTGCAAGTGGTCCTGGTACTGTAGAATATCTAGTCGGCCACCTCGCCAAAACCTAAACCTGTGGAGGGTGACCCTCTCTCAAAACGGGGGAGGGTCACCCTCCACAGTTGTGGAATTATTATTTTATGATAAGCTTTTCGGATGACACTTAGTTTAAAAGCTGAAAAAAGAACACAAATAGGTAACCTAGGTGACCTTAGAAAACAAGGTTTTTTGCCAGCTGTTTATTATGGTCACAAGCAAGCTTCCACTCCTATTCAGCTAAGAAAGAATGACTTTTTGAAAATCTGGAAGGAGGCTGGTGAATCTACAGTTGTAAAGCTAGAGACAGATACAGGTGGTCTAGAAGCCCTTATACACGAAGTAACTCTAGACCCTTTGAGCAATGAGCCGGAACATGCTGATTTCTATGTTTTTGAGAAAGGCCACAAAGTTGAGATATCGGTACCTATAGAATTCGTAGGTACTTCGCCTGCCGTCAAAGAAAAGGGAGCGGTGCTTATGAAAATACTTCATGAACTCAAAATAAAAGCAGAGCCGGCCAATTTGCCACACCATCTAGATATAGACATAGGGAATTTGGTTGAATTTGGAGATCAGGTATCTGCCAAAGACATCAAGTTGCCTGCAGGAGTAGAACTAGAAGAAAATAAAGAAGAGATCATAGCTACTGTCTCTGAGCCAAAAGAAGAAAAGGAAGAAGAAGTACTCCCTGTAGATCTCTCACAAATAGAAGTAGAGAAGAAGGGTAAGAAAGAAGAAGAATCAGCAGAAAGCTCCGGCGAACCAACCAAAGAAGCTTCAAAATAATAATTTTGATATAATAAGCTTATATGAAAAAATACCGGTTTTTATTGGTAGCTTGTAGTTTTTTTGTTTATCTTGTTGTATTCCATACCCCTTTACAGGTAGAGGCCCTTACGGAACAAGAGATACAGGCCCAAGAAGCACAATGGCGAGCTGAGCTTGAGAAAACAGAAAAAGAGATAGCCGAATGGGAAAGTGTATTGAAACAGACCAAGCAAGGCACTGCTTCATTGGAGAGAGATTCCAAGATACTACAAGCCAAAATAAACGAGGCTAAGGCATTTATAAAACAAAGACAAATACAGATAGAGCAGCTGACTAGAGACATTGGACTGAAAAACAAGACTATATCTGAATTGGAGGACAAAATAAACAGAGGTAGACAATCCATAAGCTCTATCATAAGGAAGACCAATACTTTGGATGATTATTCGCTAGTAGAAATAATGCTTTCAAACAAAGATCTTTCTAGTTTTTTTGAAGATGCTGATTTTTACAATACGATCAACAAGTCTCTGGAAGAACAGTTTGAACAAATAAGACTGCTCCAAGCTAAAACCGATGAAGAAAGAAAAATACTGAGTGAAAAGCGTAACAAAGAAGCAGACAAAAAAGCTGAAATAGAAACCCAGAAAAAAATAGTGGAGAGAGACGAGGCAGAAAAGAAAAAGCTAATAAGTATAAACAAAACTCAAGAAAAAACATACGAACAAGTGATAAAGGAGAAGCAGGCTAGAGCTGCCAAGATAAGAGCTGCTCTCTTTGCCCTTAGAGATACAGAGGGTATACAATTTGGCGACGCTCTTAGGTACGCTGAAAAAGCTTCGGACAAGACGGGAGTGAGGCCAGCTCTGATACTTGCCATACTCACCCAAGAATCAGACCTCGGCAAGAATCAAGGCTCATGCTTAGTAAACAACCTAACGACCGGAGATGGTGCAGGCAAAAATACGGGTACACTTTTTGAACAGGTGATGAAGGCGCCGAGAGATACTGTGCCGTTTGAAGATATTACAGAAAGATTGGGTAAAGATTGGAAGATGACCCCAGTCTCTTGTCCACCCGGTACAAAATACACAAGCGGTAGAGGCTTCGGCGGTGGTATGGGACCTTCCCAATTCATCCCTTCTACTTGGGAACTATTTAAAAACAGGCTTGGCACCATACTCGGATTTAAAGGAGACGAAGTAAACCCGTGGAACCCAGAACATTCCATTATGGCTACAGCTGTGTATCTCGCCGACCTTGGAGCCTCTAGTAGTAGCTACACATCAGAGAAAAACGCCGCTTGCAAGTACTATTCTGGTAGAAGTTGCGACAGCAGAGCTCCAGCCAATACTTTTTATGGTAATCAAGTGATGGCAAAAGCCGAAAACATACAACTCACTATGATAGATCCACTTGAAGGATTTTAGGCTTTATGCTATATTAAGAGAATGAAAACAGATATACATCCAGAATATTACGATAAGGCCAAAGTAAGTTGCTCTTGCGGAGCAAGCTTTTTTGTTGGTGCTACCCAAAAAGAAATAACAGTGGAAATATGCAGCCAGTGTCACCCATTCTTTACTGGCAATGAAAAGGTGGTGGACGCCGCCGGAAGAGTAGAAAGATTTAAAACCCGAGCGGCAGCAGCCACCAAGAAAACTTCTAAAACAAAGAAGTAAATGGATCTAGAAAAATACAAAAAAAATCCAAAGACCCAATATTTAGCTGAAAATTTAGAAAGACTCTTAAAGGAGGAGGCAGATATTGTTATGCTTCAAAAAGAGGAGGGAATGAAAGAAATGGCAGAGGCAGACCTGAAAAATGTTACTAGCCAAAAACAAGTTCTTCTTGACCAAATGGAGGATATATTGAAAGAGGAAGAAAAAGAAGAAGAATTCCCCAATGAAATAATTCTGGAAGTACGAGCAGGAGTGGGTGGAGAGGAGGCAGCACTCTTTGCGGAGGAACTGGGTTATATGTATCGAAGGTATGCAGATACCAAAGGCTGGAGTGTTAAAATTATAGATGAAGCGGAGTCTCCCTTGGGTGGCTATAAAGAAGCTAGTTTTGAAATTAGAGGTAAAGATGTCTATAAAGAATTACGCTATGAGACCGGTATCCACCGGATCCAACGAGTCCCGAAAACAGAAAAGATGGGTCGAGTCCATACTAGTACTGCCTCTGTCGCTATTCTGCCGATTCGTAAAAAAACTAAATTTGAGATCAACCCAAGCGATTTAGAAATTGCTTTTTCTCGCTCAGGAGGGGCCGGAGGTCAAAATGTAAACAAAGTAGAAACAGCGGTCAGACTCACTCACAAACCAACTGGTTTAGTAGTCCGCTCTACGGCAGAGCGAAGCCAGAGTGCTAACAAAGAAAAAGCCCTTCAAATTTTGACCGCCAAACTAGATGAGATAGAAAGGGAGGCAGAAGCAAATAAATACGATGCTGATCGTAAAAGTCAGGTTGGGACAGCTGATCGTTCTGAAAAAATAAGAACCTATAATATCCTCCAAGATCGGATTACCGACCATCGACTCAATAAAAATTGGCACGGTATTGAAAAGATTATGAAGGGTAGTATAGAGAACATAATAAACGATTTGCAAAATTCTTAAGGCTTTGATAAGATTAGACCCCGTATGATAGAAGTACAGACAAAACTAGATGAATTTTTCAATGTAGGGGCACACTATGGGTTTAGCAAGACAAGAAGGCATCCTTCGGCAGAAAAGTTTATTTTTGGATCCAAAAACAGGGTGGATTTATTTGATTTGGAAAAAACACAGGAAGCTCTAGAAAAAGCTTTGGATTTTGCATCTTCTATAATCAAAAATAACGGCACTATTTTGTTTGTCGGTGGTAAAAGTGAAGCCAAACAGATAGTTGAAAAATACGCCAAAAAAGTAGGGGCTCCATACGTGGCTGGGCGCTGGATAGGAGGTACCTTGACCAATTGGGATCAGATAAGAAAAAGAGTAGATACCATGCTGGATTTGCTCATGCAGAAAGAAAAAGGCGAGCTCGCCAAATACACCAAAAAAGAGAGACTACTTATAGATAGAGATATAGAAAAGCTTCAAAAAATGTTTGGTGGCATAACCACTATGACGGTAGTGCCAAAGGCGCTTTTCATAGTAGACCCACGCTACGAAGATACAGCTCTACGTGAGGCTAAAAGGCTCAATATACCTATCGTAGCCCTCTGTGGTAGCGATAACAATATGAATCTCGTGGATTACCCGATACCTGGCAACGACAGCAATCGCGCAAGTATAGAATTCTTTGTAAATAAGCTAGCGGAGAGTTATAATAAATAGGCTTTTCATCATTTTTATAATATGGATATAACAACAAAACAAATCAAGGATTTGAGGGATTCTACTGGTGTTTCTATAATGCAGTGTCGCAATGCTCTAGAAGAGGCTCTTGGAGACATGGAAAAAGCCAAGGCTGTTTTACAAAAAGTGAGCCGAAAATCAGCAGAAAAGAAAGCGGGGAGAGATTTGGGTGGGGGAATAGTAGTATCTTATATCCACAACAATGGCACGGTAGGAGTCTTACTCGAACTACTCTGTGAGACAGATTTTGTAGCAAAAAATGACGAATTCAAAGCTCTTGGGCGAGATATCGCGATGCACATAGCCGCCATGAACCCAGAAAACAAAGATGAATTATTAGTTCAAGAATTCATAAAAGATAACGCTCTTTCCATAAAAAACTTACTTGAACAAGCTACCCAAAAATTCGGTGAACGAACAGACATTGGACAGTTCACTAGATTTTCTATAAAATAATAGTATGGTAACAATAGTAATATTCGCTCTTTCTGTTATTGTAGCTTCATTGCTCATCGTACTTAGATTGCTCGCTATGCGAAGCAGTAGAGAGAGCTTGCCCCTCAGATTCATGAGTAAGTACGATAGTGCTACTCAAGATTTTGTAGACAATTTAAGATTTAGAATTTTGCAGGTAATCCAAACAATCAAATACCTTACTTTGGTACATATGCCATCTGTGGCAGATTCCACTATAGCCAAATACAAACTCAAAATGCTGGACAAACTAGAGACCCAAAGAAATCTTCTTATGGGTCGCAAAAATATCCAAAATCGCGGTTCCGTATCCTTCTTCCTCAAGAAAATAGACGAAACCAAAAAGCAAACCCCCAAAGGCTTCATCAATGACACCCTCTAGGGTACAAAGATGACCATTGTACCTTCGTACCTGACAAGTGTGTTGTAATATTTTTACTTTACTACAAAACTGGAGTGTCTTTATGACTTCACTCGAACTTACTTTATCAAAAATTCGTGATGAA
>JBBTQZ010000026.1:0-4052 GCA_038065435.1 Patescibacteria group bacterium | reverse complement strand
AAAATTACGAAAAATATCTTTCAAATCAGGTTTTACAGTTTTGGAGACCATAGTTGCTTTTGCTATCATTTCGCTTGCTATAGGCGGAGTGTTTGGGGCAGTGCGCACCGGCCTTGTCGGTTCCATTATTTCCAAAGATGAAACTAGGGGCTATTTTCTAGCTCAAGAAGCAATAGAAGTTCTTCGTCAAAAACGCGACGGCAACAAACTTACTTCTATAAATACGGGCGTAGTTGTGAATTGGCTTTCTGGTATTTCAGAAAATAGTGGCACCGATCCGTGTCGTGCGGGCGCTATATGTCGGCTCGATCCACAATCTCTTACTCTCACATACTGTGGCGCCAGTTGGGGGTCTTGTCCGGATATGTTGCAAGATGCAACTAGTTATCTTTATAACCACACTAGTGGAAATGCTACCAGATATAAACGAGAAATACAGGTAGAATGTACCGGTGCTTGCAGTAGTGCGACCGAAGCTCAGGTGACCATAAGAGTAGCTTGGACCAAGGGAGTGAATAATTATGAGCTCAAAGTAAAAACTTTAATGGTAAATTGGCGATGAAAAATTTTTATAAAAAACAGGCGGGTTTTTCTCTTTTTATTGCGGTTACCGTGGCGGGGGTGCTTACTATAGTAGCTTTTACCGTCACTAAGATAGTCACAAAAAGTGTGGAATATGCAAATATAGGCAAAAGTTCACAGATCGCCTTTTTTGCTGCGGATGCTGGGGTGGAGTGCGCTCTTTACTACGATTCTCTAGAGCCGAGCAAATTTGCTACTTCTTCTTCCGGTTCTCCTATAAGTTGCGCTGGTGTCAGTATGGCTACCAGTAATGCTATTTCTGGTACTTCCACTACTATGCGCATAGGTGGTGGGGGAGATAGTAATCCAACAAGCTATTTCGGCTTTACCTTGAACCAAGGCGCCAATCCGCTAACTGCTTGCGTTATAGTCAGTGTCAACAAATCATATGTTGGGCAAATTCTGCGTACTCGCGTTTCTTCTTTTGGTTACAATACTTGCGACACCACTTCTTCTCGCAGAATAGAAAGAGGACTTGAGGTGACGTATTAGATGTGGAGGGTCACCCTCCCCGTATGCTATTATTTGAAGTATGACTCCGAAGTCAGCCATACAAAGAGCCGAAAAGCTAAGAGGGCTTATAGAAAAGCATAATTATCTTTACTATGTCCTAGATAAGCCGGAAATAGAAGATAGTAGCTATGATTCTCTGTTAGAGGAGCTTTTTGCCTTAGAGCAAAAATATCCTTCTCTCATAGTGTCTACTAGCCCGACTCAAAGAGTTGGAGGGGAGCCATTGAAAGGTTTTCAAAAAGTAGAACACAAAGTCGCGCAATGGTCTTTTAATGATGCTTTTTCTGAAGAGGATATAAAAGCATTTGACGAAAGAGTAAAGCGATTTTTAAAAGGTAAAGTACCAAGTTATACTTGTGAACTCAAAATAGATGGCCTGAAAGTTGTTTTGGAATATGAAAGAGGTATTTTGAAGACAGCCGCGACAAGGGGTGATGGTAAAGTAGGAGAAGATGTCACTTTAAATGTTAAAACTATAAAATCAGTGCCACTTATTCTGCAAAAAGAAGTTGATATTATTGTTGAAGGAGAATGTTTTTTACCAAAATCTGAATTTGAAAGATTAAATAAAATTCAAGAAAAACTAAAAGAAGAAACTTATGCCAATCCAAGAAACATGGCGGCTGGTACCTTGCGGCAGCTTGATCCAAAGATCGTAGCTCTAAGAAGATTGGATACTTTTATATATGATATAGCGAAAATAAAATCATTTACATATACACAAGAAGAAGAATTACAACTTTTAGAAAGTCTTGGTTTTAAAGTAAATAAAAATTTTAAAAAATGTGTCAATATTCAAGAAGTAATAAAATATTGGCAGGAATGGGAAAAAAAGAAAGATAAACAAGACTATCAGATAGATGGCGTGGTAGTGAAAGTGAATGAAAAAAAATACCAAGATGAACTTGGCTATACTGGTAAAGCGCCGAGATTTGGAATTGCTTTTAAATTTAAAGCGGAAAGAGTGACTACGGTGATAGAAGATATAGTTTTGCAGGTAGGGAGGACTGGAGTACTTACACCTGTTGCTCATTTGAGGCCAGTTTTGGTCGCTGGTTCGACTGTCTCTCGGGCAACACTTCATAATGAAGATGAAATAGAAAGGTTGGATGTAAGAATAGGAGACACTGTGATTCTCCAAAAAGCTGGAGATGTAATACCAGATATTGTCTCTGTTTTAAAGGAATTAAGAAGTGGAAAGGAAAAGTTATTCGTTTGGCCAAACTTTGTTTCTGATTGTGGTGGAGATGGTGCTATAAAAAGGGTAGAGGGACAATCTGCATGGAAATGTAAAAATAAGAATTCATATTTGCAGAAAAAAAGGAAGCTTTACTATTTTGTGTCAAAGGCTGCTTTTGACATTGATCATTTAGGACCCAAAGTCATAGATGCCCTTTTGGAGGCAGGCTTGATCGCCACTCCTGATGATATTTTTACCTTAAAAAAGGGTGATCTACTCGCATTACCAAGATTTGCCGAAAAATCAGTTGATAATTTATTAGGCGCGATCGAAAAAGCCAAAAATATTACTTTAGCCAGATTTATTATTTCTCTTTCTATTCCGCAAGTGGGTGAAGAAACGGCTATTTTGCTCGCTAAAGAGTTTGGAACCATTGCAAAATTACAAAATTGCAGAATTGAAAATTTACAAAGTATAAATGGAGTAGGGCCGATTGTCGCAGAGTCAGTAATTAGTTGGTTTAAAGATAAAGAAAATCAAAAGCTCCTTATAAGACTTCTCAAATATGTAAAAATTTTGAATCAAGAATCAAGAATTATGAATTATGCTGAGAAATTTAAAAATAAAACTTTTGTTTTGACTGGGGCACTAGCGAATATGAGTAGAGATGAGGCGAAAGAAAGAATAAGAGCTCTCGGTGGTTCTGTTTCTAGCTCCGTCTCGCGCGAAACCGATTATGTAGTTGCTGGTGACGATCCGGGCTCCAAATACGACAAAGCCATCAATCTGGGGGTAAAAATATTGTCTGAAGTGCAATTTCAAGAAATGATAAAAATCTGATATAGTAGCGACATGATTTCTAAAGAAGAAATAAAACGACTTGCTGATTTGGCGAGGATTGAGGTGGGGGAGAGCGAGCAAGAAGAATTGGCACAAGAAATAGACGCCATTTTGGATTATGTGAAATTGATTCAACAATTTCATCCCGATGAAGCTCTACCGAAGGCAGATAATGATTCGGCCCCCCCTCTTAATGATAAGAGGGGGTTGGGGGGTGATATGAATGTCTGGCGAGAAGATGAAAATCCGACCGAATCGGGAACCTACAGCAAAGATTTGATAGCTGAATTTCCAAATTCAGAAAATAATTATTTAAAAGTTAAAAAAATTCTTTAATTCCCCTCTTAAGATAAGAGGGGCAAGGGGTGATATGAAAATAGAAAATCTTACAATCAAAAAAGCGCGAGAATTGCTTGATAAAAAAGAAATCTCTACTAAAGAGCTTATAGAATATTATTTAAAAAACATTGAAGCAAAAAATAAAGATTTAAATGCTTATTTAGAAGTTTATGAAGATGTGTTGGGGCAGGCTGAAGAGGCGCAAAAAATTATTGATTCCGGAAATGCAAAAGATTTGACCGGTATTCCCTTAGCAATAAAAGATAATATTTTAATCAAGGGCAGAAAAGCGAGTGCTGCTTCCAAAATTTTAGAAAACTATACTGCCACTTATGATGCTACGGTGATAGAAAAACTAAAAAAAGAAGGGGTAGTATTTTTGGGTAGGACAAATATGGACGAATTTGCGATGGGAGGTTCTACAGAAAACTCTAGCTTTGGAGTGACCAAAAATCCTCATGATACTGCAAGAGTGGCTGGAGGCTCGAGTGGTGGCTCTGCTGTAGCCGTGGCAGCAGATATGGCTCTAGGAGCACTTGGTTCTGATACAGGTGGTTCAGTCCGTGAACCAGCTAGTTTTTGTGGAGTGATTGGGTTT
>JBBTQZ010000025.1:0-9460 GCA_038065435.1 Patescibacteria group bacterium | reverse complement strand
CAAAGTTTTGTTCTGTCCACTTCAGATAAAGTGACGAGCGTTTCCGTGCTTTTAAGCAAGGTCGGTGCTCCTAGTAATTTAACTGTGCACATAGTTTCAGACAGTAGCGGGAGCCCAGGCTCCAGCCTAGCTCAAGGCACCCTCTCAGCAGCTCTCATCACAGGCACGCAGGGGTGGGTCAATATACCCATAACCTCCAGCCCGACTCTAAATGCAGGTACCACATACTGGCTAATTTTAGATGGAGATAATCATTCAAGTAAATATTACATAAGCGGAGCAAACACCACTTACTCTGGTGGACTAGCAAAAATAGGTCGGTTTGGCTCTAGTTGGAATAACACTTCACCATTATCAGACCTTTATTTCAAAATATTCTTAGGTGGAAGCGTGTCTACCATAGACAACATAATTGTAGGATCTGGCGGAGTGGGGGAGGTTCATGCGAACACGGTTACCAACAGCACAATAGCTGGCAATCTTTATTGCCAAAGCGGTACAAATAATAACAAGTCCTGCAACACATCTCTCCCAGATCCATCCCCAGAAGCATTCCCCATTTCAGACGCCAATATACAGGAATGGAAAGACGCGGCCGTTGCTGGAGGAACTACAAATGGCAATGTCGTTATAGATGGCACATCCACTTCTATTGGTCCGAGAAAAATAGTGGGTGAACTTACGCTCACCAACAATGCAGTGCTGACAATCACGGGCACTATCTGGGTTACAGGCAAAATAACCATCTCCAATGGTTCAATAGTACGACTTTCTTCTTCGTATGGGACAGGCAGTGGGGTAGTGACCACGGACAACTTTGTAGATCTATCCAACAATGCCCTTTTCCAAGGTTCTGGCCAAACAGGTAGCTATGTGATGCTTATATCTACTCTAGATTGTCCCGGAGGAAGTGGCTGCAACAGCGACAATGCTATAAGTGTTGGCAACAATGCTGGGGCCGTGATATTGAATGCTCAAAAAGCTGGGGTCAGCTTTAGCAATAACGCTGGCGCTAAATCAGCAGTTGCAAAAAAAATAAATCTGGATAATAACGCTGTTATCAGCTACGACAGTGGGCTTGTAAATGTAAATTTTGTAAGCGGCCCTTCCGGAGGCTTTGACATATTGAGCTGGAAAGAGATAGAGTAATAGGAAATGAAAAAGAATCACAACCTAGTTGTCGCAAATTGGAAGATGAATCCGAGTACCCTGGACGAAGCTAAGGGCATATTTGACTATGTAAGATCTAAAGCAGAAGAAACAAAAAATACAACGATCGTCGTTTGTCCTCCTTTTACATATATACAACCTTTATATAAACTCAAATTCCCCAAAAATATATTTTTAGGAGCTCAAAATATGAGCGAGTACGAAAAAGGGGCTCATACTGGAGAAGTAAGTGCCAACATATTAAAAAATATTGGTGCTAGTTACACAATAATAGGCCACTCCGAGAGAAGAGCGGCGGGCGAAACAGATCAAATAATTAGAAAGAAATTAGAGATAGCTTTTGCCAATAACCTTATTCCTATTTTATGTATAGGTGAAAAGGAGCGCGACAAAGAAGGACTGCACTTAGATTTTATAAAAAACCAAATAATAGATTGCCTAAAAGGTTTGAGTAAGAAAAATATTACTGGTCTTATAGTAGCCTACGAACCAATATGGGCGATAGGCAAGAGTGTTAAAGAGGCCATGAATCCCACAGATATCCACGTAATAACTTTGTATATAAAAAAGATCGTGGGAGAAAATATAGATAGAGATACGGCTAAAACAATAAAAATATTGTACGGAGGCTCGGTAGAAGCTGAAAACGCGGGCTCTATAATGCAATACGGCAATGTGAATGGCTTCTTGGTGGGCCATGCGTCACTCAGTGAGCAAGAATTTTATAAAATCCTACAAGCAACCACCTAAAATGCGATCAATATCGGAAATACAAAATTTTGAGGGACAAAAGGTCTTAGTCCGAGTAGACTGGAATGTTCCTCATGATAATGAAAAAATACTGGACACAAGTAGGATAGACGTCACTTTGGAAACAATACGCTGGATTACAGAAAGAAACGGAAGCGTGATCATAATAAGCCATTTCGGAAGAGAAGGTGAATCTATGGAAAATCTTTCCAAACTTGTTGCGGAAATATTGCCTCTAAAATTCATAGGAAACCCGTTTAATGAGAACGGTAAAATGCAGATTTCCATCATAAAACCGGGAGAAATTGTCGTTTTGGAAAATATACGAACATGGCCAGAGGAAGAAAAGGATGATGACGAATTTGCCAAACAATTGGCTTCTTTGGGCAATATATATGTAAATGAAGCTTTTTCTGCCTCTCACAGAAAACATGCATCTATTGTGGGCTTGCCTAAATACCTCCCAAGCTTTAGTGGTCTTTATTTTATAAAAGAAACAGAAAATCTATCAAAAGCTTTTGATCCGAAACATCCCTTTTTCTTTATCTTGGGTGGAGCCAAACTAGAAACCAAACTGCCTTTAGTAAAAAACTTTCTAGACATGGCGGACGATATATTTATAGGGGGAGCGCTCGCAAAACCCGCTTTAGAGACTGAGCTTTCCAAAAACTCAAAAATCATTTTGCCGGTAGGTGATGCGGGGGCCTTAGACGCAAACAGAGAAACTCTAGACGTAATAATAGAAAAAGCAAACAAAGCAAAATTCATACTTTGGGCTGGGCCTTTGGGTAAATACGAAGACGGTTTTACCAAAGGGACCAATGAGCTTGCTCTATCGCTTGCAAAAATAGTGGAAGAAAAAGAAGTAGAAATAATAATAGGTGGGGGAGATACAGAAAAATGTATAAGTTCCCTCAACATAAAGGAAAAGTTTGCTTGGGTATCTCTTGCTGGCGGAGCCATGCTGGAGTTTTTAACCAATCGAACACTACCGGGTATAGAAGCTTTGGATGCAGGTTTAGGGCCCCGCCTCACCGTCGGGCAGGTTAGGGCTTAGAGCTTCTAGAATTTTATTTTTATTTCCCTCAAAATCTTGGGGGTTGTGAGAGACATTATTGTTTGGATAGACCCAAATGTGGGCGTGAGAGATCTCGTCACCCACTATTTTGGAAAGAATCCAGTCTGTACTAAATGCTTTCATTTGTGTTTTAGCAATTTTTCTTACTACTTCAAAATACTCCCCCACATTCGGCACATTCCAAACCCAGCGGTAATGCTGCTTAGGAATGACTTGAGTGTGGCCGGGGGAGGTTGGGTGGATATCAAGAAATGCTAAAAAATCAGCATCTTCATAAACAATAAAACTCGGGATTTCTTTTTTTACGATTTTACAAAAAATGCAATTGTCCATACTTTCTATTCTACCTCACCCCCATCACTTCGTGTAGCCCCTCTCCTTGCAACAGGAGAGGGGGTCCAACTCCCTTCCCATTCACAAAATGCTATTATGTCTCTTATGTCCAAAAAATATTCAGTAAAACCTAAAATTTCAGAAAATTTGGTAGAACAGCTCCTCCACAACAGAGGAGTGAGGACAGAAAAAGAAAAGCAGATTTTTTTAAATCCGGATTTTGAAAAACATTTACATGACCCATTTCTCCTGCCAGATATGAAAAAGGTAGTTAAGAGAATTTTGGAGGCAATTGATAAGGGGGAAAGAGTAGGCATTTGGAGCGATTATGATGCCGATGGTATACCCGGCGGAGTACTTCTTCATGATTTTTTTAAACTGATTGGTTTTAATAATTTCATAAACTACATACCGAACAGACATACGGAAGGGTATGGACTCAATATTGAAGGGATCAAAGAATTGAAGAAAGACAAGGTGGAGATTTTGATAACAATAGATTGTGGTATTAGAGATAATAAGGTTATAGACCATGCAAACAAGGGTGGCATAGAAGTCATCGTTACAGACCATCACGAAGAAGGAGAAAAAATACCAAAGGCTTTTGCCATAATAAATCCCAAAATAAAAAAGTCTAAATACCCAGAAAAAATACTTTGCGGTACGGGAGTAATTTGGAAACTGATACAAGCTATTTTAATAACTAAAAGAGATTTTATTAAGGATGGTCAACCATTCGAGTTGCCTCATGGCAAGGAAAAATGGTTGCTCGATCTGGTTGGCATAGCCACCCTTTCTGATATGGTGCCCTTGGTGGGGGAGAACAGAGCTCTTTCTCACTTTGGTCTACGGGTCTTAAGAAAAAGTCGACGGCCTGGGCTCCGCAAACTCTATTCTATGTTGCGCATAATACCTCAAAATCTTAACGAAGATGATATTGGTTTTCTTATCTCTCCTCGCATCAACGCCGCTTCCCGTATGGGGCATCCGAGAGATGCCTTCAATCTTCTTGTAGCAGAAAGCGAAGCAGATGCAGAAAGTACAGCCAAACATTTGGACTCTATAAACAATGAGCGCAAGGGCTTAGTCGCAAGCATGGTCAAAGAAATAAAAAAACATGTCAAAGAAAAGTTTCAGAGTACTGGAGAAAAACCACTGATAGTGACGGGAGATCCAAAGTGGCGGCCAGCTCTTTTGGGACTTGCCGCCAATTCTATAGCAGAAGAATACGGGAGACCTGTTTTTTTGTGGGGCAGGGAAGGGGGCGACACGATCAAAGGTTCTTGTAGATCAGATGGTTCTACTGACTTAGTGGCTATAATGGAAAGAGCCAAGGATAGCTTTGTTGAATACGGGGGTCACAAATTTTCAGGAGGCTTCTCTGTTTCTTACGAAAAAATACATAATCTAGAGGAAGCTCTGCTAGACGCAAGTACTCATAGTGTGAATAAAAATCTGGAAGTTCTGGTGGATGCTGTTCTAGATATTTCAGATGTAAATACAGAGACGGCAAATACTATTTCTTCTTTGGCACCATTTGGGGTAGGGAACGAAAAACCAGTTTTTATTTTTGAGAATGTCATACCAACAAAAGTAGGCCGGTTCGGCAAAGAAAAAAATCATCTAGAAGTTGTCTTTGAAAACAGAGGAAATCGGATACGTGCAATTGGGTTTTTCAAATCTCCAGAAGATTGGGAGAACATCCTAAATGAAGGTATAAAAACCAATCTTGTGGCCTCCATAGAAAAATCCGGCTGGAATGGCCGTACCGAAATCCGCCTCCGTATAGTTGACTTTTTTTAGTATTTATGATACCATTTACCACTGGAGGTTCTATGAGAACACTTATTTTTTCTTTGATCGTTTTAGCTTCTCTTGGCTTAGGCCAGACGAAGCTTGAGGGAGAGGCCGCCGAGCAGGCTTGGCAGAAAGTGGAGTTTCTTTCCACCAAAGGAGGGCGAACGGCGACCACAACCCCTCCCACCATAAGGGGGGCGATCATCGTACCAACACCGACGGTGAACGAGTACGGTGAGAACGTCTCCGTTATCGTTTCTGCTTCCGGCACCTATGTGGTGCAGGGGGTCCGATGCAACGGCAACTCTGAACCCTTGGGGGCTCACAGTGTGGATTTTCGAAGCAGCGGAGAATACGTTGTAATACAAGTGGTGGACACAGGATTGCTACGACGAGCCGCTCCAGGAATGTCACAATTTTGCTCTGTCAACTTGTTTAAGGTAGATGGGGAGTTGAGCCAACTAACCATCGGCTTGAGCGGGTACGAGCAAAGAGATCTTCCTGTTAGGGTGGAGCAGGACGGCTTCACGCCGGTGGGGGAGTACTACCTTGAAGTGTCCGGCAAAATTGGTACTAATGTTAGTATCGCCGTCGGGCAATACACCATGGGCCGGATCCTGCCAGGAGTCGGTCAGGGCAAGTATCTTTTTGTATTTCCAAAAGAGGCTTACTTGCCACAGGGAAATATTACTACCCTGACCGTCTGTGAAGACGGTGGTTGTAGTACCGGCCTGTTTCGAAGACGTGCCCAATCAACCGTCACGTCTGGAGGAAAAGGCTGAGGGGTCTGGTCCGCAAAAAGGGAGTCGAGAAATCGGCTCCCTTAATTATTGGTTAAAAAAGTTTCATCTAAAAAAATGGGGGCGATTTAAAAACGGTATGCTAAACTAGTTTCATGCAAAATTTTATTATTTATACAGATGGTTCTTCTAGAGGTAACCCGGGGCCGGGAGGCTTGGGGACCATTATTATTAATAATAATGGCAAATCTGAAATCCGAAACACGAAATCCGAAATAAAAGAAATGGGGGGGAAGGAAGAGAATACTACAAACAATAGGATGGAGATGAGGGCGGTAATTGAGGGATTAAAAAATACTCCTGAAGGTTCAAAAGTGGAGATTCATACAGATTCAGAATACCTTATAAAGGGTGCTACTATTTGGATAAAAAATTGGCAAAAAAATAATTGGCGCACCAAAGATAAAAAACCAGTTTTGAATCAAGACCTTTGGCAAGAACTTTTAGATGAGCAAGAGAAAAAAGATGTGTCTTGGCAAAAAGTTTTGGGGCATTCCGGACACAAGCACAACGATCGTTGCGACGAAATCGCCACCAGTTTTGCTGACGGTAAAAAAATTGCTCTTTATAGTGGACCAGAGAATAATTACAAGTTTTAAAAACTACTTGCTTTTTATGATCTATACGACTGTCGTTTCATTTGCTTTAGGAATATTTTTGGACGAAGCTCTCGGACTTGGATGGCAGGGCATCTTACTTCTACCCACCCTGGGCCTCTTGGTTTCTGGCCTACTCCTAAAAGAGAGCCGGTACTTCGCCAAAGTTTCCCTTCTTATTTTTATTTTTATTTCTCTCGGCGTATGGCGTATGAGTTTTACACACACAGCGTTGGATGATGTTTTGATTAAGCAAATTGGAGAAAATATTTCTTTGGTAGGTAAGGTAGCGAGAGAACCGGATATAAGAGATAACAATGTACGATATATCGTAGATTTATACGATTATGAATCGAATGCGCTACTGGTCGCCAATCGTTTCCCAGAATTTAAATACGGAGATGAAATAAAATTTGAGGGTAAATTACAATTACCAAAAAACTTTGAGGGCGAGGCCGGAATAGGGTTTGATTATATAAAATATCTTTCTAAGGACGGGGTACACTTTCTCATTTATTATCCGGAAATCGCATCTGCGAAAAGAGGGGGTAATAGTATTGTAAGTTATTTATATGATCTAAAAAATATTTTTGTAGAAAAAATATCAGAGACAGTAGTGGAGCCAAATACATCCTTACTTTCAGGACTTATATTTGGGGTCAAACAATCTTTGGGTAGCGAGCTCTTAGAAAAGTTCAAAGATTCTGGCCTTATACATATAGTGGTGCTTTCTGGTTACAACATCACCATCATTGCTTGGGCCATCAATTCTTTTTTCTCTCGTTTTGGAAGTAGAAATTTTGGCTTTAGCATGAGCGCCCTTTGCATAGGCCTCTTCGCTATTATGGTCGGCCTCGGAGCCACAGTGATCCGCGCATCTATCATGGCTTTGATCGCAATTCTAGCAAGATTTTTGGGAAGACCGGCAGATGCTTTGCGCTGGCTTTTTATAGCTGGGGGTCTTATGCTTCTCTACAACCCCCTCTCTCTTGTGCGCGATCCGTCTTTCCAACTCTCTTTTATGGCCACCCTTGGTCTGATCATTTTTTCTCCTTTCGTTTTTTCATTTATCACTAAAAAGCTACCATTCATTTCAGAAAAATTTGCTCTTCGTGAAATAATCGCCTCTACTATTGCAGTCCAAGTTTTCATCCTGCCACTTCTCATCAAAATGTCTGGGGCAATTTCTATTATTTCTTTTATAGTAAACCCGCTTGTGTTACCACTTGTGCCATATGCAATGGCTTTTGGAGCACTTGCAGGTGCTTTCGGTATAATTGCAAAAATTATTTCTTGGCCGTTTGGGATTATGGCCTACTTCCTTACAGAAATTATTATAAAAATAGTAGAAGCCTCTTCCTCGTTACCCTTCGCCACAATGCAAATAGATACTCTGCCTTTTTATGCAATCCTTATCTGGTACGCACTTTATGGATTGCTGTATTTAAAAATGAAAGACAAAGTGGGCTTATGATGTAGCATTCTCAAAATTCTCTTCCACCACTTCCCAGTTTAGATTTTCTAAAAAATCTTCCGCATATTGTTTTTTGCCACTAGGGTTGTAGTCAGCCACATACGAGTGTTCCCACATATCAAGAGCGAGAACAGGAGTACAACCTGAAAGCTGGCCCAAGTGTTGTTCATCTACCCATGCGTTCAATAATCTATTTGAATTTGAATCCCAATATAAAATAGCCCAACCGATACCGCGGGTAAGGGCGATTGATTTGAACCTGTTAAGCCACAGATCAAAATTTCCAAACTCTTCTATTATTTTATTTTTCAAACTACTTTTTTCGTTCAGCACTTTTGAGCCACCTTCTAGGCTGGCAAAATATACCTCATGATTGCGCATACCGTTAAATTCAAAAGAAAATCTTCTTTGTATTTCACCAAGTTCGTATGCATACCGCTCTGCATCTTTGGCCAATTCTTCTATATGCTCTAATATAAGGTTAGTATGCTTCACATAACCCTGATAGAGCTTCATGTGTTCTTCTATTGTTTTTTCCGAAATACCCTTTAACTTTGGAACACTAAATTCTTTTGATTCAAATTTTTGCATATGATTTAGCGAAATCATGTCGCACGATACTTCCTTTGGAGTGCGACGGTTATTTATAATAATGTTTTTATTATATCATGAATGTATGAAATTTAAGATAAAGCTCGCTCTTCTTATAGTATTGTTTCTTGGTTCCATTGTTTCTCTCTATGCTCTATTTAAAGAAGCGAGAAGTAATATTCTGACTGTCACTTTTTTAAATATAGGCCAAGGAGACGCTGTATTTATAGAAGCGCCAAGCGGTAATCAGATGCTTATAGACAGTGGCCCAGGTAGAAGTATTTTGCGTGAGCTTTCTAAAGTAATGCCTTTTTATGACCGTTCTATCGATGTGGTGCTCGCCACTCATCCAGACGCCGATCATATAGGTGGCTTACCGGATGTGCTCGGTAGATACAAAATAGATTGGTTTGTAGAATCGGGAGTCGAATCTGATACAGGTTTGTATCAGGAGCTAGAATCAAGAATTATGAATTATGAATTAAGCAATAAAACAAAAAAGATTTTAGCTCGGCGAGGAATGGTGGTGGATTTGGGTGGGGGAGCCATCTTGCAAATCCTTTTTCCAGATAGAGACCCGCGGGGGATGGAGACCAACACTGCCTCAATCGTAGCTCGACTAGTATATGGTGAAAGTGAATTTTTATTGACCGGCGATTCACCCATAAATATAGAATCATATTTAGTTAGCTTAGATTGCCTAAAATGTCCCCTCGCATTACACTCCGATGTGTTAAAAGCAGGACACCATGGCTCAAAAACTTCTACAAGCCAAAGATTTGTCTCCCTAGTTTCCCCCCAATATGTAGTGATTTCAGCCGGTAAAGACAACAAATATGGTCACCCTCATCAGGAAGTGCTGGATACCCTA
>JBBTQZ010000024.1:0-5362 GCA_038065435.1 Patescibacteria group bacterium | reverse complement strand
ACAGTACCGAATATTATTTTGGCATTTGGATCTACTGATTCGGTGATCATCTTTGCCGCATCGTGTATTTCAAACATTGTCAGATCGTCTCCGCCAGCGATAGAAAAGAGTACGCCTTTGGCACCGTTGATGGATACGTCCAAAAGAGGGGAGTTGATGGCTAGTTTCGCAGCTTCTTCGGCTCTCTTTTCTCCACTAGCCCTGCCTATACCCATGAGAGCTCCGCCAGCACCCTCCATGATGGCTCGGATATCGGCAAAGTCTATATTTATCATTCCTGGCATACTTATAAGATCGGATATGCCTTCTACCGCTTGTTTCAATATATCATCGCACATAGCAAAAGCAGTTTTGGCTGTCGTTTCTTTGTCTATAGTAGCAAGCAATCTATCGTTTGGTATAACTATCAGAGCATCCACTGCTTGACTGAGTTCATTGAGGCCAGTTTCTGCAAGGCGCATCCTTTGTTGACCTTCAAAACTAAATGGTTTGGTAACTACCGCTACGGTAAGAGCATCCAGTTCCTTCGCGGTACGAGCTACCACCGGAGCAGCTCCAGTGCCAGTACCTCCACCAAGACCGCAGGTTATAAATACCATATCGGCACCCTTCAGCGCTTCTTGGATCTCTTCTTTGGTTTCTTCTACAGCTCTTTTACCGAGCTCTGGGTTCATACCAGTACCGAGACCTTTTGTTAGGTTTTTACCGATATGAATTTTCTTCTTAGCAAGAGAGTGGTGCAGGTCTTGAGCATCGGTGTTTACTGCAATAAACTCAACTCCCTTTACTTTGGAATTGATCATATGATTAACCGCGTTTTTGCCCGATCCGCCCACACCAAGAACCTTTATCCTGGCAAATGTTTCTACTTCTGGTTTTATTTGAGGCATATTGTTTATAGCTTATATAAAACCTTCCAAAAAAGCAAAGTTGACTAAGGCAAAAACTGTTTCAAAATTTTAGTTATATTTCCAAGTATATTTTTGCCATGTTTTTTGAATCCGAGCCTTTCTTCTTCTTCTGGTATGCTACCGACTATACATAGACCATAAGCAACCGACCAAGACGAATCTTTCAGTTGCAATCTGCTTTGCGGATCAGCTAAGGGAGCAATTCTTGATGGCAAATGCAGATAGGTACGCGCAAGATCTTCTATAAATCCTATAGAAGACGATCCTCCTGTAATAACTATTCCAGCAGGGAGTAAACCAGACTTGCCAATTTTTTTGAGATGATTTTCTACAAGTTCAAATATGTCACCGAGTCTAGCAGATATTATTTCTTCCAGTTTTTTTCTGGAATAACTGGTAGAGGTTATGCCACCGAGTTTTATAGATTCTGCTTCTTCCAAAGATATCTTAAGTCCGAGAGCAATGTCACTTGTTATATCCATACCACCAATAGGAAAGACTTCTAGAGATAGGGGTATATTGTTTTCAAACACTACTATAGACACCGTTTCCGCTCCGATATTTGCTAGCACACAACCAGCTATTTTCTGGCTTTTAGAAAGGGTAACGAAGCTTGCGGCAATAGGCGAAGCCACTACGTCCACCACTTCCACTCCAGCTTCTTCTACTGCTTCTATCAGATCATCTAAATGAGTTTCTATACTGGTTATAAAGAGCACTTTGGCTTCTAGTTTGACACCTTTCATACCCAAGACTCTGCCAAAAACCTGCTTGCCGTCTATTTTCCAAAGAGTTGGTATGGAGTATATGATCTTGCGATTCTGGATAAGATTTGGTGGTATGGATTCTTCTGCCGCTAAAATAGCTTGTTCCATATCATTTTCCGTTACCACCTGATCAGCACGACTTATAATAGTAGAGCCGTTTGAATTGAGGCCCAAAAGACCTATCCCTCCAACCGATATAAAGGCTCTGCGTATCTTGTGTCCAGACGCTTTTTCTGCACTGCGTACAGCCTCGCCAACACTTTTTGTAACATCGCTACTTTGTATGATGTAGCCATGACGCAAACCTTTGGATTCTGCCTTGCCAGTACCAAGAACTGTGATCGGCATATTTGGACCGTTGTGTTCAGCTATGACTGCACGCACTTCATAAGTGCCTACGTCTATACCGACTGTAATACGAGAGCTCATATTTCTCCATTTTAGCACCATGTTTCATACCTTTCAAATGGAGCATTCCGTGGATAACTAGAAAAATAAGGAAACTTTGGGGCTTCATATTGAAATCGGTGGATTTTAGTTTTGCAATTTCTCGACAAATAAGTATCTCCCCCGAAGTTTTAGAAAGAGGGAAAGAGAGGATATCGGTCGGTTCGTTTTTGTTTCTAAATTTTTTGTTTAGTGCTCGAATCTTATTTTTAGCAACAAAAACAAAAGATAGCTCGTATTTTGGACCGAGTATTTTTGCTTTTATTTCCTCAATTAATTTGGAGTGCTTCACCCTTAATTCTTAATTCTTATCCCTTACTTCCTACCAGCAGGCGCTTTACCCATTTTTATAAGCATCTGTAATTCTTTATTGGCTTCTATCCTTTTCATAGCCATCTTTTTCTTTACAAATTTTGATTGTTTTCTAGAGCTGTATCGTATTTTTCGAAGACGTGGCAACACTCCAGATCCTTGGACCCTCTTGGTAAATTTCCTTATGAGGCTCATGTTGTTTTCAGAGCCTATTTTTACTACTTCTGCATTTACTGCCATAATATAAAATATACTAGCACAACTCTAAATTTAGAGCAAAATTATAATGCTTTTATCCGTTTACTTATTTCAGATATGGGTACTAGCTCTTGAGAGCGAGTCGCCACATTGCGCAAGAGGACCGAGTTCTCAAAAGCCTCTTTTTGACCTATGAGGATAAGATGGCTAGCTCCAGAGTTTTCAGCCACAATTATTTGGCTTCCCAACTTGTCTTTAGCTAGGCTGTGTACCACGCTCTTGCCGGTTTTGCGCAATTCTTCAAGTACCAACATGCTTTTTAATTTGGCTTCTGGGCCAAATTGCACTAAAAATAGGTCTGGATTTTTATTTTTATCTTTTATTTTGCGAGAAGGCTTTTTTAATTTAAAACCAATGTTTACATTTACTATAGAAACATCTTTTTTGAATCCAAGTCTTTTGGACAATCTAGATATGCGAGTACCGAGAGCTAGCGCGTCTTTACCTGTTTTTTCAGACACAAAAGCAAAAATTGTTTCTGAACCAAAATGCGGATCACCTATAAGCTGGTGATCAATCGCATAGTTTATACCCATTATTTCTAAGAATTCCAAAATTTCTTTGAAATGAATCCTGCTGTATTCAGATAAAAAATCAATTGGTTTGGGGCAATCTTGTTGAAAAGGTTGCCAGTCATGCTTTACTTCTTTAGACAAAGTAAAAATGTCTTTTTTCAAATTCTGACGCAAGTCTTGAGGAAAAGAAGCCCAATTTTTCCTGATAAAAGAGGCTGTTTTGCGTTCAAAATCAGCAGAAGACTCTTTATCGCCAAGTGAGTTGAGTCTGATCTCTATGTCTTTATACCCAGCATTTTGAAGTATGGCCAAAGTGGCCATTATAGAAAGACAATCAATGATGCTTTTGGTGGAACCAAAAGAAGTTATACTGCATTCCATTTTATTTTTCTTCTTCTTTTCATGACCACCTTTAAAAGGCCTCTCGGTAAAGCACGTAAAGGGTTGGGGGCCACTCAGACCTTTTTCATCGAAATAAATACGTATCAAAGAAGCCAATTCTGCTCCGTGCATATTTTGTTCAAAAGTTTTGGTCTCATCCAAGTCACTTTTCTTTAGAGTCGGCGCTTCTATCGGTTGAAAACCATAAAACTTGGCTATGCCGCCAGCCTCGCTGTACTCTTTTAAAATCCTATTTTGAATTAAATATTTATTTTCCATTTTTTTATCTACTTTTTATACTACCCGGCATATAACCCACTGAACTTAGGGGTAGCAATCTCAGAATGGGATTACCTATTATGTTTTTCCTTGGCAGGGGACCCCAGATACGCGAATCAGAACTACCAGCCCGATTGTCTCCCATTACAAAGTATTCATCGCCCCCAAGAGTGATGGAATAATTGTCCTTTTTTTCAAACTTTACATACTCTTCTTCCAAAATTAGGGGCTCATCAGATTCATTATTGTATATATATACTTTGCCATTTTTTATTTCCAGTTTTTCATTTGGAAAAGCAATGAGTCTTTTTATAAAAAATTTAGAACGATCCAGAGGATAGCGCATTATTATAACCGAACCTCTTTCTGGCTCTTTGAAACGCTTGGATATCTGATCAACTATAAGGTAATCCCCGTCTTCAAATGTAGGTATCATAGAAGATCCGTTCACTATATATGGTTGAGCGATAAATACCCGAAATGGTACTACTATCAATATAGCTATGGCAGCATACTGCAGAAGCTCCCAAAAACCCGATTCTTTCTTGTTTTCTTCCATAATTTAGAGCATTATATTATAAAACCCAATTAATACAAAATTAAGCATTATGTTTTACATCATAGGTCTTGGTAATCCGGGAGAAGAATACAAAGAAAGCAGACATAATAGCGGCAGACAAGCTGTCGATTATTACAATGAATCAAAAATAAAGAATAAAGAATTAAGAATTAAAATTATTGGATCAGATCAGTTCATGAATCATTCAGGTCGTGCAGTAGCAAAAGTTATAAAAAGCAAAAAATCAGCCCAAAACTTAATTGTGGTTTATGACGACATAGATCTACCCCTAGGCTCTCTCAAAATTTCTTACAACAAAAGTAGCGGGGGACACAGAGGATTGGAATCAATAATCAAAGCTATCAAAACTCGCGAGTTTACAAGGATAAGAATTGGCATCGCTCCGACCAGCACCTCTGGTAAAATCAAAAAACCTGTTGGAGAAACGAAGGTACTAGATTTTATTTTAGGCACGTTTAAACCAACCGAAAAAGAAATCCTCAAAAAGATCTTTAAAAAAGTAGTTGGAGCTGTGGAAACAATAGTAGAAGAGGGGAGAGAAATAGCAATGAATCGGTTTAATTAACTTTTCTTTACTTTTCCACAAAACTCAAAGCCATCTTTTGTTCTTTGGGATCAAAGATGTTTATTTTGAAGTTATAGCTTTTGCCGAGCTCTAGTTTCTCACGTAATTTTTCTTCAGAACCGAATTCGGATATATGCACCAAGCCTGCGACCCCCTCTTCTATAGAAGCGAGAGCTCCGTGTTTGTTGTATTTTATTATCACCCCGTTTACTACCTCATCTTTTTTGTATTTTTTACCAGCCTCTACCCAAGGATTGACTTTCAGAGCTTTTATTGAGAGAGAAATTTTGCCATCTTTTATTTCTATTATTTTTACTTTCACCTTATCTCCCACTTTGGCAAACTTG
>JBBTQZ010000023.1:0-5303 GCA_038065435.1 Patescibacteria group bacterium | reverse complement strand
GTGCCGAGGGGGAGACTCGAACTCCCAAGTCTTGCGACGATCGATTTTGAGTCGATTGCGGTTACCAATTTCGCCACCTCGGCATCTATTAAAATATACTCCAAATATCCACTAAAATCAAAACGAACAATAATTTTTTTATTTTTTGTGTTAAAATAACTCTGCGATGAATAATAACAATTTTTATCAGAATTCTATATTTTGGGTTGAGCTAGATAAGATAAAGCCCAATCCTTTTCAGCCTCGACGAGAGTTTGACGCGGTCTCTATGCAAGCTTTGGCTGACTCCATAAAACAATACGGGGTTTTGCAGGCTTTGGTGGTTACACGCAAAGAAGTACCCAAGGATGATGGTTTGGCTGTGGAGTACGAACTTATAGCGGGTGAGAGGCGACTAAGGGCTTCGCGCATAGCAGGTCTCTCGCAGGTGCCTGTCATCATACGCAACAGCGAAGCCGACAATAAGACGGGGGATGATCTTATGAAGTTGGAGCTCGCTATAATAGAAAACGTCCAAAGAGAAGATCTGAATCCAGTAGAAAGAGCTAGGGCTTTCAAAAAATTGGCCGATAGCTTTGGCTTCAAACATCATCAGATTGCTCAAAAAATAGGCAAGAGCAGAGTATATGTCACCAACACCATGCGTATTTTGGAATTGCCGGAGGAGATGCTTGTTGCTCTTTCTGAAGGCAAAATAAACGAAGGTCATACTCGACCACTCCTTATGCTTATAGAAAGACCAGAAGAACAGAGGGTGCTCTTCCAAGACATAATGATACGCAAGATGAATGTGCGTGAAGCAGAGACAGCGGCTCGCAGAATAGCCATAGAAAGAGTGAGGAGGGTGAAATCGGATATAGATCCTGCCCTGTCGGATCTGGAAGAAAAATTTGCGCAGTCTCTCGGTACTCGTGTGCATATAGAAAAGAGGGAAAATGGAGGTAAATTGACTATAGAATTTTTCTCTGATTCTGATTTGGAGGATATTTTTAATAAAATTCAGAATAGTAGTAAGCCGCTCACAGAAAGTAAGGAAGAGGAAGAAAAGATATTAGACGACAGGACTCCAGAGGAAATAAAAACAGCGGAAAACACAGAGATAGATGATTCTCTCTATTCCATAAAAGATTTTAGTATTTAGGAAAGTTGCTTTATATGCTTTTTGGCTAGAGCGGTTTGAGCTGATTCTAGCCATTTGCGACTTGGCTTACTACTCTTTTTGGTGATGATCTCTACGATGTCTCCGTTTTTGAGTACTGTGCTCAAAGTAGACATTTTGCCATTTATTTTGGCGCCCGACATGGTGTTGCCTATATCGGAGTGAATAGAGTAAGCAAAATCTATAGGAGTGGAATCTTTGGGCAGATCTATGACATCTCCCTTGGGAGTAAATACGAATATACGAGTGTTCAAAAAATCGCTCTTTATATCGTCTAAAACATCTTCTGTATTTGGAGAAGTACTTTGATAGTTTACCAACTCTCGTATCCATTCTGGCGTGTCTTTCTGTAGATCGTTATCAGAAGTTTTATTTTTTAATATAAAAGAGGGTAGGATTCTCTTTACCCACTCTATGCCTGCATTTTTTTTGTTGTTTTTATAATCTATATGAGAAGCGATACCGTACTCTGCTTCGCGATGCATCTCTAGTGTTTTTATTTGCACTTCGGCTACAGTACCATGACCAGTGAAGACTGTGGTATGAAGCCCTTGGTAACCATTTTGTTTTGGATGGGCGATGTAATCTTTTATTTTGCCGGGTAAGGGTTGGAAGTGCGAGTGTATTATACCGAGCACCTTGTAGCAATCCTCGGGCAATTTGAGCAGGATGCGCATAGCCGCTATATCGTATATTTTGTCTATATCTTTACTTTTGTTGATGTATTTTTTATACAGACTATAAATACCCTTGATACGAAAATCTGTCTTAAAATCTTTTATCCCTGTTGCCGCAAGCTCTTTGGTAATCGATTTTCTGAATTTCTCCAACGATTCTGCTTCACCCTCGCGTTTTTCTTTGAGCAGACTAGATATTTCTGCGTATTCTTTCGGATAAACGTATTTGAATGCCAAATCCTCCAATCTTTTTGAAAGTTTGCCTATACCAAGACGGTAAGCTATAGGAGCATAAATCTCCAAAGTCTCTCCAGCGATTCTTCTCTGCTTTTCTGCTGGTACAAACTCTAGAGTTTCCATATTGTGCAACCTGTCGCAAAGCTTTACTATCAGCACTCTTATGTCTTGAGACATAGCAACGAAGAGTTTGCGTAAACTTTCGTTATACCTATCTGTGCCATGGTATTTGATGTGCCCGAGCTTGGTTACTCCTTCTACTATAAAACGCACATCTTTGCCGAACTCCTTTTCCAGTATTTCTGGTTCCACTCCTACATCTTCTATACTATCGTGCAACCACCCTGCGGCTATTGTGGTAGCGCTCATCCTCATTTCTTCTAGGTATTTAGCGGTTGCTTCTAGGTGACTAAAATAAGGCTCACCGTTGTTGCGCTTTTGATCCTTATGAACATTTTTTGCAAATTCTCTAGCTTTTTCTATAAGAGGATCCATTTTGGCAATTCTACTATTTTTTTGCTCTACGCGCTCGGCCCTGCTTCTTGGGCTCTTTGAATATCTCCAAAGCTCTCTCTAAGCCGATAGTATATACATCGTCTGTTTTTAGAGATCTAAAATCTTTTTGGTGTACTATAAACGGACCGAATCTACCTATACTTGCAGTTATCGTTTCTTCGCTTTCTGGGTGTGCTCCGAGTTCTCTTGGTAATGAGAGATATTTCAAAGCCTCATCTAGCGTAACATTTGCAGGATCTTTGCCTTTCGGTAACGAGGCTCTTCTTGGCTTCGCCTTCTTCTCTTTTTTAACTTTCTTTATTTTCCCTTCGTCCGCCGTAGCTTCAACGGAGGAGGGTCCTAATTGTACATAAGGTCCAAATCTGCCATCCATTATGAATACGGACAGTCCACTTTGTGGGTCTATACCCAAAGGTTCTGCTTCTTTTACTTCGCTACCATCTATATTGCGCATACCTCTGCAGTTTGGGAATGTTTGGCAACTCAAAAACTTACCTCCTTTTCCTAGTTTGATTACCATGTCAGATCTACAAATAGGACATTTCCATTTTTTGTCTGCTTCACCCAAATTGGTTATTTTGGCTGTTTTTTCTTTAGCTTTTACATCTGCTAAAAATGGTTTATAAAATTCGCGCAGAGTTGGTTCGTATTCTCTTTCACCGTTTGCTATCTGGTCCAGCTCATTCTCCATTTCAGCAGTAAAAGTGTCGCTTATGTATTTATCGAAATTTTCTTCCAAGAAACTAGACACCACGTCTCCAGTATCCGTCGGTTTGAGGGTACGCCCTTCCTTTTCTACATAACCCCTCTCTACAATAGTGTTGATGATAGAAGCATAAGTAGAAGGCCTACCTATACCGCGCTTTTCCAACTCTTTTATAAGCCCAGCTTCACTGTATCTGTTTGGAGGAGTGGTCTCTTTTTGTTCTTTATTTAGATTTAGCAAAGTTAGGGGATCGCTCGCTCTTACCTTTGGCAGTAAAACATCTTCTCCCCTTGCTCTTGGATCGGCAAGAAGCCAACCGTCGCTTAGAACACGGGAACCGTTCGCAACAAAATCTGGTACTTCTTTGTTCGGAGAAGCGGATATTTTGGTGCGCATCAAAAGAGCATCTTTCATTTGGCTCGCTACCGCCCTTTGCCAAATAAGTGTATAAAGTTTTTTCTGATCATCTGTTGTGCCAGCACTTTCTTTTTCTATGTGAGTCGGACGTATAGCCTCGTGTGCTTCTTGAGCGCTTTTTGATTTGGTTTTGAACTGTCTTATCTGGTGCATCTCTACTCCATACTTTTTTGATATGAGTGTTTTTATCTGTGCCAAAGCTACGCCGGCCAAACTAGTAGAATCGGTGCGCATGTAGGTGATGTGCCCTGCTTCGTAAAGTTTTTGGGCAGCTATCATGGTGCGCTTGGGTGAAAAGCCGAGGCGGGTAGAAGCCACCTGTTGTAGGGTGGAAGTGGTGAAAGGTGGACGAGGGAAGCGTTTGACTTCCGTCTCACTTACCTCCAGTACTCGCCAATCTTTTGTGTTTGCGTTTTTGTATATATTTTCTGCTTCTTCTTTCGTTTTTGGTTCTATACCGCAGGTGAAAACGACCTCACCCCGGACTTCGTCTCGCCCCTCTCCTTGTGAAGGAGAGGGCAAGGGAACACTTGGGTGAGGTATTAATGTAGCTGTGATAACAAAAAAAGTTTCTGGTTTAAAGGCTCTTATCTCTCGCTCCCTCTCCATCAAAATCCGCAGAGCAGGTGACTGCACTCTGCCAGCCGATAATCCGTAGCGCACCTTTTTCCATATAAGACCCGAGAGGTCATACCCAACCAGCCTATCCAACACTCGTCTTGCTTCCTGTGCTTGACGCAAATTTTGATCCACCTTTCTTGGGTGCTTCAAAGCCTCTTCAATAGCTTCTTTGGTTATCTCATTGTAAGTCACACGTTTAACTTTGCCCGCCGTAGCTTTAGCGGAGGCTGGGGTCCCCTCTTTCAATATTTCAGCTAAATGCCACGCTATAGCTTCGCCTTCTCTGTCGGGATCTGTAGCCAGAAGTATCTCATCAGCTTTCTCTGCAAGATGTTTTATTTCACTCACCACTCTTTCTTTGCCTTTAGATATTTCATAGTGGGGGACGAAACCTGCTTCTATGTCTATAGCTTTCTTATTACTCTTGGGCAGATCGCGCACATGCCCAATAGAGGCGACCACTTTATATTCGCCTCCCAAATATTTTTCTATAGTTTTTGCTTTAGCTGGACTCTCTACAATAAGAAGACGCATGAATTATGAATTATGAATTATGGGTTAAGAGTAAGCGATAAAGAAAGAAAATGCAAAAATAAAAGCCCCGCCGAGTTGCCTCGGCGGGGTGTGCAAGCGTGTGCTTGCGGTTAGTTAGCGGCGACCGGCTCCTCTTTTACTTCCCGGAACCGGAAAGTTATAGAGTTACCGTTTTTCTCGAAAGTGAATCTCTCGACGTCCACGCCTTCGGCCTGAACCAACGAGTCTTTCCCATTCTCTTCCGGCCTGAAAGAAATCTTCAAGAGATTTTCCTCTTTGGCCGGAGCATCCTTCGTTCGGACGAACTCTCCACTATCATTGATCGTGGCAGCCTAAGCTGGCGTATCAACCTGCACGACTTCAGGAACATGGCCATCGGATGTGCGGTGGGGATACAAGTTTCGACTGTGCCCCACGGGTTGAGCCGCAGGTTGCG
>JBBTQZ010000022.1:0-15900 GCA_038065435.1 Patescibacteria group bacterium | reverse complement strand
ATACGCCAGTTATAGGTAGGTTGCTACCAAGGTGCTTGTTTAGAAATGTTTGAAGCTTGCTCACCTGATCTGTGTCGTTGTTTGTGCCACTTCTTATAAACTTGTCCATGTAAAGCCCGCAGGCTTCGCCCAAAGTAGATGCTCCAAGCACTTCTCCACCACCTGTAAGTCCACTTATATCGTGTCGTCTGCCTCCACTAAGATTAGGCCCAGTTTCTGGCTGACTAGGATTTGACGGAGGAGTTGGTTCTGGAGTACTGTCTGCTACACAATTTTCCCCTTCCTGATGATAGCCTTGCGGCACAGATTCTTGTACGCCTTCTATATTTGCACATACATCTGTAGGAGCCTGCTGATCAGGAACACACTCATTCTCTACCAAATGGAACCCTATATCACATACAGGAGGTTCTGGAGGATAAGTACAGGATTCATCATCTTGTGTGGCTTCTGGATTGTAGTTGGTAGCCTCTGGGTCTGTACAGCCCAATATTGGGGCTGGAGGAAATGTGCAAGCATCAGCATCAACATTACCCGGAGTTGCCGCTGGATTGTAGTTGGTAGCATTTGGATTTGTGCAACCTAAAATCGGATAGGTACAGGAACCATCATCTTCATTTGCATTAGGATTGTAATTTAGAGCAGTCGGATCTGTACACCCAGGAACTGGTTCAGGAGGGAATACACATGAGCCATCATCTTGTGTAGCTAGAGGGTTATAGTTTGTAGCCGAAGGATTCATACAGCCTAGAACCGGTAAAATACATGATCCGTCATCTTGTGTTGCGTTAGGATTATAATTAGTGGCATCGGGATTGGTGCATCCAAGAACTGGTGCTGGTGGATACTGACAAGACCCGTCATCTTGAGTAGCATTCGGATTATAGTTTGTTGCCTCTGGATCAGTACATCCTAATACTGGAGGAGGAATTTCATTAAACTCATCATCATCCTGTTCTCCGGTGCACCCCGGATCGTTACTATCAATAAGACCATCACCATCATTATCGGTACCATCACTGCATTGGTATGTTATTTCTACCGTTTGTTCAAATACCTGAGAACCAGACTCATTACCATTGACACTTGCATGATGAAGAACTACTTTAATTGTATACGTTCCCGGAGTTGAGTATGTATGAGAAGTTGACCAAGGAGTACTCGCAATAATTCCATTATTGCCACTATCAGTAAAATTGAAGTCAGCCTCATTCATAAAAGTTGTCCAACTACCGCTTCCATTAAAGTCCCAATTTACAGAGGCATGCTGTTGGCTTGCCTGACCCGTAAAGGTGTTTGCAGATAAAGTACCGGAAGCATCAACGTGCAATCCATTTATTAACAAAGAACCATTCACTACATAGTTTGCTGCTGCTAATACATTGATAGGTAAAAAGTATGTAAAAACCAATGCGAACATTGTAAGAATAGAAAGAGAGCGAGAAAATACGCCTAAACTTGAGTGGGACTTTTTGCAAAATCTGCCCTTTTTGTCTCTATAAATTTTCATAATTTAAATATAAAAACCACTAATAACCCTATATTACATATAAGGTACGATAAGTCAAGACGATATGTGAGTAGTATTTTTAGTCGGCCCAGATGACAAATGTGAACATTTTTCGTCCAAAACCTAATCCTTTTTCAAATCTTGAAGTACGCCCATTCTGGGATTGATGCACTGCCTCGCCCCAATCACTTTCTTCTACATTATTCTTACCATTATTATTTATTGGAGAAAGTATAGTAGCGAAAGAATCGAAGTGCGAATAGATGGAAGCGAGCTCTTCAAAGTCGTGGCTATTCGGATGCTGGTTATCGTTAGGGGTGTTTGTGTAATCCATACAAGAACCAAGGTTTGGATTGTAGAAATCTTCGTCTATGTGGCCGAGACCAAAAGCATGACCTATTTCTTGGCAAATAACAAACTGCCGCCAAGCAGGGGTATTGTAATAGCTTCGTGCAAAATAAGTGTCGTTTACTCTGGTGGTAGCTTGAACGATGTGATTGCCATTTACCCATATCTGAGCAATACCGAGCCAGCCATTATTGCCGTATTTGCTATTACATACTTCTATTCTACCGCTTACTGGCTTGCAATTTTTGACATTGCTCAAACCAGCCGAGATAGATAGATCGAGAACTTCCGATTGATCCCAATCGCTCTCAGCAATCCTTAGATGATTGTCCCAAATGGTAGAGACATTGTCTCCTATTATGAGGTTGACAGGAGAAGAGCTGGCGCTCCAATGATATGGACCCCAAGAATGGTCGGCCGATGCTGTTGTTCCAACAAATAGCAAACTTAATCCGAAAATCAATCCTAAACATGCTTTCTTACTCATGATTTTTTAATTAGTGTTCGTGGTAGTTGCTGTAGTAGAGGTAGCGTTGGCGTTGGTGTTTGTGGAAGTAGCGGTTGTAGTAGCTGGCTGTGTGATTACACTGCAAGCACCCATTCTATCACCATGAGCTAAGTGAGCCTGCACAGCGGGGAATGCTATAACAAGAGTTTCTTTGTTTTTATGACAGACAGACAATTTCCACTCTGCATTGTTAGTTGTGGTAGCAGTGGATGAAGCATTGTTCCACAATTTTTTAGCTAGGCCCGGTGGTAATTTGGGTGTTGTAGAGCTAAAACTGCCAAGTATTTTGTGTAAGTGGTCACGTGTTCTAGGACCTACCAGACCGAGTTGTTCTATACCATATTTCTTCTGAAATTTTCTCACTGCTTTTTCTGTCAGATCACCAAAATACCCACTTGTTATGCCTTCAGGATATATATCTGGATCTGCTGCGAGTATTTCTTGAAGAAGCTTTACTTCCTCGCTAGTCATACCCTTTCTTAGATCTTTAGTGAGCTTTAGAGTATGAGCTATCTCGCTTCTCAACTGACCCTTTTGCTTGTTTAAAGCTTCTATTTGTTCTTGCAGAATTTTTATCTGACTCAAAAGACTTTGCATCTGGGTAATAGTGGCATTTGTAGTGGTTGCAACAGGAGTGGTAGTAGCAAAAGCAGGCAAAGCCATCAACATACTTACCACCATATTAGTTGCTATCAATAATTTATTCTTATTTTTCATAATGTTTAAGTTAAGATAATCTAAATAATTTGATCAGCCTAAGCCGAACACGACAATATAAGCCTACAACGATTTAAACTAATTGCAAGCCCACTCGTGGATATGTGGAGTGTGGAGGGTCACCCTCCACAGCCTTGTAAATAGGCACAAAAAAACTCCTTTCGGGGCTTTTTTGTTTCCTAGTAAATTTTTTTAGTTTCCAGTTCGTTCACAAGTATCCGTAGTTGCACCTTCTGGATCATCAGCAGCTGGAACAGTTGATGAACATTCATAGAAACGAAGCTGAACGAGTTTCAAACCATTATTATCATAATCCCAAAAGTATCCCTGCAACGATTCGTCAAATAGTGACACTCTTTCTAAATCCCCATCTTCGTCAATATCCGCATAGATGTAGAGAAGTTCCTTGCTTACATTCTCAAAACTTTGTTTACCTTTTGTGCGTTCTAAGTGTAGTACCGCAACCGAACATTCTTCATAATCATCGGTAGTACCGAACACGCCATCTGACCCTGGATTAGTTGCACAAGTGGTCATATCAGCTTTTCCACCTGGTTTACCCAAAGCTCGGGCAAATACGGAGTACATAGTTGTTCCAGTATTGTTCGGATCTGGGTTCGGCAATTGGAATTTAGCAGTGCCATCTGTACCATTCGCATCAAGAACCTGAAAATCATCACCTTCTTGAAGCATTATCTTTGTATCAGTTCCCCAAAGTTTAACAAAGATCCGATTTCCACTTGTCATATCAGCAGTTTTACCCTTGGGCACACCGATGATGTTGAGGTTGTAGTGAGCCCCAGAAGGAGCGCCGTTGCCAGTGCCTGCACCAGCGATTGTAGGTACCATGCTAGCTGCAATAGCTAAAGCAGATACCAAAGCTATAGTTTTCTTCATATGATTTTGCGAAATCATGTCGCACGCTACGTCCATTAAAGTACGACTAGTTCCGCGATTAATTTATTTAATAATCACTAATAATTTGATAAAAAAGAACTTATTTTACGACCTTTGATTGCTATTTTTGCATTATACTCGCCCTCTTTAGATGTCAATCTAGACTTTAAATCAAAATATGTCGCAAAACATGTGCAGATGTGCAGGGGGACCCTGCACATGTGATCAACAAAAAAGCCGGTTCCAGATTTCAAACCCAGAACTCGGCTTTTGAGATTGACCTCCTCCCTCAATCAATCTTGATCTTCATTGCTTTGAGAAATTTGTGATCCTCGTTGTCTAACCGAACACCTTTCCGACCAACCGTTTTCTTTTTTTGCATAGTGGCTCGAAGTGTATTCATGTCTACAGATACATGGGCGCTTAATGCCAAGCCGCTAAATTTCGTAAACACACCCTTTTGCTCCAGCTTATGTACAGCTTGCGCAAATTTTTTTGAAGAAAAACATACAACAGTCGCCACCCCCATCAACTTTTCGAGCTCATGATCAAGAAATACGAGTTCTTCTTGGTTCAATGGTTCCACTTCAAATCTCCTTCTAATGCAAAGATACTCCAAAAATGCTTTATCTACAACCCCGTGCAGGGTCCCCCTGCACCAGTTATCGATTGCCTCTGCCAGGACCAGAACCAATAACGCTTACGGAATTGCCTGTAATTCGAATATTTATAACACTAGTATTGTCAACCGTATTCTCTGTTTCTAGGAGTTTGTTGTTGGGGTCTATTTCTATTTTAAGATCATAATCGCCATCTGGAAGATTAGTAATATTCAGTTCCTGTCCAGAAAGATAGTAGCCATAAGTATCACCCCAACCAACGGACATGCCCTGCACACTACTACCACAGGTACTGTAAACAGATCTTTTTGGAGCTCCTGGTAATTTTATATTTATTTTAGTTGTATCCATTACACAAAATGTAGTTTTGCTCCCCACCACATCCGATGCTCCGGGGGCATTCACGGGTTGAAGCGTATACCTCGCATAATCGTCTAAATGGAAATGGTTGTGGTCCAAATGCCACCTGAAATCCCCCGCTATTTCATCGTGGTAACTGCCGTCGCTAGTATACACTCTCTGAAAGACTCTCTGTTTATCATTTGTTTGATCTACATCACCAGCCACCAATTCAAGTGGCCCTCTACCATTGTTCCAGCTTGTCGTACTGAAGCGTAGAAGTTTTGTGCCGTTAGTTTCTTCGATTCTGATATTACTTGCAGGTAAAGCCACAAGATTGGGAAGATTGTCTCCCGCAGCTAAAGAGTTGAGTGAGGCGATAATTCCCAAAAAAATAATAGAACCAAAAACTAATTTTTTCATTTTTATTTTATTATTTAATTGTTTTTAATTGTAACACATTTAGCAAAGCTACAACCCCGTGCAGGGTCCCCCTGCACCACTGTATTAATAATTACATAGCATCTCAGAAGATTACTGCCTACTAATTATCCTGATGCGCTTGTTGATTGCCGAAGTTTAGCATTAGAGCACCTGATATATTTAATACTGGAGTGCCGCTACCAAAAGGAGTAATGATCATTTGAGCTGTATCATTCCTACCTGGTTCACCAGCATCAGTAAACACGAAGCTTACCGTTGCACCATCTACACCATTGAATCTTCCTGTGCCTGTACCTGTAATCGTGTCAAAATCTGCGTTAGGTTTGCCAGAATCAATATTTGGAGTATCTGAACAACTTGCAGTGTCAAGTGAAGTTAGATGGAAATTGTTTTCTGCATATTTACCTTTGGCACCAGCAAGACCAGCCCAGTTAACCTCTAATCTGTTTGGAAGTCTATTTTTGTCACAATGGAGCGTGAATCCGTGAGTAACTCGTCCATCACCTGGCTTTTTAGTACCAGTTTTTAACGCCTCAACAAATATACTTCCTCCTCCGGTGAAATGTCCTGGGGTGTCGTTGTTGGTTAAGGTACAAGTCTTGTTTTCTCCCAAGGCTACAGTAGTAGCTCCAGCTGTATTGCAATCACCAGTGAATCCTTCAAAGATATAGCCTGGAAGACTAGTTTCGCCCGCAGTATATGTGCCAGGATTCACCGGAATAGCAACACCAGAAAGAGTTGGGGTCCCATTAAATGTCAAATTAAATGCGTTCGGATTAGTTATTGGACCATCATTATCATTCACAATATTTTTCACGACAGTGATATATGCCTGTTGGTCATCATTGGTGATAGTACAAGTAGCTTCATCACCGATACCGACTGTGATGTTAGAACCGTTTTGGGTGCCACCAACACAAGACCAATCAGATGCTGTGTAGCCAGCTAAAGGAGTTTCAGAAAGTGCCCAAGTATCAGCTTTCAAGCTAGAGTCAGAATCGACTGGTGAAGTTCCAGAGATATCGTTTGTATCAGTACCATTTGCAGAAAGTAGGAAGTCAGCAACTGTCGCAGTACCACCATTGTTATTGATAACTACTTTTCTCAAGTGAAGTTTTGGAGCGATGTCGTCGTTGGTGATTGTACAAGTTGCTTCGCCACCGATTCCGACGGTTATATTTGAACCGTTTTGGGTGCCACCAACACATGTCCAAGCGCTAGCAGTGTAGCCCGCTGGACCCGATTCAGACAAAGCAAAGGTATCGGCTTTGAGAGTGCCGGTTGAATCGACTGGAGTTGAACCAACGAGATCATTTGTTAATGCGCCATCAGCAGTAAGGGTCCAAGCAGTATCAAGAGCTGTTCCACCATTATCATTTATTACAATTTTTCGAAGATGAAGTTTTGGAACAACATCATCGTTGGTTAGGGTACAAGTTTTAGTCTGGCCGAGAGCGACAGTGGTATCACTATTCTGATCACAATCACCAGAGAAACCTGAGAAGCTATAGCCAGCGACTAGAGTCTCGCTAGCAGTGTAAGTTCCAGGATTTACTGGATTTGATGTGCCAGATGTTACTGCATTACCTTCCAAAGTTAGAGCAAAATCATTTGGAAGAGCATTACCACCATTGTCATTATTCACAACTTTTACAACTCTGATATAAGCCTGTTGGTCATCATTAGTAATAGTACAAGTGGCTTCGCCTCCGATACCTACTGTAATATTTGATCCACTTTGTGTCCCACCAACACAGACCCAAGCCGAAGCAGTATATCCAGCGAGTGGTGTTTCAGATAAAGCAAAAGTATCAGCTAGCAATCCAGCGCCAGAATCAACTGGAGATGTTCCAAAAATATCGTTTGCTCCAGTTCCATCAGCAGTCAATGTAAAGTCAGCTTCATCAGCTAGCCCGCCATTATCATTGACTACCACTTTCCTCAAGTGAAGTTTTGGAGCGATATCGTCGTTGGTAATAACACAAGTGACATTTTGACCAGCAGCTAGAGTTACAGTATCACCATCATTTTGTGAACCTCCAGTACAAACCCAAGCACTTGGAGTATAACCGGTTGGACCATTTGTTTCTGACAAATCATAACTTCCAATAGATACAATTTTATTGGTCACATTTGCATTACCTTCAATTCCAGAAATAGGAGTTGGGCCATTTGCACTAAGTGTCCAGTCCGTGTCTAAAGCGCTGCCACCATTATCTTTTATAACAGTCTTTTGAAGAGTGAGAGTTGGTAATTTGGTATTAGTAAATGTACAAGTAACATCTTCGCCTGGTTCTGGAGTAATGCTTTCTGGAGACTCATCACCAGTACAAGTTGCAGAAGTTAGCACCCAGCCAGCCGGTACAGTTTCAGAAATAGTGTATTCATTGTCCTGGTCAATATCTTCAAATACTTGAGTTTTAGTACCAGCTACAGTAGTGAGTTCTGCACTAGGAGCAAGAGTATCGCCAGTCATGGTGAAGTCAAAAGTACCATCACTACCAACTGTGTTTTTGATGAGAGTGATTTTATTTAATTCCTCATTTACAAAAGTACAGGTGACAATTTCGCCCGGAGATACCACGATCGCATTAACAGGACTTTGATCAGAGCAGGTAGCGCTTTCTAGTTGCCAATGGGGCAAAGCTGTTTCTGCTACAGAATAAGTGCCTGGCAAGACTTCAAAATTTCTTGAACTTGGCAAATCCCCATTGCCATCCTCATCAAGCATAAAGCTGGCTGGATTTCCATTCCCAAAATTATTAGTAAATGTAAAATCTGTTGGATCAGGGTTGCCGATAACATCTTTTACAATAATTATATTTCCCTTTTGAGTGTTAGTGATATAGCAATGTTGAAACCCACCATTTGGAATTACAATATTGCTACAAGTATTACTAGTTTGAGTCCAGCCAGCTTGTGGAGCTTCCGTGACAGAATATGTCCCCGCGTTTACTTCGTAATTTACTATCCCACCACCTACAATATTTTGTGTAGCATTACCGCCAAAATTAACTGGTGTTGAATTTAGCGTTACACTAAATTGAGTAGTCGTGTCGGTTCCAGGAACAGTAACTTTATGAACTATCAAATTTCCAGACTGGTCATCATTGGTCAAAGTACAAGTCTTAGATTCTCCAAGAGCGACAGTAATATTACCGCTTCCATCACAATCACCAGTAAAACCAGTAAGTGAATATCCTACAGCAGTTGCAAAATCTTCGCTCGCAATATAAGTGCCAGGATTTATAGGAACTGGAACTCCAGAAGTTACAGCATTTCCATCAAGTTTTAGGGCAAAATCTGCAACTCCTTTTGTTCCGCCATTATTATTTATTACTACTTTATTAACGGTAATAAATGCTTGTTGATCGTTGTTAGTAATTGTACAAACTGCGATATCATCTGGAGCGAGAGTTAAGGAGTTACTTACAATTGGATTACCCCCATTTATAACACAGCTATATAGAGAAGCTGTATATCCAGCGGGACCACTTGATTCCGAAAAAGTATAAGCTCCAGCATCCACTAGAGCATTCGTTATTGCAGTCTGACCCTCTGTACCAGAAATAGGAGTTGGGCCATTTGCTGAAAGCGTCCAGTTAGTATCGACTGCGGTACCACCATTATCATTAACTACTGTTTTCAAGAGTGTAAGAGTCGCCTGTGTAGGGACAACAAGCACATCAGCAGACATCTGGTTATCGCGTCCTCCACCTTGAGTTGCGTCGACATTATCTACACTTGCCAAAGCAACATGGTAAGGTGAACCGTTGATTGAACCGGCACCAGTTGTACCATCAAAATCAAACCATTCACTACTATTCGCAATGTGAGCTCCAAACCAAATCGCAATACCACAAGAAACTATGGTTGTATTTTTTGGTCCGTTAGATTCTTCGCACATTGGGGTTCCTGTTGCTGCAGTAGTAAATGTTACTGTTACCACTGTTTCGCTATCAGTTGTAGTAGCCCCGCTTACCCTAAGTGGAACTGAAACAACATCAATCGTCCCACCACGAAGAGTAAAATTTCGAGTCCCAAGAGCAAGTTCTATGGTATCCGGCACATTAGGATCATTCTGCATAGATGAAGTAACTTCATCAGCGCCAACACACCCTGTTATATCATCACATCTATCTGCTTCAGTGGAATCTTCTGAGGCATCAAAAGTAGTCAGATAGTCATAAGCATGTTTACCTCCTTTTGTAGTCCCATACTTGAATGTGACAGTGTGTTGAGTGTCAGGAGCAAAGCCCTTTATCCAAGTTCTATGAATAGTGGAATCTCCTTCAAAATATACAGAGTTACTAGAGTTGATAGCACCATTTGTCCAACGACATTCTGTATCACCAGTAGCATATCCATCCCCATCATCATTTGTACATTGGTCGTAAATTTGAACAGAAGAATCCCTAAACCAGGTTTCTGCTACTTTGTCGCCGGATAGAGTGGAAACTATGACTTCATAAAACGGACGATATAAATTATCAAGAGTGTAGTTAAATGAGAAAAATCCTGTCTCGTTAGTTGTAACAGTTTCTACTTGTTCGGTATAATTCTGATCATTTTCATCACTACCAAAAATCTTCAAAATAAAATTCTGGAGAGGGGCAAAAAACTTACCAAAGATGGTGGCGGTTTCGCCAGGGTGATAATCAGCTTTGTCAGTGGTCAATGTCGGTGTCAAAATTGGTTCAGAAATTGTTAATGTTTGAGGTTCTTCCATTGAAGCGCTCAGGACTTCGGTTGGGGCGGTTACTTCTACAACACTTTCTTCAATTACTGTTTCCTCAACAAACTCAGTAGAAGCACCATCTATAATTTCTCCGATTACTACTTCTTCAACCAAAGGTTCAACCAGAGCCACTTCTTCACTCGCTCTAGAAAAATTTATTGGTAATGCGAAAGAAGTAACGAGTAAGAAAACACCAAGAAAAACGAACTTTTTATTAATTTTTGACATAAAATAATATAAAAATAGTAATAATTATTAAAAATAAGACAAATAACGCAACTTTTGATAGTCTATTACTTCTTAAATATCTGTCAATCATTTTCTAGCAAAAACTGTGGAGGGTGACCCTCCCCCACTCTGGATTATCGTAAAACAAAAATCGGCGCATGGCCGATTTTTGCAACAGCTAGTAAGGGAACCCTACTGGGGTTTGTGTTTAGCGAGTAACGGAGATAGGTGTAGTAATTTCTGCAGCTGGAGCAGCGACAGTAACCCTACCACCTGTAGGAGCCATAACTGTATAACCAAGTGCTCCAGCTTTAGGTTCAGTTGGCACTATAGTCACATATGTCGGAACCAAACAAGAATCTAGGGTAGTTCCAATAGCAGTAGCCGTAGTTGGCAGTGTTGGACAAGTAACTCCACCACATACGCCTTCAAATGTACCTTTACAATCAGCAATTCTTTGACCAATAGCATTAAGAATTGTATTCACATTACTCAAACGTTGAGTATCACGTCCTTGAGCAAACTGACGAGCGGGGTTGATGGCAATGATGACGATGGTTGCCAAGATGGCAATAATGCCGATGACCACCAAAATTTCGATCAAAGTAAACCCACCACTCAACTTTTTATTTGTTTTCTTCATATTTTTAATTTCTAATTTTAAAGCCGACTTTTAATAACATCTTTTAATAATTTGGAACACTACCACACCACATTCATTATAGCAACCTCTATCGCAATAATTAGAAATCAGAACTTACGGGATTTCTTGCCAAGATACTAGGGAGAGATCTGATTTTAGAACTTTTGCTTCTATATTAGTGACCGCATTTTGAAATGTGGCTCTAGTTTCTATAATAATAGGATCTGGGACTGAATCAACTTTTTGAATAGTACATTTATCTGTTCCAACATTTATATCTAGTCCAGGTGAAATAACAGAATAAGTAGGGGTAATTGCAAGTTTAAGTAATGCCACATCTATACAACCTTCCGCCAAACCCAGACTCCTTTCTTTATATTCAGAATCTAAAATATTTAAGCGACCCGAAAAACCAGTCATGCTCAATGTGCTGGCAATCAATAATAAAATAACCGAAATAATAATGACAGACATCAACGCCATAAACCCTCCTTTTTTCTTATTCTTTTTTTCCCTTAACCCATAATTCATATCCCTTAATACTAATTTCTAATATATTTAGTAGTACTTGCCACAAAACCGTTTATAGTAGTAGAAGCGGTAATGCCAGCAGGCGATGTGCCGACTGGAGGGAGATATTGAAATTGGAGAGTGGTCACTTTCACATTATCGGTCGTAATTGGTAGATATGCTCCACTTATTCCATCTCTCAATTCTATCTTGTTCGCATTTAATTTTATATCTACAACAGTACCGTCATATTTAGTAATAGTTAGACTGTTAGAATAGCCACTCGCTGGATTGTTGATAGTAGCGATACTATTTAAAGCCCGGTTTATTTTATGTAAAACGAAATTAACTTCTTCTTGATTAATTGTTTTTTGATTTAAAACATCACTTCCTTGTAACAATTGATAAGCAGTAACAAAAGCACTCCCCATCAACACCGTAAAAAGCGCAATATAGATAATAACCTCAATTAATGTAAAACCGGTATTATTTTTACTTTTCATAATTTTATGGACCGGGACCAACTATTTGTAATGCTTTGTTACTTCTTTGAGCGATATAAATATAATTACCTTCACAATCCATCCCTCCAGTTGAAGTTTGTTGCACATTTTTTGAACCATAAAGTAATCCTGTGTCCAAATTCCAAATTTGAAAACCAAGTCCCGGTTCACTTGTCACCATAAAAACCAAATTCTCTCTGATGGCCAAAGCATTAACGGTTGAATCTACATCGAAAGAAACACCGGGGGCTGGTGAACCCGGAATAGTGATGTTAACAAGTTGGAGCTCTTTGGTCGCTGGAGAAGCACCTTCAGTCCGACCTAGATATAAAGTGTTACCGACCATTGCGATACTTTTGCCATTGGCTGAGTTATCCAACAAATCTACAAAACCGACTGGTATCGGATTGTCTTTATCAAAAATATTTAAAATTTTTAGTTCTTCATTGTGGGGGGAAGCGATGTAAGCATAATCTCCCCTTATATAAATCGCATTAATATCATGACCAATAGAATAACTACCGCGCAAAACTGGAGCATTTGAAACTCTTACGTCTATAATATTAAATTCTGGACCAGTTGCTGTAGTCGTAAGCCCTAAATAAACGTAACCATCTTTATAGAAAATGCTGTTACCCAATGCTTGAGCACCACTTCCTGTCACATTGGTCAATGGAAAGGTAGTGATCAGATTTGGAGTACTCGGTTGAATGTCTATAATTTGGAGTTGTCCATTTCTACTTTGATTTGCTACATAAGCATATTTATCGGTAACATGAACAGCCATCAGTCCTGGTCCAGTATTGATACCCACACCACCAATAATCGGCAAAGGAGATAAGTTTGGATTATTTACATCAACAACATAAAAATCTGGTTTATTGGTAGCGCTAGCGTTTGTTGTCACGTAAGCTTTTTGTAAAAAAATATCAACATCAGTACCACCATTGTTTTGACCAACATCTACATCTCCTAATAATTGAGGGTTGGTCCAATCACCAGAAAGGACAGAGTTGCAGGTATTGCCACCATTTACTGCTGCTGGATCAGTAAGGAGAGTAGAGAGAGAAATAGTTTGATCTCGGCCGCCATCGACTTTCCAAGTAATATTACTGGTCACCTTTTTGGTGAAAAAATCACTAGGATCGGGGTATATTACTTGAAGAGATTTTTTATAAATATTATCTTGTATAAATGTTACTGGAAGAGTAGGTATAGGGTTAACCGAAGCAAAATCAAAACGAGAATCAGACCGAGCTTTTTCCAACATTTGCCCAGCTTTGTAGAGGGCTTCGTTGTTTGTTTCAGAATCAATAGCTACCGATTGATTACCGAAAGCAAGCAATATAACAGCACTAATACATAAAATTAGCACTAAAAAGGCGATTAATATTTCAAGAGTGGCAAAACCCCCACTTCGCTTCGCTTCGCGGGACAAGCTCTTCCTGTATTTATTACCAATTAATTGTGCCTTCATTGTTTATTTTGATATCGGCGGATTTGATACCGTCTGTTATGTGAATAACAAGTTCGTTATTAGCTGGGGTAAGTTGGGGTACCAGTTTGCCAGTAAGTTGGGCAAAAACTATTTCGATCGGAAAAGTTGTTCCCAAATTTGAAGCTATATTTATGTTTGCTGGTACGATTTCATCTGTGGTTGATGTCGGTAAACAAGTAACCCTGTCTCGAAAAATAACATAGTTTGGAGCGATATAGCAGAAACCATGAACACTTCCAAACATATTGTTTAAGGAGCGACTGCGTGCTTTCTCTAGGACACTGACCAAAATTCTTTGTTCAGAATGAAAAGTACTCCTCTTAAATGAGCTGAGATCGAGAGTCAGACCGAATACAATTATCAACCCAAAGATAGCGATTACCACAATTATTTCTATTAAAGTTAGTCCTCTATTTTTATTCATTATCATTTTATTTTGGACTTAAGTGTTGAGTGATGCTGTATATAGGACTAATGATAGAGATAGCAACGAAACCAACCAAAACACCCATAAAAATCATAAGGACTGGTTCAATCAGACTAGAAAGATTCTTGGTGAAGTCGTCCACTTCGTTTTCATAAAGCTCAGAGACATACACGAGCGAGCCAGCCAGATTGCCACTTCTCTCGCCTACTGCGACTATCTGATGCACCATGTCGGGGAAAACACTTCTGTTCTTTTTGAGATGACTAGAGATTCTCTCTCCCCTGTTTACCACTTTGGAAAGATGGTTGAATTCTCTTTGATAAACTAGGTTTTTGGTAGTTTTGCCAGTGATAGGCAGAGCTTCGTTCAAAGTAAGGCCACTGCGCAAAAGAAGACCGAGAGTTCTGGTAGAGTTGGCTACATTGTAGTACCGCACCACACTGCCTATAATCGGCACCTTGATAAAAAAATAATCCATGAAGAAGTGGGCCACTTTGTTCTTTCTAAGAATTATGGAAATTAGAATTGAGAAAATTATGATGGAGATAAGCAAAAGAAAACCATGATTTTGCAAAAAGTTGCTCATCCATATAAGCATGCGAGTGCTAGTTGGAAGCCCAGCGCCAAGACTAGCAAAGATGGGAATGATCTTGGGGAAAAGATAAACCATCAGAAAAGTAGTAATGGAGAGAGTAGCTACGATAACCACTATAGGGTAAACGAAAGCACTCACTACTTTGCGCCTAAGAGCTTCCCTCTTCTTGAGCTCCTCGGCTAGATATTCTAAGTTGCTACTCAAGACTCCGCCTTGCTCGCCTATGGATATGATGTTGATCACCAAGTCGCCAAAAAGATGCCGGAATTTGCCGAGACTGGTGGAAAGAAACTGACCATTGGAGACATCGTCTATGATAGGCAAGATAATTTTTTGAAATTTCCGAGATATGGTCTGATCTTTGATCATATAGAGGCTCTCCAAAAGTGGTACGCCAGCCTTTATAAGAAAAGAAAGTCGCTTAGCAAAAAACATTTGATCTTTGATGGAAAGCTTAAAAAAAGAAAAGCGGATAGCTTTGATATGAAGCTTTTTGAATATTTTGCTTATACCGCCAAGCTTTACACCGTCAAATTTTTTTAGCTCAATTTTTTTAAATTTTTGCATTTTATTCGTTGATTACTCGCAGTATCTCCTCTAGAGTGGTTTTGCCATCCTTGACCTTGTCCAAGCCGTCTTGGAGCATCGTCTTCATGCCATTCGCTACAGCTATCTTGCGAAGCTCGCTGGAAGAAGCTTTCCTAACTATGGCTTCTCTTATTTCGTCTGTCACTACAAACACTTCGTTGATGGAGAGCCGACCAGAATATCCACTTCTGTTGCACTTCTCGCAACCTTTACCCTTATAAAGATCGAAATTTTGATCCAAAAAAGGCGAGACCGCACTAAGTGAAAGGCTTTCTTTGATCACGGGGGAAATGGCAAACTTTTCTTTGCAGTGTGAACATATTTTTCTGACCAATCTCTGACCTATAGCGATATTTACAGTTGAAGCGACGAGGTATGGCTCTATACCCATGTCTAGGAGCCTTGGCAAAGTAGTAGCTGAGTCGTTGGTGTGCAATGTGGAGAGAAGGAGATGGCCAGTGAGAGCGCTGTTCACTGCAATGTTGGCTGTCTCGCTGTCTCTTATTTCACCGACCATGATAATGTTCGGGTCTTGCCTTAGGATAGAGCGTAGACCATTGGCAAAGGTGAGGCCAGCATGTTGGTTGACCTGTATCTGCTCTATGCCATCTATGGCATACTCGATTGGATCTTCAATAGTAATGATAGAAATGTCTTTTGAGTTGAGCATCTTTATAAGTGTGTAGAGAGTGGTGGTCTTGCCACTTCCAGTAGGGCCGGTAGAAAGTATCATGCCGCTTGTTTTCTTCATAGCGCGCATGATTTTTTCTTGATCGCTTTTGGAAAA
>JBBTQZ010000021.1:0-9200 GCA_038065435.1 Patescibacteria group bacterium | reverse complement strand
TACCGGCGGAACTAGTGGCTCGTCCGTATTCAACCTCGGTCCAATCCCTTCGGGCTATCAAGCACAGGGCTCACTTCTTTCTTACACAAGACAGCTTATGGACCTTTTAAATAGACTTTTTACTTCTCTTCAAAACACCACTTCTTCCACTCGTTATGTAGATAATCTAAATCAAACATTGACTCCGACCACAACCCCTCCTATAAACACAACTCCTCTCCCATTCACTCTTACATCAGACAAAACATATTACTGCATAGGACAAACACCGTTATACACAGCCATCGGACCCGCAGGACTAGTAGGAGCCAAAATACTTTGGTCTTCATATTGGAACCCTGTGTTTCTTGGCACACCTATACCCACCCTTGAAATAGACGCTGATTACGGGTACACAATGAAAAGCGATCCGGCTGGTTCCAAATGGACAAACTATGGCAGTACTTGGAGTACCAGCAACCTTGGCACATGGAAAAAAGTTGCCAAAATAAATGGCATTGAAAGATCGGTAGAATTTCATGTGAGAGAGCAGTGTTCCACCCCACCACCTTCTCCAAAACCCCTCGCTTGTACTCCCAAGAGCCAGACCGTGAGCAAATACAGCGTCGCCTACCTCACCGCTTTCGACAATACCAACGACTTCAACTGGTCTGCCACCTACAATTGGTCCTCCCCGAGCGCCACCAAGACCTCTGGCACAGGAGTAAACTACGGCACTTCCTACTCTACCGCCGGCACTTACCAAGTTACCCTATCCAGTGGAGGCAAGAGTGATGTATGTAGTGTGACAGTACAATAAAAATAGAATCAAGAATTATGAATCAAGAATTATGCAAAAAATTTCTGAACCTTAATTCATAATTCCAACCAATAAATGTTGTTTAATCTGTTAAAAAAGAAAAAAAATAAAAGCCCAATTCTAGTTTTCAGATTGTTTTTTGTAATTGCAATATTTTTCTTACCGACTCAGGCCGACGCGCAATTCGCTACCATAGCTGCTTCATTGGTGGCCGGATTGTCAGATTATATTGCTGGTGGATTCCTCGCGTTTGTAGGTTGGATACCAATGGTTATAACATCCTTTATTCTTATAATATCTGGCACAATTTATGACTTCATACTTCATTTTACCGTAGTGAACATGGCAAAAAACATTGGTACTGGAACCCCAATTGGCAATAGTATAACCGAAGCTTGGGTTGCTATACGCGATGTGGCAAATATGGCATTTATATTTGTTCTTCTCTACGCCGCCTTTCGCACCATGTTCTTATCAGAATACGGCAACATAGGTAAAACTATATTAAATATCATTCTAATTGCACTTCTCATAAACTTTAGTCTCTTTTTTACCAAAGTAGTTATAGACGCTTCAAATATAGCGGCTGATGGATTTTATAGAGCCATATCAAGCGGAAATGAAGTTACTTTAAGCAATAATGGATCTTCTGCGGCAAATAAATTCCTTATCGGAACAGAGCGATATAGCGGTATTGCCGGTGGTTATATGAGAATGCTTGGAATGTCGACAATTTTTGGAACAGGACCCTTGAGTAGCTGGGCTGGTTCAAATCAACTAGTCTACGGTTTTTTGACCGGCACATTTATGCTTATGGCAGCCCTGATGTTCATCATAACCGGTATAATGTTTATTGCTCGTTTTATAATTTTGATATATTTGATGATTCTCTCTCCATTTGCTTTTATTGCTTTTGTTATCCCCGGCCAAAGTGGGAAATTTGGAGAATGGTGGTACTCCTTGATAAACCAAGCATTTTTTGCCCCTCTATATTTTGCTCTAACTTGGGTAACTTTCAAAGTGGGGAGTGCTATAATTACTCTACAAACATTTAATAACAGCAATAGAGATTGGTCATCACTTGTAATAGATCCTTCAAAAGCCTTTGGAGTCTTGATAAGTTATATACTGGTGATGGGTCTTTCCATAGCAGCTTTGGTTATCTCTAAAAACCTTGCCTCCAAAGGCGCCACCGCCGCGGCATTTAAGGGGATTACGGGAGCAGTAGGCACAGGAGCAATTGGAGGAGTAGCTCTTGCCGGAAGACAAACATTTGGAAGAGTCGCCAGTAGATTAGAGAAGTCGCAAGACTTCCAGCGTTGGGCTGGAAGTTCTAGAATTGGTAATGTACTATACACGGGCACTCAAAAAGCTGCGCGGGGTAGTTATGATATTCGTTCTTCAGAAACTATAAGGAAAGCTCCTGGATTAGGAAAAGAACTCGACATTTTGGGTACACCAACAGAAAAAGGTAGGGGTGGATTTGAAAAGTATAGAGAAGAGAAGACTAAAAGAGTTCTCGATAAGGGTAAACAATTTACTGACAGACAAGCACGAGTGAATTATGCACGAAGAATTGCATCTAAGTTACACGTGGTCGGTGGTAGTACACCAGGTAACGTCAATTCTCTGTTCGGCATGATGGGTCGTTCAAACAGAGTCGGAGCAGCAACTTTGATAGACGAGAGAATACGAGAATTAAGAACGGAGATGAACACAGCTAGAGGTGAGTTAAACACATTAAACAATCAGATGGGCTTTACCCCAAATACTGGTGCTTACGTGGGGATATTTGTAGCACCAGCAACAATGGTGGCAACATTAACACCAGCGGAGCAAGCTAGATACACAATATTAATGAGTGGGGCAGTTGTCAATGGAAGTATTGCAAATATGAGTGCCGAAATGCAAACTCTAAATGATCCTGCTACTGGATTGAGGCATACTCTTGGTTTAGATAATACATTAAAACAACAATTCTAAATATGGATTTCGATAAAATTTCAGACGCAATAAAAAAAAGTCCACATTTCATAAAAAATATGCTGTTTTCTGATAAAATAGGTGGCTTAGCACAAAATATTGCGTGGAAACACGATTTAAGTGAAGACGATGCTTTAAAGTTTAGTGACGAGATTGGTTATGTTATTTTGGGATTGAAATCTAGGTTTAATTTTTCTGATTCTTTGATTCAATTCAATATCGCGAAAGATGCCGTGGGGGAAATTACTAAAGAGGTTGAGGAAGAAATTTTCAGTGAATTAGATAGGATGGAAGATACTAATTCAAAATATGTTCCAGAACAAAGTCAGAAGAATATTAGACTAAATAATATTCTTACTCAACAGCCTTTAATCACCAGCGTTCAGTCGCTCGCTAGAACTTTCGCACAACAATCTCCTAAACCTGAAAAACAAAACAACATCGCGGTTAGTTTTGAGGAGACGGTGTTGAACCAAGCGAGAGCCATGCAGCCGGCGAAGCCGGCTGATGGCGGAATTATGAATCAAGAATTAAGAATTAAGCGAGAACAAGACACTCTACCAAACAATTTACCGACAGAAAATACCATAAACGAGGTGCGTGATTATAAAGCAGGAGCAGATCCTTATAGAGAACCGGTGGAGTGAATTAAGAATTATGAATCATGAATTAAGGGCAAACACAAAAATCAGATCTTTTACTGACCTGATCGCATGGAAAGAAGCACATAAACTAGTTATAATGATATACAAGGTTACAAAAAATTTCCCAAAAGAAGAAGTGTTCGGATTGACAAACCAAATCAGACGAGCGTCAGTATCTATAACCTCAAACTTAGCGGAGGGTTTTAGTAGAAATACTTACAAAGATAAAACTCAGTTTTACGCTATAGCCCTAGGGTCACTTACAGAACTTCAAAACCAGTTGCTTATCGCAAGAGATGTTAGATATATAGATAATAGAACTTTTCAAGAAATGGCCAGTCAAACCATAATCGTTAGCAAGCTTTGCAATGGTCTGTTAAAATCTAATCGTACAAAGCATGGTTCTTAATTTTTATTCTTAATTCATAATTCATAATTCTTAATTCCAACTTATGCGTTTTCAGGTTCCACAATTCATAGATGTAGAAGACAAAATATTCGGGCCATTCACCCTAAAGCAATTCATCTACCTAGCCGGCGGAGGAGCGGTAGCCGTAGCTTCTGTTACTTTGCTTGGCGTATTTTGGGGACTCACAGTCTCTTCACCAATCATTATTCTCGCTCTTGCTTTGGCTTTTTACAAAATCAACAATCGTCCGTTTATATATACTTTGGAGGCTGCTTTCAAATACCTTATGGCAAACAAACTCTACATATGGAAGAAAAAAGAAGATGCCCCTGTCAAAAATCCAGAGGGGGAGGAGGAGAAGTATAGCTCGCTTATAGTGCCAAATCTTTCGCAAAGCAAACTCAAAGATCTAAATTGGGAGCTGGATGTTAAAAAGAAAGAAGGAGAGAAAACGACGGTATAGTAGTAAGTATTGAGGGTTCGGGGTAAAATATAAAAATGGCAAAAACTGCTACACAAGATTTTGTACCAATAGACGATGTACGCGATGGGCTAGTCATGCTCAAGGAGGGTGGCATGCGTGGCATCCTGATGGCTTCTTCTATAAACTTCTCGCTCAAGAGCGATGATGAGAGGCAGGCTATACTTTTGCAATTTCAAGACTTTCTCAACTCTTTAGATTTTTCTTTGCAGATAGTAGTACAGTCGCGTCGCCTAGATATAAGGCCTTATATAGCCCTCCTGGAGGAGCAGCACAAGAACCAAACCAACGACCTGATGAAGATACAGATAGAGCAATATGTCACCTTCGTAAAGAATTTCACCGATGCTACAAGCATAATGACCAAAAATTTCTTTATCGTGGTGCCGTACGATGCAGCGAGCATGCCGAGCGCCAGTAGCTTGCCTTTTGGCCTTGGTGGTAAACAAAGCAAGGAGCAAAAAGAGGAGGATTTTGAGGAAAAACGAAGCCAGCTGGAGCAGAGAATGGCTGTGGTAGAACAGGGGCTATCGCGTTGCGGCATAAGAGTGGAGCGCTTGGGGACAGACGAAGTGGTAGAATTGTTTTATAAGATATTTAATCCGGGGGAAACGGAGAAACCTATTAAAATTTCGTAATACGAAATTTTAATAGGTTTCAGAATCAAGAAGTAAGAATTATGAATTAAGGAAAGAAAAAATAAATGCTTAATTCTTGATTCATAATTCATAATTCCAACTAAACATGTTTGATTTTTTTAAAAAAAAGAAAAAAGAGGGGGTAACCATGCCGATAAACATACTGCCGGATGTGGTGACCAAATCTAGCGAGCTCAAACTACGCGATATTTTGGCACCCAGCGCTCTCAAAGTAAACGCCAAAGAGCTCAATTTGGGAGAAAAAGTGGTTAGAAGCTTTTTTGTCATCTCTTATCCGCGTTTTCTGGCTGAAGGTTGGTTTGCGCCCATAATAAATATGGACAAAATGTTTGATGTCTCTTTGTTTATACACCCCATGGAGACAGCTGGGGTACTCCGCACCTTCCAAAAGAAGGTGGCCGAGGTTCAAAGCCAGATTCGCATCAGAGAGGAAAAAGGGCTGGTGAGAGACCCTATACTAGACACGGCTTATCAAGATCTAGAAAATTTGCGCGACAATCTGCAACAAGCCCAAGAAAAAATGTTTGAAGTAGGGCTATATATATCTGTCTATGCCAATAATAGCGAGGAGTTGGACAAAGTAGAATCTGAAATAAAATCCGTCTTGGAGTCTAAGCTAGTGTATGTGAAGCCTTCGCTCTTCCAACAAGAACAGGGGTTTGAAAGCATATTGCCTATAGCCAAAGATGAGCTCGCGGTACACTCCAAAATAAATTCTTCACCCCTCTCTAGTATTTTCCCATTTATTTCTTTCGACCTGACGAGTGACAGGGGTATACTTTATGGTATCAACAGGCACAACTCTTCTTTGGTACTCTTTGATAGATTTTCTTTGGAAAACTACAATTCTATATGTTTCGCCAAATCTGGCTCTGGTAAATCTTATGCTACTAAACTAGAAATACTTCGTACTCTTATGTTCGATGCAGATGTGTTAGTTATAGATCCAGAAAATGAATACCAGTATATGGCAGAGGCGGTGGGAGGTAGATACTTCAATATATCTCTCAATTCCGATCATCACATAAATCCTTTTGAATTGCCTATACCCGGAGAAGATGAGCCTGCTGCTAGCGTCCTCCGAACCCAGATTATAAATTTGGTTGGGCTATTCCGCATAATGATGGGTGGCCTTACGGCAGAAGAAGACGCGATTATAGACAGAGCCATTACCGAAACATACGCCCTCAAAGACATAACGGTTGACTCCAATTTTGCCAATGTAGAGCCTCCGCTTCTTTCGGACTTTGAGCTAGTGCTTGGTGGCATGGAAGGAGGGGAATCTTTGGCCCAGCGCCTTTCCAAATACACTCGCGGTACTTGGGCCAACTTTATAAACAGGCCTTCCAATATAGATATAAACAGAAAGTTTGTAGTGTTCTCCATTCGCGACATGGAAGACGAGCTCAAACCAGTAGCCATGTATATAGTGATGCACTACATTTGGAACGCTATCAGAAAACAGATAAAAAAGAGACTTCTCGTTATAGACGAGGCCTGGTGGATGATGAAAAGTGAAGACACGGCCTCTTTCCTTCTTTCTCTTGCCAAAAGAGGTAGGAAATACTATCTCGGACTTGCGACCATTACTCAAGATGTGGACGATTTCCTCAAGTCGCCTTACGGCACACCTATTATTACCAACTCATCTATCCAGATACTCTTGAAGCAATCTCCGACCACTATAGACAGGCTCCAAGATGTGTTCAACCTTACAGACGAAGAAAAATACTTGCTTCTGGAATCTGGAGTAGGAGAGGGTATATTCTTTGCCGGTCTTAAACATGTGGCTATAAAAATAATAGCCTCTTACACCGAAGACCAAATCATCACCTCCGATCCGTCGCAGATACTCGCCATCAAACAAAAGAAAAACGCCCTCAATCAAAATGGAAAATGATTTAGCATTAGAGAATAGCCCCCCGAGACCTCTGTACTCCAAACAGCCCCTTGTAGAGCCCGTAGTAGAACCCGAAAAAAAGCAGCGCATAAAGCTGTGGGTGGCATGGTTTTTATGTATAGTAGCTCTGGTTGTAGATATTATTGAACTTGTTTTATTTTATTTGGGTGACGGACTTTTAGTTGGGCTTATAGGCGAGATCGTAGCAATCGGTGCCTCTTTTGTCTTTTGGGTTTGGTTTCTAATTCTAGGTGTTTCTTATAGTTCAAACACAAAAAGATTTATGTCTTCCATTGTGACATACGTACTAGAACTTATCCCCGCTTTGGATGGTATCCCGTTTTGGTTTTTCTGGACTATGGGCATGGCCCTTATAATCACTCTCACAAGAATGGAGGACAGGGGCCAAGAACCTACAATTTCAGGGGCTCTAGGCCGTATGTTTGCCTGGACAAATCCCATAACAATGTTCCTTTATTTACCTATTCAAAAATATAAAGATGTAAAAAGAAGAAAAAGGCAAAAAAAAGAACGCGAAAAAGAAGCTCTTGAAATAGCTGAAAATCCAGAAAATGAAGAGGAGATAAAACAAAAATATGCAAAAAGGGCAAAGAAAGCGAAGATAAAAGAACTAAACCCAGTAGAAAGAACGGAGCACAAATTTTTCAAAATCACACCAGAAGGAGTGAGTTTGAGAGAGGGCAAAAACATAAATGATTTTAAGAGTAAAATAGGAGAAATAAACAAAAATCTTCCTCAAACTAGAGAAAATAATGTATTGAATCTTAAAAAACCAAGTTAAAGCTTCTCCACAAATAAGTAATCTTAGCTTGAGAGCTATGTTAAAATAAATTTATGTTAAAGAGATCTGCTTTAGTTATTTGTTTATTTATGGTTCTTTTGCCATTTGGAGTTGGTGCACAATTCGGAAACATACTAGATCTAGCTGGTTTAAATATAGACCCGAATTCATCCCTATCAAGCGAACTGGATATACAGCTTATACCTACCTATCCCACTCCTTTCACTACCATGTTTGTAGAACTTGCCATGTACACAGAGGATTTGGATTCTGCCGTTATAGAATGGCTTGTAAATGACAAATCTATACAAATAGGCAGAGGGTTCAAAAGTTTCAACTTCAAAACAGGGGGTGTGGGGGAGAGCACTACCGTTACCATAAAAATAACTTTGAGTAGGGGGGCAGAATTTAGTAGGAGCTTTAGCCTAACACCAACTGGAGTAGAGATGGTTTGGGAAGCCGATTCTTATGTGCCGGCATTTTACAAAGGTAAGGCCCTGCATCCACGCCAAGGTAGATTAAAAGTGGTGGCCATGCCTCAATTTATGAAAAACGGCAGTCTTATAGATTCTAAAAAACTTATATACACTTGGTCCGACGGTTTCCAAAAATACCCCGACCAATCTGGCTATGGTAGAAATATTTTGGTTATAGACGGACATTTACTTAGGTCAGTAGAAGAAATATCGGTATTGGTACGCGAACCAGAAACAGGTTTGGTAGCAGAAAGCTTTTTGGATATATCCACTTCTGATCCAGAAATAGTTTTCTATCGGAACGATCCATATTATGGCTACATTTTTGACCAAGCTTTGGGAAAAATTTTTGATCTAGAGCCGCAAGAAATAGAAGTGGTGGCTGCTCCTTATTTCTTTACCAGAGAGGGCAGTTTTGGTTTAGAATATAGCTGGCGGCTCAATGGTTCTAATGCCCCAGAGCTCCAAAATTCGCGCACAGCAGTGTTTAGAAAGCCAGAAGGCGAAAGTGGTAGATCCATTATCAGTCTTGAGATCAAAAATCTCAACAAAATACTGCAGTTTACAAGCACCAACCTTACTATGCAGTTTAATGAGGAATAAAATGCGAAACTATATTTTAAAATTTAAAATCCCCAGTTTGATTATTTTTGCTTTTTTAGTTTGTATCTTGTTTTTATCTGTAGAACAAGCTTTAGCCCAAAATGATGGCTACAAAGTATTGGCTCCTTTGCCAGGTACAGTAAATGAATCGACCGGTAAAACCACCCTAGAGCAATATCTACCTGGGCTATTCAACCTAGCCGTAGGCATATCAGCAGCTTTTGTGCTTATAAGCCTTGTTATAGGCGGGTTCCAATATCTTTCTACAGATGCTTTTATGAAGAAGGAGGAAGGCAAAAAACGCATTGAAAACGCTCTGAAAGGCCTTCTTCTAGTCGCTGGCGCATACCTCATACTCTATACCGTCAACCCCAAACTGCTTGATATAAACCTGTCTATAGATCCTGCACAAACACCAGAACCAGCAGGCGGACAACTTGGACC
>JBBTQZ010000020.1:17000-17442 GCA_038065435.1 Patescibacteria group bacterium | reverse complement strand
TCTTATATTTCAAACCGAAAAAGGCAAGCTCAAAGCTATTGCTCGTAAAGTAAAAGAATTGCAACAGAAAGGCCAGCCCGTCCTTATAGGCACCATCTCCATAGAGAAGAATGAGCTACTTTCAGAATATCTAAAAACGGAGGGAGTGAAGTTTGAGATACTTAATGCCAAAAATCATGAAAGGGAAGGGGAGATAACCGCTCAAGCTGGGCGTAAGGGGGCTGTCACTGTAGCTACCAATATGGCTGGACGAGGAGTAGACATAAAGCTTGGTGGTAACCCTGCTTCAAACGCTGACTATGAAGAAGTGAAAAATCTTGGCGGTCTTTTCGTACTGGGTACCGAACGCCACGATGCACGGCGTATAGACAACCAGCTCCGGGGACGTTCTGGTAGGCAGGGGGATCCGGGCGAGACACAGTTTTTTGTGTCCATGGAAGAT
>JBBTQZ010000020.1:14848-16990 GCA_038065435.1 Patescibacteria group bacterium | reverse complement strand
GGAAGATCAGATTATGGGGGTTTTTGCGGCAGATACGGTCAAAAATATGATGGGTAGGATGGGGCTGGAGGAAGATGAAGCTATAGAAAACAAACTCATCACTCGCTCACTAGAGAGTGCTCAATCGCGCATAGAAGGGCTCAACTTTGACGCTCGTAAACACATTTTGGAATACGACGATGTTATAAACTATCAGCGTAAAATATTTTATGAAAGAAGGAATCAGGTTTTGTCTGGAGAGCCGGACATAAAAGTTCGAGATATCAAGCTCCAGAGTATGGATATGTTTTGGGTTGACCACTTGGAGCAGATGGATTATTTACGCTCATCGGTAAACTTACGAGCTTATGGTCAGCGAGACCCATTGGTGGAATACAAAAGAGAAGGACTCCAAATGTTTAAGCAAATGGAAGCTTCAATTGAGCAGATGATAGAAGAGAATTTAGCAAAATTTGCTGAAAATCAAAAAATTTCAGGCGATCAGACCAGTATTCAAAATCAGGCGATGAAGATAACGACCTCTAATAACAACTTCTCAAATAACCCCCCTAGCCCCCCTTACATTAAGGGGGGAACCGGACAAGAACACACCAAAGTTGGACGCAATGACCCCTGCTGGTGTGGTTCAAACAAAAAGTTCAAGAAGTGCCATGGTAAATAAATTGTCCAAAAAATCGCGGTCGCGAAAAAGTGGACAATCATAGGTTTCAATTGTAGCTTTCTTTTTATCCAATTTTTCATTAAACTGATCATAATGATTGATATTAAACTCCAAGTCGGTGTAAAGATTTTTTTAAGAAATAAAGAAGGAAAGTTTTTGATTGTTAGGCGAAATCTCGAAAAATATAAAAATATAAAAGGAGAGTGGGATATTGTTGGTGGCAGGATCGATCCGGGGAGCAAGTTGATTGATAACTTGAAAAGGGAAGTTAAAGAAGAAACTCAGCTTGAAATTCTTTCAGAACCAAAGCTCATTTACGCCCAAGATATTATTCCTAATGAAGAAAAGCATGTAGTCCGACTTTCTTATCTAGGTGATACAGATGGCGAGCCTATTTTGGATACTTCTGAAAACTTGGAATATAAATGGCTATCTCTGGAAGAGTTGAAAAATCATGATAATTTGGATGTCTATGTTAAGGAAATTATTAGCCTCGGTTTAATTAAATGATTATTCCATTAATTAATCTTAAACACCAAGTGTTTAACATATACAGATTATCACGGCCGTGTAAAAGTGTATTAAAAAACAAAATAGCTTCCTTTTTATCCAAAAATCTGTAATATCAGAGTCAGACGAAAGGAGTTATCTAGCTTGAAAAAACGAATAATTGGCAATACCGTGACTGCAACTTTCAGACTGCCTAAAGTGTTGGCCAAAAACCTGAAAGCATATTCGGTTCAGCATGAAAAATCTCAGAATGGGATTGTAGTAGAGGTGATTAGCAAATTTCTAAAGGATCGGGATGTTGACGTGCTTAAAAAGCCAACATTCTTCACTCCTCGCAGATGAAAGGGAGTTAAATAATGTCAATAAAGCTTGATAGTGATCTTAAAACCATGACCCCACCTCAATTAAGGCAAGAGGTCATGCGTCTTCGGAGAGCTTTTCGAAAAGAACTAAACAATACAGGAAATCGGCGTTGTTGGATCACTTTGCTCGAAGCATTGCCAGAGGGGAAACGGATTCGGCCATTGGACATGCCAAAGAAAATATTTCTTGGATATTGTGGTGGCTATTATGATCGCAATCAAAAATGATGGTTTACCATCATTGATGGCTGGATAACCTCCAGCCATTTCCTTTTATTCAAATATATGTAGTATATAGACTAGAGGAGGCACAAAATGCCAAACAAAAAATCAGGCGAAGTTCCCAGACTTGCTGATGTCAAGCCGCTTACTTTTAAACCTTTTTCAAGAAAAAAACTAGATGAGATGACCAAGAATATTAATGAATCTTTGCGCAAACAGAGAGAAGAGGAAGAGCGGCGGGAAGCTGAAAGATGGAGGCCAAAAAAGAAACAGATTGGCACCTGTCACTGTAAGGGCAAGATTATTCTTGTGACCACTTACGATTCTGAATACGATCCAATGAGTGGACCGCTCATAATCGGGCCTGGTTCAAGGGGTCAGTTTAGT
>JBBTQZ010000020.1:6831-14838 GCA_038065435.1 Patescibacteria group bacterium | reverse complement strand
TCAAAAATGTTTTTGCGACGGATGTGGCATTTCGTATAATGCCGAGGTCGTAAAGAAAAAGAAACAGAGCGGGTGATCAAGATTCAGTCCGATGTGGAGCCCATTTCTGTACCGGACCCGCCCCATACTCTCTGTAGTATGGGGCTTTCGCTTTCTTTTTATCTAAATTTTAATTAAACTTAATTCTGATGATTGAAACGCTAGTTTTATTTCTACAAGTTCACATATTGCCTTGGGGGGCGATGGGTGTGTTTGTGGCGAGTGTGGTAGAGGAGGTGGTGGCGCCTATACCTTCGGCTTTGATCGTGATGATGTCTGGCTTCTTTTTTGCTCACAGCATTCCCTCTCTTTTGTTCAAAGTAGCCATTCCAGCTGCTTTGGGCACGACTATAGGTTCGTACTTTGTCTACTATATAGCTAAATACGGCGGTCAGTTCGTTATAGAGAGGTGGGGTAAGTATATCGGTCTTTATTGGTCAGATGTCCTCAAAATGCAAGATAAGCTCACCGGCACAAGAAAAGACGAGCTTTTAATAGCGGTTTCTAGGATGGTCCCAGTGATACCAAGTGTTGCTGTGTCGGCGTTTTGCGGTGTGATGGGTATGAAGCCCATCAAATATTTTATTATTACCGTATCTGGTGTTTTTGTCCGAAGCCTTATTCTCGGTAGTATAGGCTGGAAAGTCGGTAGTGTGTACACAAAATATGCAGATGTTTTTTCTAAATTTGAAAAGAGTGTATTTATAGGATTATTTGTCGCAATAGGGGTTTTCTTGATTTATAGATTTTTTGTTAAAAAACAGTCGTAGTTGTCCACTCTTTAGTAGATTTTGCAACATTTTAAATGCTAAAATAAAGACACAGCTTATCCCAAGCTTTTAAGTTTATGTCTCATAAAAATCTACAATTGAGTTTCTTTATACTGATAACTGCGACTTTTTTCACCCTCTCTTTTTTTGTGTTTAAGCCGTATATCGGTGTAATATTTCTAGCTGCTATATTTGCCGTGGCGTTTTATCCAGTTTTTTTGGCGCTACTTCAAAAATTTGGCGGTAGAAAGAAACTAGCTTCTCTAGCGACTGTGGTTATTGTGATGGTCGTTATCATAATACCGACTATAATAATATCCACTTTTGTACTGAAGGAGGCCGTCAGTCTTTACAATTCCATAGCTTTTGGGGGTGGAGCCAAAAAAATTATAGATCTACTGAGCTCTCTTTATACAGACATAGCCAATCTTTTTCCATCTAATCAGAACTTAGGTTTTGAAGCAGAACAATATATTCGTTCTGGCTTAGAATGGCTGATAGGGCACTTTGACTCGGTTTTCAATGCTGTTTTTAAAGGTTTGCTCGGGTTTATTTTGCTCCTTCTCTCACTTTTTTACTTTCTGGTGAATGCAGAAAGAATAAAAGAATTACTCATAATGTGGAGCCCTCTTCCGGATAATTACGACAGCGAAGTCTTGGAAGCTCTACGTTCTTCTGTAGAGGCAATATTGCGTGGACGGTTCCTTATAGCCATCATTCAAGGTCTCTTTTTGGGCCTAGGATTTTTGATATTTGGGGTTTCTTTGCCAGTGCTGTGGGGTTTTGTAGCTATGGTTGCTTCTCTCGTGCCATTTCTAGGTACTACGATAGTGACGGTGCCAGCCGTAGCAGTGCTCTTTATAAACGGACAGATCGGGGCGGCTATCGGGGTGCTTATATGGGGGGCTGTGGCCGTAGGTTTAGTGGATGATTTACTTACTTTCTTTATTCTAAAAAAGAAATTCAAGATTCATCCCCTCATAATACTCTTCTCTGTTTTAGGAGGCATTTCTCTTTTTGGTCCGCTTGGATTTGTAGCTGGACCTGTGGTGGTAAGCACCTTCGTCGCTATGATGAGGATCTATCCGTCAGTATTTAGTTATAGAAATGAGCTTGATCGTTTACCAAAGTGATAAAATCATTGCCAAAAATTTTGATGTTTGGGTGGGAATTTCCACCGTTTAATAGTGGTGGCTTAGGTGTTGCTTGTGAAGGTATGGCGAGAGCGCTTAGCATAAAAGGGGTAGACCTTTCTTTTGTTTTACCCTATAAATTACCTATCAAAAAAAATTGGTGCAGTATAATTTTTGCCGACGAAACAACTTCTTTTAAAAATATGGACGATATTGTAAATATGACCTCTGGCTATGAAAGGGGGTTAAAAAAAGATCATCTCTATCACCCTGTTTCTAAAAGTACCCCCAAACAAAATAGTATTATGGGTAGAGTGTTTAAATATGCTCGGAGCGCCCCTAGTATAGCGAAGGGAATAGAACACTCCATCATACATAGCCATGATTGGCTTACTTACCCGGCCGGTATAATGGCAAAAAGTGTTTCAAAGAAGCCTCTTGTTGCTCATATACACGCAACAGAATTTGATCGTTGTGGTGGAGAAAATATAAATAAAGATATTTTTGAAATAGAAAAAGAGGGTTTCAGTAAAGCTGACATGGTAGTCGCCGTATCCGGCAAAACTAGAAAAACAGTATTAGAAAAATACAAGATCGATCCGGATAAGGTAAGGGTGGTACATAATGGAGTAGATTTTGTAGATGAAAAAGTTGATATACACCATGATTTAGAGATATTGAAAAAGTATGGTGCCTCGGTGGTACTTTTTGTTGGGCGGATTACTCTGCAAAAAGGCCCTGATTATTTCGTCGCTTTGGCGCAACAGGTCCTCAAATTTGAACCAAAAACCTTTTTTGTTGTTTCTGGGAGTGGTGACATGGAAGGATCTATGATAAGTGAAGTGTCTCGCAGGGGACTTACGGACCACTTTATTTTTTGCGGATTTTTGCGTGGGTTAGAATTGCGCCGAGTATTTAAGGTTGCAGATGTCTTTGTTATGCCGAGTGTGTCTGAGCCGTTTGGTATAGTGCCTTTGGAGGCCATGCTTAGCGATATACCGGTCTTAATATCTAAGGAGTCGGGAGTAAGTGAGGTTGTTTCTGAAGTGCTCAAATCGCATTTTTGGGATGTGGATGATATGACCGACAAGGTGGTAAATATATTGAGACATAAAAAATTGAAGGAACACTTATCTATAAATGGTAAACGAGAAGCTCAAAATATAAATTGGGGAAAAGCAGCAGACTCTCTTTTGAGTATTTACAATGATCTGATCTTGACCTCTTCTTAACCCCTTCTTTATTTATTTCTTATTTTTATTTCTGATTTGTTTTTGGTGTGCTAAAATACTGGTATGCCATCTGTTTGTCTCTATTTTCAGGTACATCAACCAATGCGTGTTCGCAAGTATCGAGTTTTTGATGTGGGTAATAGTAGGGAATATTTTAATGATCGGAGCGGTACTAGCCTAGACAATAAATTTATTATTGAGAAAGTGGCAAAAAAGAGTTACCTACCGGCAAACAAAGTCTTGCTTGAAAATATTCGTCGCAACCCAGATTTTAAAGTCAGCTTTTCAATATCCGGCCTTGCCCTAGAGCAGTTTGAAGAATTTGCCCCAGAGGTGATCTCTTCTTTTAAAGAATTGGTAGATACGGGCAATGTAGAACTTCTGTCAGAAACTTACTACCACTCCCTAGCCTCTATATACTCCAAGGATGAATTCTTGGAGCAAGTGAAATTGCATCGCAAAAAATTGCGTGATCTTTTTGGGGTGACTCCGACAGTGTTTCGTAATACAGAGCTTGTGTATAACAACGAAATAGCCAAATTGGCTGAGGAGATGGGCTACAGAGGCATCTTGGCTGAAGGGGTGGATCGTATTTTGGGTTGGCGAAGCCCTACTTTTGTCTATAAACCTAGTGGTACTAAAAATATAAAAGCGCTTCTAAAGCATTATAAACTTTCGGATGACATCGCTTTTAGATTTGGCCAAAAAGAATGGAACGAATGGCCTCTGACTGGAGACAAATTTGCCGAATGGATAAGCAATTATAATGGTAATGGTCAAGTGGTCAATCTCTTTATGGATTATGAGACATTTGGTGAGCATCAGTGGGAGGACACTGGAATATTTGAATTTTTGCGATATTTGCCCGAAGCGATACTTCGCAATGCTGGCAATGATTTTCTCACTGTTTCAGAAGTTTTGGATAAGTATGATTCTGTGGACACTATAGATGTACCAGAATATATTTCTTGGGCAGATACAGAGCGCGATCTATCGGCGTGGCTCTCCAACGATCTTCAGAGAGAAGCATTGGATTCTATCTACACTCTTGGCAAAGAGATTTCTCATGTAGAAGATCCAGATCTTTTAAGAGACTGGAGGAGGCTCCAGACTAGCGACCACTTCTACTATATGTGTACCAAATACTGGAATGATGGCGATGTGCACAAATATTTTTCTCCGTATGAGACCCCGCACGAAGCCTTCATTGCCTATATGAACGTACTTCATGATATGCGCCTTCGGTTGGGTGAAATAAAGAAAAACGAGATTGTGGGTATACCAATACGCAAACTAAAACCTTTGCGGTTTAGTGAAGTCTAAATAACCCCCTTTAATCCCCCTTACATTAAGGGGGAAATAAAAACATATGTTAAAATATTTGTATGGCAAGAGCAAGTGTTTTAGGTAATGGCAATACTTTGGTGTGTCTGGACAATTTTGGTCAGATACGAGATTTTTATTTTCCTTATGTAGGGCAGGAGAATCATATCGGTCAAGGGCAGCTGCACAAAATCGGCATATTTGTGGATGGGGGTATGCATTGGCTGGACAATGGTGAATGGCGCGCAAGTACAGAGTATGCAAACAAATCTATGATAGCTAAAACCAATGCCGTAAATGAAGCATGCAAATTATCTGTAGACATGAGCACAGTCGTTTACAATGAGAAAAATATTTTTTTGAGGAAATTAGTTATTAAAAATAATGGATCAAAAGCAAGAGAGATAAAAGTGTTTTTTGATCAACAATTCAAAATAGGAGAAACCAATCATGCCGATACTGCTTATTTTTCTGATAGCATAGAGTCCATCATCCATTACAAAGGTAGAAGAGTCTTTTTGGTTGGTGGTCTTTGTGACAATAAGGCTTTTGACCAACATTCTATCGGTTTTTGTGGCATAGAAGGCAAGGAGGGCACTTGGAGAGATGCCGAAGATGGGAAGTTGTCGGAAAATCAAATAGAGCATGGCATAGTAGATTCTGTTATAAGCTGGAGTCGAGTGGTGCTACCGGGTGGCAATATGACTGTCTATCATTGGATAGCTGCCGGCGAAACTTATAGAGAAGTAGTAGGGCTCTTGAACTATCTCTTTGAAAAGACGCCGGAACATGTAATAGAATCAACGCAGGATTTTTGGAATGCGTGGATTGGTCAACTAGATATTTCACTCTCAGGCCTCTCGCCTAGAGCCAAAGATCTTTTCTATGCATCCCTTTTGGTGATGAGAGCTCATAGTGACAATCGGGGGGGCATCTTGGCTTCTAGTGATTCTGGCAACGTCCAATATGGAGGCGATACCTATGTCTATGTCTGGCCTCGCGACGCCTGCTTCACTGCTTGGGTTTTTGATCAGGTGGGTTTTTATGACATATCTAGACGTTTTTATGATTTTGCCAATAACGTTATTACTGAAGATGGATATGTTTTGCATAAATATCAGCCGGACCGTTCTTTGGGTAGCTCTTGGCATCCGTGGGTGAGAGATGGCAAAAGACAGCTCGCTATCCAAGAAGATGAGACCGCCATTTTCTTGGTAGGGCTTTGGGAACATTATGTCAGAGCTAAGGATTTGGAATTTATAGAAAATCTCTACAATAGCCTTATAAAAAGAGCTGCCACTTTTCTCATAAAATATAAAGACTCAAAGACCGGTCTTCCGTTGCCGAGCTATGACATATGGGAGGAAAGGTATGGTGTATCAAGCTTCACTGCTTCTTTGGTGTATGGGGCCCTCAATGTGGCTGGTAATTTCGCTAAGATTTTGGGTAAAGAAGATGAGACCAAGCATTTCTATTCTGAGGCACAAAGTATGCGGTCTGCCATTCTGAAAGAACTTTGGAATGAAGACAAAAAATGTTTTATCCAGCTAGTTGAAAAAGATGGCCAATTGGAGAAAGATACCAGAGTAGATATGAGCAATTTCTATGGTCCGTTTAAGTTTGGGGTTTTGGCTCCAGATGATCCAAGATTGAAAAACTTTTTTTCTATTATCAAACAGAAATTGTCCTCCGGTATTCATATAGGGGGTATAGCTAGATACGAAAACGATGGTTACCTGAAATCTTCTGATTCTGCTGTCGGTAATCCTTGGTTCGTTACGTCGCTCTGGGCTACTCAATATAAGATAGCCTCTGCTTCTTCCTCAGACGATTTGAAAGATGTATTGCAAGATATAGAATGGGCTGCATCTAAAGCTTTTTATCATATGTTTTCTGAACAATTGAACCCCAATGATAGTAGTAGCTTGTCGGCCACACCGCTAGTTTGGAGCCACGCCGAATATGTTAGAACTATAGTAGAATACGAGAAAAAGATGTCTATTTTGGTAAAAACATGATCAACTCCTACGCCTTAAGTGCCGAAGCTGTCTTGGAAGCTCTAAATTCAAACGAAAAAGGGCTCACATTGATCGAGGTAGAAAAACGCCTGAAAGAAAATGGTTTGAATACGATATCTGAAGGGAAACAAAAGAGCTTACTCCGAATTTTCTTTGATCAGTTTAGGAGCCCCCTCATATATGTATTGCTCGTAGCGACTTTGGTGTCTATGTACATAGGAGAACTTTCTGATGGTGTGATAATCCTGTTCGTACTTATCTTCAATGCTTCTATCGGGACTTTCCAAGAATCAAAAGCGAAGAGTGTGATGAAGGCTTTGAAGCATTTTTCTAAAGGGCGAGCGGTGACAGTGAGAGACGGTTTGGAAGAAGAAATAGATGATGCTCTCTTAACTTTGGGAGACATTGTTGTCTTGAGAAGTGGGGACAAAGTGCCGGCAGATGCTAGGATTATCAATTGCCAAAATCTGAAAACCGATGAATCGGCACTTACAGGTGAATCAGAACCAGTAGAAAAAGAAAATTGTATTTTGAAAGAGGATACTTCTATGCCGGATAGACGCAACATGCTCTACAAAAGTACTCTGGTTGTGGCGGGAGAAGCACTTGCAGTAGTGACTGCCGTGGGTAAAGGTACCTTTATAGGTAGTATATCTACCAAGCTAGAAGCTGTGGATGCGGAAATGCCTCTTCAGAAAAAAATAAGTGATCTATCCAAAATCATTGGTTTGTCTGTTTTTGTCGCCCTTCTTTTGGTATTTTTCGTAGGATTGTGGCGCGGATTGCTTTTAGGTCAAATAATATTTACTGCTACAGCTATAGCCGTCTCTCTCATACCAGAAGGTTTGCCGGTGGTCATCACTCTCATATTGGCTAGAGGAGTGTATAGGATGGCCAAACGCAACGCTCTGGTCAAAAATATGCAGGCGGTAGAAGCTCTTGGGCAAGCTACTGTGGTCGCTGTAGATAAGACTGGTACTATAACCAAAAACGAACTCACCGTACAAAAGCTTTATGTAGATAATAAAGAATTTTCAATTTCTGGATCAGGCTTTCTTCCTCGTGGTGATATATATCTCAATGATTCAATAATAGAAAGCGCCAATCATCCAGAAGTGCTCATTGCTGCCAAAGTAGCCACTGCTTCTAGTGACGCCTCAGTTGCTTTTAGAGACGATAATACCGCTGAAGTACACGGCGATCCGACCGAAGCGGCTCTCGTTGTGTTTGGCGAAAAGGTGGGGTTTCAAAGAAACGAACTATTCAATGAAGAGCCGATCGTATTTGAAGAACCATTCGGATATGAACACAGGTTCCACTCTATAGTACAGAAAACTAGAGAAGGATTTTTCATGTCTGTGTCTGGAGAGCCGGAGAGTATATTGGATAGAGTCTCTAAAATATGGACTACTCACGGTGAAAGAAATATAGAGAAAAAAGATTTTGAAAAAATTGAAATAAAAATAAAAGAATATGCAAAAAATGGTTTGCG
>JBBTQZ010000020.1:5040-6731 GCA_038065435.1 Patescibacteria group bacterium | reverse complement strand
GGGGTCTCTGTTTTTGGGAGAGTATTACCAGAAAACAAATTGGCCATAGTAGAAGCGTATAAAGAGAGGGGAGACATAATAGGTATGACGGGGGATGGTGTAAACGACGCCCTTTCTTTGAAGGCCGCACACTTGGGTATTGCTATGGGCCAAGGAGGAACGGATGTGGCCAAAGAGGCCGCAGATTTGATACTTCTAGATAATAATTTCAAAAGTATAGTAGCGGCGATAGAGGAGGGTAGGTCTATATATGCCACCATAAGGAAGGTGGTACTGTACCTTGTCTCTACCAGTATTGGAGAATTTCTCACTATTTTAGGAGCGCTTCTCTTGGGTTGGCCACTACCTATATCACCGACTCAAATACTGTGGCTCAACTTGGTCACCGATGGTTTCTTTGTAATCGCTCTAGCTTTTGAACCAAATGTAGATTTGAAAGATAGTAGAAGATCTAGCGATATAATTTTAGACAAAAGCAGACTTCTCCGAGCATTTTTTATGGGGGTGATCATGATGCTTGGGTCTCTGTATGTGTTTGGTAGTGTCTATGCCGATAACACAATACTTGCCTCCACTCTTGTCATGACAGTGCTCGCCGTATTCCAATGGTTCAATGCATGGAATTGTAGATCAAGCAGAGATTCTGTTTTTCGTGGATTCTTTTCCAATTCGTTTCTTATCCCAGCTTTTCTAGGGTCACTGTCTTTGCATCTTTTTGCTCTCTATAATCCACTTATGCAGGATCTAATGCACACTGTACCTCTCAAACTAGATCAGTGGCTGATTGTTTTTTCTATAGCATTGTCAGTAATCTTCTTTGAAGAAATAAGAAAATTTTTTGCAAGAATGCAAAAAGTGCGCTAAATTGTTGAGTAAATGGAAAATTACAAACTTACAGTTGGTTTGGAAATACACCTAGAGCTCAAGACAAAGACCAAGATGTTTTGTGTGTGTAAAAATGATCCAGATGAGGAAAGACCAAATGTAAATATTTGCCCTGTATGCTTGGGGCACCCCGGCACCTTGCCTGTTATAAACAAAGAGGCGGTAAAACATATACGAAAAGTAGGTCTAGCTTTGGGAGGAAAGCTTGCGCAACAATCGGTATTTGATCGTAAGAATTATTTCTACCCCGATATACCAAAAGGCTATCAGATCAGCCAGTACAAACACCCTCTTGTCTCCGGAGGGAATCTTAGTGGGGCAGTGATCACCAGAGTGCATTTGGAGGAAGATACGGCCAAGTCTAGCCATAGTAAAGACGCAAGCCTAGTCGATTTCAATAGATCTGGGGTGCCACTTATGGAGCTTGTTACAGAGCCTTGTATAAAAAGTGCTAGCGAGGCGGCAAAATTTGCCAAAGAATTGCAACTGCTCGTACAGTATCTAGAGATCTCTGAAGCGAACATGGAGAAAGGGGAGATGCGTATTGAAGCGAATATATCGGTTAGCAAAAATGCATCTTTGGGTACAAAAGTAGAAGTAAAAAATCTGAACTCGTTTAAGGTGGTAGAAAAAGCTATAGATTATGAATACAAGCGCCAGAGCGCACTTCTTGAGGGTGGTGAGAAGGTGGTCCAAGAAACACGCGGGTGGGATGAGGCTAGCCAAAGCACCTTTTCTCAACGTAGCAAAGAAGATTCGCATGATTATAGGTATTTCAATGATCCAGATTTGCCCAGCTTAGACCT
>JBBTQZ010000020.1:0-4940 GCA_038065435.1 Patescibacteria group bacterium | reverse complement strand
TCTCTTTTGTGGGTAAAGAAGCTTGCTTTCGACAAGGCTTCATTATTTTTTATTTTGATTGCGATGAATGGGCCGTTAAACACGTGCCCTCTCCTCACATACTTTGCATTGTAGTACTTACTATAAGCAGTAAGGACTCTCTGCATATAGACGGAGGCACTGCCATCAACCAGATTTCTAACGAGCAGATGAAAGCTGTCTTTCTCTAGGTTGAAGCATAGTAGCTCAATAGCTCGAGTCCTCAGGATCTCGCCTAGGTTTTTTTGGAGAGATACGAAAGAGCCCTTCTTCTCAAACATCTGTGTGTACCAAGCAGAGTTATATATGGGGGTAGGGGATTGGAAGTATAAAATCAAAAATAAAAATCTTATAAAATCCTGCTCGTCTCCAAACAAAATATTGTTTCCGCTACTGCTGTTGTGCAGGTAGTAGACTTCTTTCTCTTTAAATAGCTCTTTCCTCATAGTGTATACATTCTAATACTTCCAAAATCTTAGCGGCTAAGGGGGTGTGGATAAAGTACAAGAGTCTAAGCGTTGGATATTCAACACCGAGCTTTAGGTATAGTAAATTATACTATTTTATTGCAAAATAACGTAAGTTTTAGATACTGTTTTTGGGATTATTTTGTCTGCTAGAGAATTTTTGAGATCAAAATGGGGTCTTTCAAGTGGTTTATTGAAATGGTGATGTAGCCCCGGTATTTTTATAAGTAACAAATTAATAGAAATGGTAGGGGATCAAATTATGGTTGAGCTTGCAGATTTCGATTTGTTTTATTTATACGGAATCTGCTGTTTAAAATTTATGTTTCTCTACTTATTTTTGCATCACTATTATTACACTTTACTTTAGAATTTGAGTGCGTATAAAAAAGTATAGTTCTCTAGTTTGTGTAAAGAACTAAGGGTGCTAAGAGGGTAGGTGAATAACGTTTAGCTTGCGCACCTCATCTTTTGTAGATTGTATAATAGATATATCGTTATTCATCATTTCTATAACATTGTCAATATCTGCTACTTTATAGAGCCTATAGTTGTTGAAAGGGTGGCGATAGGCTTTGAGTTTACCAGTCTTGTCCCAATTTCTTAAAGTAAGTTTGGTTACCTTAAGTATGCTCGCTGCGTCTTTTATTGTTATAAATTCATTTTTAACATTATTTTCCATAGTATTTTATTTCTATTTGAAATATTGATAAACATTACTAAACATTAGTATATCAGTAATAATAATTATGTATATTTAGTAATGTGGATAACTTATATATTCTAATCACTCATTTTTATGAAAATTCGTAATTTAAAACTTTTAATTTAAAAAATTTTTAGATTTAATTTTTATTAGTAATTTATCTTGGATTTGGGAATCTACACTCTTCTTAGGGAAATATTGTAAATTTAAGTTTTTTAATCAACAAAATTAGTAATAAATTTTTATTTATTTTTAATTTAAAAAATAGGGAGTTTATCCCCACTTTTTTTAGGCGAGATCGCATCCGAGATTGTATAATTAGATTGTGGAAAAAGACTTTGAAATAAACGGAAAGAAATACATCTCGGCTAGAAATGCCGCATCACTTACTGGGTATGCTTCTGACTACATTGGCCAGCTTTGTAGAGGTAAGAAAATTTCAGCAAAACTTGTAGGTAGAAACTGGTATGTTTGTGAAGAGGAAATTTTGAGACATAAAGATCTATATCAGAAAAATTCTCCTAGGAAAAAGAGCTCATTCAAGAAAATAATCACAAGTAAGAAATCGCAAGACACGGTTATTACAAGAAAAAGGCATGCTGGACGATCCTCTGTTGTTGAAAAATCAAAAACACAGCAATTAGAGCAATCCATCTCGAAGATCACTCTGCAGCCTGTAGGTTTAACGAATTTAGATACAATCAATGATGTAGCAAGTGTTTTTGTATCTCTAAAAAATAATCAAAAAGATAGAAAAATAAACACATCTCGTTCATCCGAGATCGTTGGGAATATAGAATATAAGGCTGAAAATAAGCCTTTATTGCCAATACTAGAGAGAAGACTAGATTTTAATAGAGTATTTTTTGATCTAAAAAAGTCAAAAAATAATAACATTTATGGTTTTTGGAGTAGTAAATTTAACAGATTTATTTTGCCCATATCCACTCTCGTAGTCGCTTTGTTTTTTGTATCTCTATCCATCTTTACGTCACCGTTGACAGTTTTCAAAAATATTGTAGATGACACGAAAAATGAGATGTTGGATTTCGGACCAAATATCTATGCATTTTTGGGAAAAAATAATATTGCTTTTTCAAATTTCTCAAACAACAATTCCTATACTGCTTCTGTGTTTGATTCTGTTTCTAGCGGATGGAATGTTTTTTCTAATGTGGTGAAAGATACTGCTCGGTTTGTCATATCGCCATGGATTGATGAAGATGAATCTAGAATTGTAGAAAAACAAACTGTAGAAAAAGTTGTTGTTGTAAATCAGGGTTCACAAAAATCGCAATCCAAGCTCGCGATAGTTTCTGGTTCGGACAGAGAATACATTGATCAGCAAATTTTAGAATTGAAAAATTATGTTCATGGTTATACCAGCTCTGTTTTTCCAGCTGTAAATCGTTACTACATAGACAGACAAAACGATACTCTGGCTGATTTGATGGGGCGTAGCTCTGGTTCAAGTAGTTCAAGTAATACCAACATTAGCCAATGGACGAACGATACTGGTTACTTTACTTCATATGACGCTTGGTCTCCTCACTGGGCAACAGGATACAGCGCTACCACCTCTAGTATCGGCATCGGCACCACTACCCCTCGCTTCCAACTCCAAGTCTCAAGTTCTACCGCCTCTCAACTCGCTCTCTCTGATGCAGGAGCAAACTTTTTTGCTTTCCGTGTTACTGGAGACTCTCTCAACATAGGCACTACTTCAGATACTACTTGGGGTACCTCCACTCCATCCCAGCTTTCCATCGCCAGTAGTGGTTTCGGTACCACCACTCTCCGTGGTCTCAACATATCAGGCCAAGCAACTTCTACCTCAAACGTAGGCGTGAACATCACTGCTGGATGTTTTGCAATCAACAATACTTGTGTCGGAGGAGGATTGGATACCGCCCTCACTAGCTACGACGCTTGGACTCATCCAGCCTCTGGTATCTCAGCCACCACTTCTCAAATCACCGTCTCTGGTCTGCTCTCCACCGCTTCTTCCACCATCTCCTCTTCTCTATACCTCTCCTCACTCTCTCAAGGCTACTCCTTCATCGGCTCTAATGGTCTAGTCTCTACCGTCTCCACTTCCACTCTCGCTGGTCAAGTATTCCCATTCACTTCCAACACTAACTACAACTCCACCTCCACCACTCTCGGATTCCTCAATGGTTTCTTCTCTACTGCTTCCTCTACTATTTCAGGAGACTTCAGATTACCAGCTCTTTCTCAAGGCTTCGCCTACACTGGCTCTACTGGCAAAGTGAATACCATCGCTTCCTCTTCCATCCAACTCTCTTGGTTCAACAACGATAGCGGCTTCCTCACTTCTGCTCTCCAAAGTTACGACGCTTGGACACATCCAGCTGTTGGGGTATCAGCCACCACTTCACGAATTCAACTTTTTGGATCCGCATCATCCACTTTATTTTCTGCTAATCAAGTTTGGTTTGGTGGGACGGGGACGACTACTATTACAAACGCAGGTTGGATTGGACAAGGTACTACTAGCCCTTTCGCACAACTTTCGGTAAATTCTGAAGCAGGTAATGCGGCATTTGTGATCGGCTCTACTACAGCTACTTCCTTTATCGTTGATCAGAATGGTAATGTGGGTATAAAGACTGTTACTCCAAACGCATTACTTCAAGTAAATGGTAAAGCCATTATCGGTAGTGCTAATGGAAGCTCAACTGTTTATTACACTTCAAGCAATCCGATAACTGCCACTTTCATAATAGATACAAGCAATACAGGTATAACTTTAGAATCAGAACCGCCCGCTTTATTAATTAGAAATAATGGATCCATCGTCCAAAACCAACTCGCTCGAATCGCCTTTGCCTCCCGATCTGCTCATGCCCCCACCAATCCAGCTGGTGTCATTGGAGCTGATATTACAGCAGTTTTTGTTGGTGATGGTACCAACAATGGTCGCTCGGCTGATCTAACATTTGGTACAACTTATACTCCCCAAACCCAAGCTACTCAAGAGAGAATGCGACTTACGAGCATTGGTAATCTGGGTATTGGGACTACTACTCCAAACTATACATTAAGTTCTTATTCTTATTTAAGTCCTCAATTCTCTCTTAGCCAAGGTCCAGGTGTTGCTCAATGGACCTTCCGAAACGCGGGTGGGAATCTTTATTTTTCTACTACCACTCTTGCCGGGACTGCAACAACAAGTATCAGTGCTCTAGAAATTTCAGGAAGTGGTTTTGGGACTACTACTCTCCGTGGTCTCAACATTTCTGGTCAAGCCACTTCCACTTCTAATGTTGGCTACAATGTTACTAACGGTTGCTTCGCCATCTCCGGCACCTGCCTCCGCAGCGCTACCGGCAACGAACTCTCTGCCTACGACGCTTGGACACACCCAGCTTCAGGCAAAAGCGCTACCACTTCTGAAATCCAAATCACTGGAGGTCTTCTCTCCACCGCTTCCTCTACCATCTCTTCCGACCTCTTCCTCTCTTCACTCTCTCAAGGCTATTCATACATTGGTTCAAACGGCATCGTCAAAACTGTCTCCACTTCTACGTTGGCTGGTCAAGTCTTCCCATTCACCTCCAACACTAACTACAATTCCACCTCTACCACTCTCGGTCTCCTCAATGGTTTCTTCTCCACCGCAAGTTCAACAATCTCAAGCAACTTCTACCTCCCATCTCTTTCTCAAGGAGTTCTCTACAATGGATCAAACGGACTCACTAACACGACCGCTACCGGTACCATCACTT
>JBBTQZ010000019.1:0-10280 GCA_038065435.1 Patescibacteria group bacterium | reverse complement strand
GTCTGCTATCATCACCGCATCATCCAAAGAAAGATCTATGTTGTGCTTCACTGTCCCTGATTTCATACGACTAAAGAGAGAGTCTACTTCCTTTTGATCAAGGGGCACAGGGAAGCCTCCAGAGCCTACAAAGCCCGTTACTCTCGGAGTATTGCGCACCACATACCAAGAATCATCTGTCACCACCATATCTACAAGTACATAGCCGGGGTATATTTTTTCTTCCTCTTCTACTCTCTTATTGCCTTTTATTTTTATTTTCTTTTCAGTCGGCACGAGCACATTGAATATCTTGTCTTCCATACCCAAAGACTCTATGCGCTGTTTTAGGTTGCGCGATACGGCATTTTCATACCCAGAATAGGTGTGGATGGCGTACCAATTTCTTCCTTCTTGTATTTGTTGTTTAGACAAAGGAGTTATATTACTAAGTTAATAATTTTAGAAAAAATAAAATCCAGTACTCCCAAAAATATAGAGACCACGATAGAGACGATTATAACAATTATGCTGAAAACAACAGATTGCTTTCTGCTTGGCCAATTGACGTGGGCCAGCTCCCCTTTTGTTTCTTTGAGATAACTAAGTATAGACATGTGTTTATTCTATCAAAAAACCCCTTCGGGGTCTCTTGATTGCCATTATAGCAAATTAAAAAAAGCTGTCAAATATATAATTACTTTATCTCGTAAGTTATGGTTACGCTTGAAGTGATCTTGGTTTCCCCTGTAGGTAGCATTGCTTTGCCGAGAGCTCCTATAGTTTGTATATCTCCACCGCCTCTCTCCCCATATCCATCGTAGTATGGCACAGGGTAATTACCATTGTCGTTGTAATACATTATCTTACCGAGCTTTACTCCAAGCTGTTTAGCAAGTAGCTTAGCTTCTTCTTTGGCTTCCTTTATAGCCGCTTCTCTTGCCTCGGCAACATATCTGTCTCTGTCATCTATAGTAAAGTCCACTCCGCTTATATTGGAAATACCGCTAGAGCCGACTTTGTTGACAAGTTCTCCTGCCATATCTACTTTGCGTATCTTTATACTTACAGTTTGGCTCACTTCATAACCCACAAGTACATTTTTACCGGGAGGACAATACGCCCCCACCATCTGCACGCAATATACTTGCTCCCACTCATATTTTGGATACACATTGTAGCTAGTAGTCTTTATATCTTTTTCTTCCACTCCCGCATTTTTGATCATAGTAAGAGCAACGTTGACTTTGCCATCAAGCAATCTTTGTGCCGATTCGGCCGATTCGCCAGATTCTTGTACGGTAAACGAGAAGCTAGCTATATCCGGTATAGCAAAAGCTTCGCCTTCGCCAGTCGCCATTATGGTAGATTGCGGATAAGTCTCTCCTTCATTTGGCAATCTTTTTAGATTTATTATCACTTGCACCAAAAGAAAAGCTGAAAGAAGCATGAGCGATATAGCCGCCCATTTACCTACTCTCTTTTCTTCGCCACCCAAAATTTGATTGAACATGTTAGTTAGAATAATGACTAATGAATTATGAATTATGGTAGCACAGATTAATTAAATTCTCAAATAAACAAGCCACTGTTAGTGGGCCGACCCCGCCGGGTACAGGAGTGATGCCACTCACTAACGGTTCCACTTCGTCAAAAAGAACATCCCCTACCAGTTTGGGTTTTTCAGCTTCTCCCATTACTCTATTTATCCCCACATCTACAACCACCTGATTTTCATTTACAAAATCCTTATTAACCAGCCCAATCTGTCCTGCCGCTACAATCAATATGTCGGATTGCCTACAAATTTCTGCAGTATTGGAGGTCTCTTTATGACAAACTTCTACTTTAGCTCCTCGCTCTTCTAAAGTTCGGGCAATCGGACTACCTGCAAGTCTGGAACGACCGATAACAGCCACCTTTTTGTTTTTTATTTCTATTTTATAAAAATCGAGCAGAGCCATCACCGCTCGAGCCGTTGCTGGAGTGATGAGTAAATTGTTTTCTCTTGTGTCGCTCACACGCAAGCCATCGGCATCCTTATGGTAATCTATCATATTTATAATTTTTTCTGTATCCAAACCTTGAGGCAAAGGCAATTGTACTATTATGCCCTTTATATTTTCATCTTTATTTAACTTCTTTATTTCTTTTATAATTTCTTCTTCTCCCTTAATTCTTGATTCATAATTCATAATTCTTTGGTGTACCACTTCTACCCGCACTCCAATTTCTTCTCCAAACTTTATTTTATTTTGTACGTATATGTTAGAATCCTCCCTGTCTCCAACTTGCACAATAGCCAAAACAGGCTTAAACCCAAGCCGAGCTACTTTTTCTTTTAGCTCTTCTGCCATTTTATCCCTCACCGGTTTTCCATACAAAATTTTAGCCATTAGTTTTAGTTATTTCCTTGCCCATCGTGCAAAGATGCCGGCAGGGAGTTTGAATTTTCTTACGCTATCTTCTTCAATACAAAGCTCGCCGAATTCTATTTCTTCGGGTTCAAGGTGGAAGGTTGATGTGAGTAATTGTGCATAGCCAAGCGAGGTATATTGAGAGGCATAGCCATTGAGTAAAATAAATTTGAAGTCAGGTTTTAGAAGCTTTTTTACAGATTGCAAAAGAGGCAGAAGGTCTTCTTCTATCTTCCAGATCTCCCCTTTAGCCCCTCTACCAAAAACCGGCGGGTCCATAATTACCGCGTCGTACTCTGCCCCCCTTCTCACTTCACGCTCTACAAATTTTTTAGCATCATCTAGTATCCAACGTATCGGTGCGTTTTCTAATCCATTTAATTTGGCATTTTCTTTAGCTACTTGCACAGAGGGTTTAGAGGCATCCACATGTACCGCTTCCGCTCCAGCTTTAGCCACCACAAGAGTAGCTCCTCCGGTATAACCAAAAAGATTTAAAATTTTCAGTTTTGAATTAACTTTTAGCTCTAAGCTTAAAGCTTTAAGCTTCTCTCTAATCCATTCCCAATTGGTCACATGTTCAGGAAAAACTCCAGTATGTTTGAAATTTTTTAAACTGACGGCAAATTGGAGCCCTCCGACCTCAACCACCCAGTTATCTTGCACACCATCCTTCTTTTTCCAAGACTTATGAAAAGAAGCATCAGCTTTTTGCCATTCTTCAGAAGAAAGAAAAGTTGGCCAAATAGCTTGTGGGTCTGGACGCGATAAAAGAGTGGAGCCGAGGCGTTCCAATTTTCTGCCTGTACCGCTATCTAAAAGGATATACTCCATTGTGCTATTATTATTCACATGAAATTCAAAAAACTGCAAATTGTTGTATTCTTTATATTTATAATACTGATATGCTTAAGTATCATTTTTTATACTCTATATGAAAACGAGTTTGATCCGAAAGGGTTACAGCAAACAGTATTATCTTTTGGAGTATGGGCGCCAATAATTTTCATCGCTCTTTACATTATGGCTACTGTATTTATACCTTCTTCGCCATTTATGGTGCTCTCGGGTATGCTTTTTGGATTCAAGATGGGTATGACCTATAGCCTCATCGGTGGGTTCGTGAGTGCTATTTTGGTTTTTATGTTTTCAAGATTTTTGGGTAAAAACTGGGTAGAAAGTATTTTACAAAAAAAGTATTTTGGAAAACTCAATTCATACAATCAAAAATTGGAATCCAAAGCTTTGTTAGACCTTATAATCTTGCGCATTCTGCCTATTATGCCGTTTAATGCTTTGAATATTTTAATGGGAGTCTCTCGTATAGGCGCTAGAAATTACATACTTGGCACCATGGTTGGTCTTATACCAAGTACTGTTATTACTGTTTATTTTGGAGATTTACTAGTAAGAATATTTTAACCATTGGTCTGGGATAGTATCCTCTCTATATCTTGTATTATAGATTCCAAACTTTCATCGGACTTTATTATGTAGCCAGTTGCACCAAGAGTCATCATGTCACTAACCTTTTTGAGGCTGGAGAGATTGGAGGAGACAAGGACAGGTATTGCGGAAAATTCTGGATCAGCTTTTATTGTTTTAAGAAAAGATGGACCGTCCATTTTCGGCATAAGAATATCTAGAATGATCAAGTCTGGTTTGCTTGTCTTCATCTTAGTAAGGCCTTCTTCACCATTTTCGGCCGAAGCAAGATTATACTTGCCCTCTGGCAATGCCGCCATCAGAGTCTTAGCGAAAAACTGGTCATCGTCTATTACTAATATTTTTTTCATCCCGTTAGATAATTAATTGTAATAAGATAATACTAATAGATATACGCAATACATTCAAGGGCGGTATGGGTCTTATGTATTTCTATCTAACGATTTCTTCATATCGGCAATGTAAAGAAAAAGCTAGAGCCAAAACCATCTTTAGATACAGCCCCCGCTAGGCCCCCATGAGCTTCGGACATACGTTTTACTATAGAAAGCCCAAGCCCAGTACCCTTTTGCCCACCTTCTGTTGCTCCCGACTTGGCCTGCGCATAATTCTTGAAAAGTGTCGCCAGTACTCTTTCTGACACACCACAACCATTGTCCGATACCATCACACAAATAGATGAAGTATTTACTTTTATATCTTGGGCTTTGGGTAAGACCGGCATGTTTATTTTAGAGACAATCTCCGGCAATGGTTTATCCGGCTTAATGACAAAGGCTGAAAGTACTATTTGGCCACCCGGACTTGTAAATTTGACGGCGTTGGACAGAAGGTTGCCAATCATTTGTTTGACCGCTTCTTTATCGAAAGGCATTTCTTTAGGCAAAGCTTCGTCTGTGACGGACGTGAGTTCTATTTTGGCCATATCGCTAGATACTTTATAGAAAATGAACCTATTGGTTAAGAGCTCTAGTATATTGCTGTTACTTTTATTTAATTCAAATTTACCTGCCTGAAGCTTGGAGAGATCTAGAATATCGTTTATAAGCTCCATCATCCTACCAGAGCTTTGGTAGGCCATGGTGACATACTCTTGTATCTCTTCAGCACTTTTTAGTTTACCCGACACAACAAGTTCGCAAATTTTTCTTATACCATCCAAGGGGGAACGGAGTTCGTGCACTATGATACTGGTATACTCCTCTCTCACTTTATCTATCCTCTCTTGTTCCCTGTTTATCACTTTTTGCAATCTCTCTACCGCAGCAGAAGCTTGAGAGGTAATTTTATAAAGAATGGTCATGTCTTCTTCTTTGTACAATCCTTCTTTTTCATGAGTGACAGTAAGTACGCCAGAAAGTTTTCCCCCTATAACAAGAGGGATATTAAAAAACGAACCGATTCTAAATGCTCCAGATTCTGTTTCTATTGCTCCGGTAATACTTTCTTCAAGTGGAATTTTTTGGTAATCTTCTCCAGTGATAGCTTGCATAGAAGCGAGCATTCTCTTTTTCATATCAACAAAGAACGAGTGGCTAGCCCCTTTATCGAAATGCACATTGAGTTTTAGTTGCTTTTCATATACCACCACAAAGCCCACAGCTGTATAATCTATAAATTGTCGCAGAGAATTTGTTATGATCCGGAGTATCTCTTCAATATCCAAAGAATACCCCACTCTTTCTCCTATTTCTTTCAAAATAGAGAGCTCATAAAGTTGCCTGGCTGATCTATTTTTTTCTTTTTGTATCTCTAGTTTTCTTTTTTCTAGAGCAAAGTGAAGAAAAGTTACTGCGAGCAATGCAGCTACAAACAAAAGACCAAAGATAGCGCTAAGAACAAGCGCAGAGCTCATTTTAATTAGCGGTTATACCTTTAAGAAGTTTTTCGGCCCCTATAACCAAGAATACAAACCCCAGAGAGAAAAATACTATATAACCAAGTTCTAGCCATATAGGTTCAAAGTAAGCCCGAAGAGCTACGGACACAGCGCCGATGACGATGAAGATCATGCCAGTACCTACATAATTGAGCACCAATCCGAAGAGCCCTCCACCCATCTTACTAGCCGCTCTAAATACAAAATAAGTAGCTACGATACCTATGACAACAGCCAAAAGGAAAGATAGATTGCTAGTAAAAGCACTTGCGTATGTTATCTGATCTCCTGTTATTGTAGTGTTTATCATATTTTTTATTAATTTTTTATAGAAGGATATTTTTCAAAGACAGAATTGACGGCATTTTTCACTATCTCTCCAGAAAGAGCTACGTATTCATCTATAAGCTGATGTAGAGCCATTTGCTCACTGCCAGATATATTGGTCACTTCCCCACTGTCTTCTACGGTAAGTCCTGGCACATTACGAGCCTTGAGTACCGCTATCTGCGGACCAAGTATCACTATTTGCTTTTGAATTATCTCGCTAAAAATTTTTTTGTATTCGTCTTTGTTTGGCATATTCTAAATCATAACACAGACCAAACCCACAACATCACAAGGTTGTGGATATAAAAAATCGTAGTTCGATAAACTCACCACACTGATTTTTTATAGTCACTACGTTTCTTAAAAAATCGTGGGTGCCCTACGTCGCTTCGCTCCTCAGGACACTCCCAAAATATAGTCGTGAAGTCTCCTTATTTTGGGGTGACCAGTGGGTTCTGCCCCCACGACCTCCGCTTCCACAGAGCGGCGCTCTACTAGCTGAGCTATGATCACCATGCTTACACATTTTGCCACAAAAAATGGCTTTGTGCCATTTTACTCTTTTGCTTAATTCATAATTCTTTATTCTAATCTATCTATAATCCGGAGCTTCTTCGCTTATACCAGCGAGATGGTTTGCATATCTTGCTAGAGCGTATAAAACACTGGAAAGCCTGTTGAGATAGCTTCGTGTAGCCACACTTGCACCTCTTTGTATATTTTCTTTAGTGGTCTCTCCTCCATTTTCTGTCCCCTCTTTAAAAAGCGACATGGTCTGCGCTTCCATAGCAAAAGTGACTTCGCGCTCCGCCCTCCTCGCTATAGTGCGGGCAATATCAAATATAGCTCCGAGTCCTGCTCCGGCAAGCTCTCCTCTTTCAAGATTAGTTGGTCCTCCGGATATAAAAAAAGATTTTATGGGTGGCAATTTGGTTTCTATTTTATTTATGATATTTTCCAATTCTTTTACCTTTTCTTCGTTTATAGACTTTTCTGCTCCAGCAAGCTCTGCCTGCACGATGAAAAGATTTTTCTGTATATCATGTACTATGTGCGATAGGGGCTTGCCTTCAAGTCCAAAACCTAGATACTCGGCCTGCACTTTGCATAGCCCCAAAAAAGAATTTATCTCATCCAGCGATCCCAGAGCTTCCGCTATACTAGAAGATTTGGAAATCCTCTGGTCACAGCCAAAAATTTTAGTAGTTCCATTGTCTCCTTTACCGGTAAATAGTGCCATATGTAAGTTATACTATGCCAAAAACAGAAAATTAAAAGTTGACAAAAGTACGCTCGGATGTTAGACAATATAAAGAAAGTGAGACTAAATGGAACTTTTTTCAGAGCAATTGAAAGATTTAAAAAGTGCTTTGTTGCTCAATATGTGTCTGTGCAAACCAGCACAACTTCATAGGGCACTTCGAGAAGAATTGAAACGGAGAGGATCTACTTCCTTGGTTCAGAAGACCAAACCGAAAAAGAACAACCTCGTTCCCATCCGCAACTCCCCTCCCTCCAAAAAGCCCCCTCCCAGCAAAGGGGCCTAGACCAAAGGCGTCCAACATGAGCAGTTGCTTATGTTGGACGCTTTTTCCTACTATCTATGAGTTTTTTGGCCAGTATTTTGGCCTTCTCTGCCATCTCCTCTGTGGCCTTTTTGGGGTCAACAGGGATGGAGAGATTTTTTATTGTCGTTTTCATATTTGTACTATCCTGATTTACAACCTACCATCTATAATAAAAAAGTCAATGTATGCTTTGCAATAACGGGTTTGTTTAATTTACACTCATTAATTTACTTTTGCCGGCAAATACATATTCAGAATCAGGTAAAATTTTAGAGCCAACGGCGACTACAGATCTTATTTTACCAACCAAAAATTGTGCTTTCGGTAATCGTACTTTGCGTTCAAGAGTTTCTGATAATTTTCCAAGTTCTTCTAAAATAGAATCTTTTGTCTCGAGATCTACATAACCATCCTCACTTGCTATATTTATTTGTTCTTTTATAAGAGTTAGATGTTTTCGTAAAATCCAAGCTTTTTCTCTATTATTGAGTCCAGATAAGTGCAATGACCGCAACAGATCATCCAAACTTCTACTGTTAGGATTGGTGCAAAAATCCATAAGAGCTTCTTCCACTTCTTCTTTATTTTTTAAAAAACTTTCTACTTCTTCTAATGTTCCATCACTAATAAAAGATCTTTCGTATCCCTCTAAATCAAACCACTCTTCTCCAGCCCATCTTTCATGATCCATGCGTATTTTTTCAAGTTCAGACCCAGAAGGTGGGGACGATTTTATTTGCACCAATACGATCTCTACCTCATCCCCCCTTCTTAATTCCATTATTACATCTATCATACGTCTAGCATCCAGCCACTCGTTAAAATAGAACCTACATCCTACAGACTCAGAAGTCTCGTACTTTAAAGATTGTTCTCTCAAAAAAGAAATGACATTTTTTATCCCTCTTATATCTATATTATTATCACCATGAGTATATTTGCCAGTAGAAATACTGCTATACACCCTAGAATCTATTCCCGCTTTACTTATTTTTTTCACAAACCACTGTTGTACAGCTCTGTTGAATTGATCCAGTACCAGCTCTGCATCTTGCAACGAAAGATTGGCACATTCTTGAATAATACGATTTTGCAAAAATGCCAGTTTATCATTTGAACCAGTGGTTTCTTTATCTGTTATCGCCTTAACAAAAAGCTCAAACATTTCTTCCTTCACTAAATTCCTTTGAGCTTCAGCGAAAAGATCATTATACTCAGCTGGGGTTATTTCAGATCTTTTGCGAATGGGTGGAAAAGGTTGGAGAGGCTTTTCTCCACTAGATGAGACAAACGATTTTCTTTCATTATCCGGAGATGTTTCTAGCATAAGGCCAGTATAACAAAAATGTCCTTATCAATACAAACAAAAAGCGGCCGGAGAGCATACTGCGTCTCCAGCCGCCAAACTTTGGTCTTCACTTTCTTTTTCCTCCTTTCTGAGGTCGTACCTTGCCCCAGACCCAGAGACAAAGTGCGATGGTCAGAAACCACGGCAGGAGCCCGTGGAACAATGGCGCCACCACTTCGTTCATGATGTACACCACCACTCCGAGCAGAATGCTGGGCTTGAAGACCAGCACTGCAATTCCGATGAGCACCAAGGTCCTCACCGGTGAGCCCAAGAGAAAGTTCCCCCAGGCTTGAACTACTCTTTGCCAGAATGGCATCACCATTCTCCTTTCATAAAGAACCTCTTTTCAAAATCCGAATGATTTTCAGATTTTTAAAAGAAGGGAGAAATGAAACCGCTTATTTCTCCTTTTGCCCATGCTTCTACACTAGAGGACTTTACTAGCAACTTTGGTGCCTTGACCGAAGATTGACGCAACCAGGGAAGGCTACTTCCGGCGACGGTCAGTCCGCCCGCCACAAGGAGTAGAGATCGCTGGGAGCGACCTCACCTTGGGCTCAGACTTAAGTGACCCGTCCGGCCTGTAGCCTGCACTGGCCAGAATCCGATTGGCTTGTACCACCAGATTCTTCCGCTCTTGAGCAGACATTTCTGTTTTATATAATATCATAAGCTTGACATTCTGTCAAGCATTTGTTATCAAAAAACCTCTTTTCAAAATCGGAGCAAACTCCGGTTCTCAAAAGAGATGGCAACATATTGCGTTGCCATACAGATATTCACCGCCTTCTTTTCCTTTATCCCTAGTGCCTTGCGCACAAAACTTTTGGGTTCCGGAAAAGTTTTCCCGAGATATAATCTCGGGACGAGGAGTATCTCCTCACGGTTTACGACCATTCTGTTAAATGGCCGGGGTCCTGCCCCAGAGATCAGCTTGCGCTGATTCGAAGCCCCAGGAGCTCGCTCAAATAAACATCTATTTGGGCGGGCATCTCTTTGGGTTCGATCTCTAGGACGACGCTTGGGATCGGGAATCTTTGGGGGATTCCGATCTCAAGAGTCCGCCACGACTTCACATCGGCCGTCTCCATACGATTACGAATCGCATTGAGCCGACTACGACATGTGTCGCAGGCGCAGCCCAACCACATCACTTCAAACAGAATTCGATCGTTCTGAATCCTGCCAAAGCGCGGGTTGGACCAACCCTGAACTCTCAGCTGTTGGACTTGTTCCATTTTTACCTCCTTTCTAAAGTGGTGGGTTTTTATTCAAAGAACTAATCTGGGATTACTCCCACCAAAAATTTC
>JBBTQZ010000018.1:0-6923 GCA_038065435.1 Patescibacteria group bacterium | reverse complement strand
CTTTTAAAACCTTATATAGTTGATGTAGAAGTAGATCTCTCTAGAGGTCTACATTCTTTTTCTATAGTCGGACTTCCCGACAAAGCAGTGGAAGAAGCTAGGGATCGCATAAGTGCCGCTATTAAAAACTCCGGTTTTGAATCTCCGAAATCAAAAAACCATAAAGTGGTTATTTCTTTAGCGCCAGCAGAAATAAAAAAAGAAGGGGCTGGCTTGGATGTGGCTATGGCTTTAAGCTATTTACTTGCAAACGGAGATGTTATTTTTGATCCGAAGAACAAAATTTTCTTAGGAGAACTCGCCCTAGACGGAAGTTTGCGAGGAATACGCGGGACACTTGCTTATACACGAAAGGCAAAAAAAGAAGGTTACAGAGAAATATACGTACCCAAGGAGAACGCAGGAGAAGCAGCTCTTGTAGATGATATTGCTGTATTTGGCGCTAACTCGCTTAGAGAAATAGTGGATCACTTAATATTAGAAAACAACGGTAAAAACCAGATAAAAAGAGAGGTGAAAAGAGAAATACGAATGAAAAAAGAAGTGTCCCACGATCTTGCCGATATAAAGGGTCAGGAATCGGCAAAGAGAGCACTAGAAATAGCGGCCGCTGGCGGTCACAATATAGCCCTCTATGGCCCGCCCGGCACAGGCAAAACCATGCTTGCCAAAGCCCTCTCTGGTATATTGCCTCCGCTTTCTTTTGATGAGCTGATGGAGGTGACGGAGATACATTCCATATCTGGCGCTCTTTCTCATTCACTCCTTACAGAGCGCCCCTTTAGATCACCGCACCACACCTCCTCTTATGTGGCTCTGGTAGGGGGTGGCGCAAATCCAAAACCAGGAGAAATAACTCTGGCCCACAAAGGAGTACTGTTCTTGGATGAATTCCCCGAGTTTGACAACAAGGCCATAGAGGCTCTGCGCGAACCATTGGAGGAAAGAGTAGTCTCGGTTTCTAGGGCAAAGGGTACAGTCAAATTTCCCGCTCATTTTATTTTGGTTGCTGCCATGAATCCCTGTCCTTGTGGCAATTTTGGTATAAAAGGCAAACCCTGTATCTGTAGTGCTATGCAAATAGAAAGATACAGAAGAAAAATCTCAGGTCCTATAATAGACCGTATAGATATATGGACAGAAGTATCCAAAGTAGATCACGATAGACTTACAGAAGTAGCAGATCATAGCGAAAGTATCCCCACAAGAGAGAGAATAATAAAAGCTCGCAAGAAACAAGCCGACAGATTTGCTCTAGCCAATCGCAAAATACACACCAATTCGGAGATGAATTCTCGTGACATAGCTACTATCCTAAAGGTGAGCGATAAAGTAAAAGACATTCTCAATCGCTCAGCTCGAAGCTTGGATCTATCGGCTCGTTCTTACCACAAACTCCTTAAATTAGCCCGCACCATAGCCGATCTAGATGAGAGCAATGATGTATCGGAAAACCATATACTTGAGGCTATATCCTACCGACCAAAGCAAAATATTTAACCCTCTCTAGTAAAATAAAAATGGTAAAAGCTAAAAAATCTTTGGGACAGAATTTTTTGAGAGATCCAAAAATTTTGAGAAAAATTGCCGATTTTGCCGAAATTAAAAAAGGGGATACGGTTTTAGAAATAGGGCCAGGGGAGGGCATGCTAACTAAAATTTTACTAGAAAAAGCTGGCAAAGTAGTGGCGGTAGAGAAAGATCTAGAATTAGTAAAATTACTGAGAGGGAAGTTTAAAATAGAAATAAAAAATAAAAAATTAAAGATAATAGAAGGTGATATTTTGAATTATGAATTAAGAATTAAGAATTATGTATTGATGGGCAATATACCTTACTATATTACAGGGGAAATATTTAGAAAGTTTTTGCAAAATCCGCCGAGTGGCAATCAGCCTGCTTCCATAACTTTTGTGGTTCAAAAAGAAGTGGCCGAAAGGATTATGGCTAAAGATAGCAAAGAATCCATATTGAGCCTTAGCGTCAAAGCTTACGGCACTCCCAAATATGGTGGTATCATAAAGAAAGGAAGTTTTAGCCCCAAGCCAAAAGTAGATTCGGCGATTATTGCTATCAAAAACATAAGTAAAAAGAAGTTTAAACAAATAACCCCCCTCACCCCCCCGCCCGAAACGCCGTTCAGGCGGGCGGGTCTTACAACAAGAGGGGAGCCAGACACAGAAAAGATGTTTTTTGAGGTGGTTAAGAGGGGTTTTAGACACAAGAGAAAACTTCTTGCAAGCAATTTGGGTGTGCTGAGGCGCGTCCTTAGTACTTTAGGGATTTCAGAGAACACGAGAGCAGAGGATTTGAAGATAGACGATTGGTTCAAGCTGACCTCATATATAAAAAGTGAGCAAAAATAAAATGCAAAATTTTATACAAAAAATACTGGATCAAAAGATTAGCCTGGCGGAGTGGCTCCTTGGATTTAGTGGCATCTTGATGGTTAGATTTTTCTTGGAGGCACTCTCCAGCAAAACTAGTAGCGGTTTTTTGGCTTCCGATGCTTCTACTTTGATGCATTACTATTTATTTTATCTTTCTTTTATTTTGGTTTTCATGTTTTTCTTAAAATACTTTGTTTTCAAAGAAGAGCAGGGTGATATGGTGCCAAAAGTTGCTTTATATTCTTTTGCCGTCATATTTTTTGCTCCAATATTTGATTATATTTACGCTTTAATTGCAAAAAACAGCTTTAGTATGGGCTACATATTTGACGGCTGGCCCGGTATATTAAAATATTTTTCAGACTTTTTTGGACCAAGCTTATATCAAGGAATTACTTTGGGCATACGGATAGAAGTATTGCTAATACTTATTAGTATTTTTTATCTAACTTACAAAATCAAAAAGAGTTTATTCAAATCTACCGTGGCAATCGTAGTTTTGTACGCTTTTATTTTTCTATTTTTAAGTGCACCGAGTTTTATAGGTATTATTTTTGGATCGGCGCAAAGCACACCTGATATTCTAGCTTTTTTTGCTAGATCTTTTGCCTCTATAAGTGCCGAAAACAATCTGCATTCATCTCTTGAATATGGCTCTTTTGTTCGTTTTTTTGAAATATCTTTCAATTTCGTGATGGCTAAAATCTTTTTTGTATCTGCAACAATTTTGGGCTGTTTTTGGTTTTATACAAACAACAAACAAATATTTTTAACTGTGATCAAAAATTCTAGATTTGAAAGAGTGGCTCACTATATATTTATGCTTATCTTGGGGATCGTGTTCACGGCCGACGGCTTTAGTGTTTTTGGAATATTTAATTGGATCGATTGGCTTACTCTCTTAACTTTATTTATTTCAATATATTGCGCATGGATGTTTGCCGTTCACATCAACGATATTGTTGATGTAAATATAGACAAAATAACTAATAAAGATCGGCCTCTTGCGGAAGAAAGGTTGTCAAGAGAAAATATGCAGGAGTTTGGTATGGTTTTTCTCCTTACCTCGGTGGTCGGCGGTTTCCTTTCCGGTTATAGTGCACTATTCTTCCTGCTTACTTTTATCGCTCTCTACTACATATATTCCGCCCCGCCAACGAGATTTAAAACCATTCCCTTCTTTTCTTCTTTTATTATAGGGCTTTGCTGTCTTTCTGTTGTTCTGGCGGGATTTTTTACATTTTCTCCCTCGAAAGAAGTGGCTAGCTTCAAAGCAGAATGGGCGATAGGCATTACTTTGATATTTTTCCTCTGGTCGCACATTAGAGACATGAAGGATATAGAAGGGGATAAGCAAGAGGGTGTCCCCACAGTGCCTGTTATATTTGGCAAAAATGGACCTTTGGTTGTAGGTGTACTTTCTAGCTCGGCATACCTCCTTGTGCCTGTGTTTTTCGGCCTTTGGACACTTATACCTGCGATACCGGCCTCTGTCTTAAACTATTATTTAGTAAAAAAACAACCCTACAAAGAAAAGCCTGTCTTTCTAGTTTACGGACTATTCACATTTTCCTTACTAGCTTTGTATTTCCTGCTATAATTGAGGGGTGGATATACTGCCAAGCAAAAAAATTGCGAGCATGGCTATACTTGCTATAGCTTTGGTTTTCTCTGTAATCTTGATTTTTGGTGGCGAAAAGGCCGACCTTACTATAAACAAAGCCAGTAATTTGGTTGGGGGGGAGAAAATAAAGTTGCCCGATAATCCAAACTGGAATACCGAGTTGGGAGCATTGGATTTTAAGTCTATTGCAACGCAAAATCTGGATACAGCGACTAGTCCAGAAGATTTTTCAAACCTAACTGACGCCGTTAGTGTATCGCTTATGTCCAACTATCTTGCCTTAAAACAAAGTGGTGAATATACTTTGAGCGATGCTGAAGAGATCGTAAACGGAGCTCTAAGTTATACAGACAAAGCAACCGTTTATAATATAGAAATACCCAAATTCAAAGTTATTCCTGATGATGGCCAGAGAAGTGTAGCTGTATATGGGGAATGGCTTGGGCTTATGCTGAAAGAGCTTAGGCCAACAAACGCTGTGAACGAGCTTGAGATTTTGGAAGAAGCTATAAATAAAGGGGACCAGAGTAGAATAGGGGAACTCGCAAAAGTAGTAGAAACTTATAGACAGATCATCTCTGCTATGAAAAGCATACCGGTACCAAAAACATTTCAAATATCTCATGGAGATATGATTATAGGCTTAGAAATAACTACTCTAGCGGTAGAAGATTTTATGCTTGCTTTTGAAGATCCGTTCCGATCCATCGTGGCTATGCGAAAGTACCAAGAAGGTTCTGAGCTTTTTAGCAAAAATTTGCAAGCTACTATTGATTATATAAAGGCTAACAAAATAGCTTATAGACAGGGAGACGGTGGATATTACCTTCTGTACGGAATATAATTAAGTTTGAATAATGAATCAAGAATTATGAATTATGGAAAAAAAATAATAATATTATCTTTAGTATTTATACTTATATTTTCACCTATTACAGCAAGGAGAGCAGATGCTCAATGGTTGGTATTGGATCCGGGCAATTTGGCTCAAGCAATACTGAAAGTAGTAAAGGATTTTGGTTTAGATGGCGTGGCTTGGGGGCTTGTAAACAGCATCATCAACCGCCTAGCTGGCGGAGTAGTAAATTGGATAAACAGTGGATTCAAGGGATCCCCAGCATTTGTTACCGATCCAACCAAGCTACTTCAGCAGATTTCGGATGACACAGCTGGATTTTTTATAGCCCAAGACCCGCGCCTCAAAGCTCTTTGCGGACCTCTCGCTTCTCAGGTACGCATAGCTTTGGCCAAAAACTATGCCCCTCGCTGGGAGGACCAGTGGCAATGTACTCTCACAGACATAGGGGCAAACTTTGATGATTTTATAAATGACTTTGACAGAGGTGGTTGGGAAGCCTTTTATCATATATCGCAATTCCCCCAAAACAACCCTCTCGGTTCTTACATAATGGCAGAAGGAGAGCTTATAGACCGTATTGCTCAAAAACAAGAAGTTCAAAATAAGGAGCTTAATTGGGGTAAGGGGTTTCTTTCTTTCAAAGCTTGCGCAAGATATGCTGGCCTACCAGAATCAGCAAGAACCATAGATACTCCTGTTAAAAATCCTGATGGTAGTTTTGGTAATAAAAAAGTAGTTCAACCAGATACTTGTCTTGAACAAAAAACCACAACTCCCGGCACAGCTATAGAAGAAAGGCTCAACAAAGCTCTAGGGGCAGGCGAGGGTAGACTTCAAGTGGCAGATGAAATAAATGAAATAGTGGGAGCTCTAATAAGCCAACTGACAAACAAAGTTTTGAGTAGTGTCGGCCTCGCAGGATTAAGCACAAACAACCCAACGAGCGGAGGTGGCCAAGGGGGATCGGTACGAACATACGCTGATATGCTGGCGCAAACATCTGCCACTAGTTCCCAGATCAGCATCTTCTGCGAAGACCCCAATGATCCAGACCCAAGCAAGTGCAACCAGCAAAATTTTGAAATAGCAGACAGAGTACAAGAATACGACCCTTATAGTGATCCCAATATTGCCAGACCCGCACCAGGAGTGTGGTCTCCCGGTGGTACACCAGTTACTCAACCTCCACCTCCTCCAACCGAGGATAACTGAAATAAAAATAGCAACCAAAACCCTTAATTTAAATTAAAAAAATAAAATTAAAATAATATGAATAAGATCAAAAATATGAATATGGAATATAGAATAAAGAATATTGCAATAACCCTCACTACTTTGGTCTTACTTGGTACAGGAGTATTCGCATATGCACAAACTACAGACTGTTCTTCTATAATCATCGGCGGTGAACCACTTAAAACATGTGATAATGGTAGCTGCACCAACGACATAAAACTTTGCCCCAAAGTTACTACGACCACAACAACTTCAACTTCTGGAAGTGCTGCTCTCGGCAGTACTGCATTGGACGGTACTTGTAGTGGAAATTTACGCTATGACCTAAAAGCCGCACAAGCCTGTGCTGATTTGGCCGAGAAAGAGGGCGCTCTCCTAGGCTACAGCATAGATTGCACGGTAGATGTGAGAGAAGAATACAAAATTCAAGAAGCTAACCCGATCGGTACCCAAACTGCATATAATCCCCAATGTGTTATAAACGGAGCTTATACCGCTGATGCCTCAATTTTGGCAGGCTACGATAATCAAGGCGGGTCTTGCACTTATTCTGTTTATTACGACAGTAGCGGACGCCCAATAACTGAACAATGTGGAGCGTACAGAAGCTCCATGTGGTACAGTGTGCCTTGCGACTTAGCTGACACATCTACGGGCACAGCAGGGTCAACTTCCGGATCGGTCACCTGCACCCAAGGAGCTGCTCAAATATTTGGTACAACTAATCCAGCTTCATGGAATCCGACTACTCTGGCTTCTCGTTCTGGGAGCGGTGGTTTAACCAGCGGATCGGGAAGTAGTGGTTCTTCTCTAT
>JBBTQZ010000017.1:0-2286 GCA_038065435.1 Patescibacteria group bacterium | reverse complement strand
GACTGTAAATCTCTCGCCCATTGGGCTTCGTTGGTTCGAATCCAACCCGGCGCACAAAATAGGACTTCTGGATTTTTCGGAAATGAGGCGGATAGTGAAGAGACGAAGTCTGTGGAAAAGAAATTTGACAAGATTTATAAATTTGCTATGATACAATCATCCTTAGAAAAGGTCGCGCTTCGCGGCCTTTTCCTTTGTTTATAAATCCTTCCTAATTTTGGACATCTATAAAAGCAAAACGATTTCTATTATTTTCCATAATAAAATTTTAACAAATTTAAGAGAGAAAAGAAATTTTTATAAAAAGAAAGCCGCCCGAAAAGCGAGTGGCTCTCAGGGCGGTTGTTAGATCAATGTAAGGCCCGATCAGGTGATCTGTTAAGCGGCCGAAGTCACTTCTGGAGTTGGCACAAGATACGAACCCGGATTGCATTCGTATCGAGGCCGGCCGAGATACGTGATGAGGTTTTCCTCCGCTGTTGATCGATATTGCAGTTGGACGCAACCTCGCCTCATGAGCATCGGTCTGTTTGAGAAGACTGGTATAACGCTCTTGAAATCGTGGAAGTCGCTCAGTTGGAGAAGAAATCCTCCCTCAACCGGGATAATTTTTACGACCCCCAGATCTTTGCCGTTCAGTCGGTACGCTTGGAAGCGAGCCAAGCGTACTTTGGTCTGCGAATAGTCGAAGGTCTTGAAGAACCTTCGAAGTTCCCTGCGAAGCTGTCTCCATAATTTCATGTTAAAGAACTCCTTTCCTGTTTCTCAGCTCTCGAATTTCTATTCAAGATCTGGGTACAGGAGCCGAATTATTTCTCACGAAATTACTCGGCTCTGAAAGAACTATTTTTCCTTGATTTTTCTGGTTGACTAACTAGTCGCGATTGTGAAGTCTGCGTAGCAGGCTCACACAGTTATTCTGCAACTTGCAGAAGTACTGGTTTTTGCTCATCTGCACAAGCAAGGCGGCAGCTTCGCCATTCATAAGCCCAATGTTCATGGCGAGAACAAGCATTGCCGCTTCATCTTGCTCCTCAGTGAATCCGGAAAAAGAGAGGATAAAGCCTTCAGTACCATTAACTCTCACAGCACCGGCGTAACCTTTTGGGTCTGTATCCATATCTCGGCTTTGCCATGAAGTATCGTGCCATGAGGTTTTTGCTAATCTCTCCGCCTTCTCCGTGGCGAAGAATTTGTACTTTGTGATCTTTTCTTCGGTTAGCGACCCGAAGACACAGGACAAAAGCGGTAATCCGGTTTTCGAATCACCAACATACAAAACACCACCCTTCTTATCCTCTTCGTTTTTGATGATGTAGTCGGTAATATCTCCTGCGGACGCCACAATTGACTGGATGAGACCTACCGTGAGTGGCGTTACTAATTTTGTGGATGACATAAAATCACCGTCCTTTCTGCATAATATACTACACAAAACCAAAACTTTGTCAATTTGACTGATTTACATAGATATGATTTCATAAAAATAGAATGTATTCAAATCACTTGGAAGGGAGGTTATGATGAAAAGGCGTATCATAATCATGATTGGGACCATTTTGTGTCTGATGGCTATGTGGTTTATTCCAAATCTTGCACACTGGCGATTAGGTGTTCATCACGAGCCATATAATTTTGTTGAAGTAGTTTTTCCACGTTATATGGCTGTAATGATTGTAGCCGGTATGCTTTGTGAGTTTCGTCGACGAGCATCATTTCCATTAAAATCGATTTTTTGGAAAAGAGTTTTGACTCTCAGCATTCTCGGTGGGTTGGTGACTGGTTGGTTAATTACAAGGTCCTTTCTGAACCAGTCGATTTGGGACTGGGTAGTCGTATCGATCGTGATGATCCTCGTTGGTGGAGTACAGATGGTGATTACTGGGACAATTATAGCAGTATGCTATTTAGATACTCCCACAGAAAAGATTTAGGAAAATGTTGTATCGGGTCGCTCTACGATAATCTCATGAGCGATCCATTTTCTTTTGAAATTCTCAAATAGATAAACTATCAAATACACTTCAATCAGCCCAAAAATCAATATGCTTGGAATTTTGGGGTTTGTGTGCAATGATAGGGCAGGAAGGAGAAGAAATTGATAATAATAGCGGGGGGAGCGGTCTTGGTTGCTGTCGTCGTTGCTCTTTTTTTGAGCATGATAGGAGAAGGCTCGAAAAAACGAATTGATTTGAATGAGAAGAAAGGAAAATAAATATGTTTTTCTTTAGACTGAAGATTTTCTGCTATTGGGTCTATGTGGTTGGAATTATAGTTATGGTAATA
>JBBTQZ010000016.1:0-7635 GCA_038065435.1 Patescibacteria group bacterium | reverse complement strand
CCATATCTTCATCTTCTGTCCAACGCACCACTCTATCTGCTACTTCTTCCATACTAGCTTCACCTACATTGGTAGCACCACCTTGGAATGGACTGAAGCTCAACACTTTGAGGACACCCTTTTCATCTCTGACAAAGAATATAATGCTTCTGAATCGCCCCACCAGATCCATATCCGGCTTATTTTCTACCCAAAATTCTGTGGACAGAATAGTCTGCTTCGCATCGCTCCAAACATTTGTAAAGTCTTCCTCTTTTAGCGTGGAACCATACCCATAAGCGGCCGCCATCCTTGCCTCACAATCTATACGTGTTTTGGGTTCTAGACAGACATCTGAAATTTTATACACAACTGTTTTTATACCCTCTATATCTTTGGCTTTATTGTAAGAGAGGTATTTTTGGAAAAGGTTCCAAGCTAAAGTTTTATCGTCATTTTTCAGAGGAAGTTTGGGTGTTTCCAATTCTGGTGTTGGAATATTTGGATTTTCTTCTGTATCTGGTTTTGGATTTTCTAGAGTCGGTTTGTCTTTGGTAAAAAATAAGATCAGCCCAGCCAAAACTAGTAAAATAATTACCGGAACTATTTTTTTGAACATATGCATATAGGGTATAATAGCATGGTGAAAACTAAAATTCAAAAAGTTTTAAACAAGAGAGAGCTCGCAATAGTCCACAGACTCTCCACTCCCCAAAAAGTGCAGGATTTTCTGGATAAAATACCCTTCAATTTTGAGTTAGAAGGGGAGACATATTTTTCACCAAGAAAAGTGTTACGAAGTAAGGTAGCTCACTGCTTTGAAGGAGCGCTCCTCGCTCACCTTTGCCTCACTTACCATGGTTTCCAAAGTTTTTTGCTGGATCTGAAGGTCAAAAAAAGTGCCTATAAAGATCAAGATCATACTCTGTGTATCTTTAAACAAAATGATTTTTGGGGAGCTATATCAAAAACCAATCATTCGGTACTACGATGGCGCGATCCAATATACAAAGATTATAAGGAATTGGCTAAGAGCTATTTTCATGAATATTTTTTAGAAAATGGGGAGAAAACACTCTGGTCTTTCTCCAAACCATTTGATGTGTTTAAAATCCTCGGAACAAGCTGGCTCGTGCAAGAAGACGATCTGGATGACATAGCAAAAAAGCTGGATCGCTACCCACATCTACGATTTGTCCCAGCAAAAAACTACAAATCAATACGAAAAGCTGGAAAAACCGAGATAAAGGGAGCTGGAGTAGCGGAGTGGCACAAAAAAAAGTAAAGGGTATAATAAGCAAAAATTATGAGAGCTACAATCATTATATTAATACTTCTAGCCGTGGGAGCTCTTTTTATCTTTTCCAAAAATAACGGAGGGTCAATAATAGACCTGAGTGAGGGCATACTCATAAACCAAGACGGCATAATAGAGGGTAATTATTCTATAGAAGACATACAGGGGGTAGGCAAGCCTTATGATTGTAGCTTTAGGAAAACAGACGAATTGGCCCAAGTGAGCGGCAGTATCCGCCTGACCGAGAACATGGTTAGAGGCGACTTTGATATAGACATAGATCCGAAGGCAACCAATTTCGGAGATTCGGATACCGGTACCAGAGCTTTCTTCGCCAGTCACTTTATTGTGGCCGAAGGGGTGACTTACACTTGGACCTCGCTCCAAAACATCGGCTACAAATCAGAAGTAGTAAAGAGCGCCAAACGCGACGCCTCTCAGGCAGAGCAGGCCCAGATAGTGGGCCTCAGCGATAAAATAGATTATCATTGCGAACCATGGAATGCGAACCTCACCATCTTCCAACCGCCGAACGGTATAGAGTTTGTAGAACTAAAGTAAATCAGTAATCTACTTTTTAGACTTGCAGGAAGAGTAGAGTGGGAGTATATTTCTTTTAGCTGTAGAGATTGAAAGGAGAACGGAATGTACCACTTCTGCAGAAAGATCCCCATCCGGGGGACCAGAAGAAAAGGTTTTTTGCGCCGAAGATTTAGGCGTAAAAAGAAAGAACCTCCGTAGGTTTGGGAAATTGCTGGGCTGAGGACTCGCGTTTTGAGTTCTCCCCAGCAATTTTGTTATCCACAAAGACTTGCATATTTCAAATATAGTAGTATGCTTTCAAACAGATCAGGGGTCTTTGTGCTTTGGTTGGTGTTGCACTCTTTGGTCTGTATGACAGAGAGTGACATCAAAGAAAGAAGGAAGTAAAGTGGCTTGTTCAAGGCGTTCAAAATATTGGGAAGGAAACGGTGGAGGACCTGTAAGACCTCCTCTTGCAAATGACAGTGTTATCCTGTCAGCCACTAACGTCCGCGTACAGCCGGAGTTGCAAAAACAACCCGAGCAAAATGCACGGATCAACTTTGACAATCTGTTCACTTTACCAATGACCATCCCAGCCATGGTTCAGTGAGCATCTAGCCCGGAATCCCGACCGGCAAAAAAAAGGAAACCGCGTCCACCTCGTCCCTCCAGAGGCATTATAATAAGAGGGGGAGAGGAGAACAATTTCTTCAATGAGCCCGCCCTAGCAACCAACTAGGGCGTTTTCATTTGCCTGTGATCTGTGGATCGGGGGAGGGTGACCCTCCACAGGTATTGCATTTTTTTATGAAAGTATTAAAGTAGAGTATAGAACAGAGAAGAAAGGACCCAAACCTCCCCCGAGGGAAAGGCACGGCATGAAAAAGAAGGAAAAAGAGGTCATTTTGGGTTCTCTCAAAGCGAGAGAACTTTCAGTGGCGGTAGAGATGAAGACCGCCAAAAACGGAGTCAGGTATGAAAGACTACCTGATGAGATCGACCAAGTCGGTCACAACATGGAGAACATTATCAACATCTCTAGACTAGATCGTCTCACTAGAATAATGAGAACGATTCTAGAAGCCAGATCAAGACTGGAGTCTGGTGAGTATGGTGAGTGCCAAAATTGCGATGAGATGATCGCCCCAGCACGTCTCAGGGCAATCCCGGAAGCAGAATTTTGTATCAGATGCGAAGAGCAGAAAGAGCAGAACCTGCTACACGAACCAGACGAAGTTCCAGAGAACATTCAAGTTTGACCTTCTCACCCCTAAGGGACCCCCGCTAGGTGGTGAGGCACCCCAATACGAGTCGTCGTCGCCACTCCTCCGGCAGATGACGACTCGACGGGGTGTTTTTTATTTTGCCTGTGGAGGGTCACCCTCCCCCAATAGAGATGATGTGAAGACAGGATTGGAGTATAATATCTTTATGGTTGAACTGGATAAATTTAAGTCTGCTAAGTATATAATGGTCATCGGCATAGGCGGGTCAAACCTAGCGAGTAAGGCGGTGTATGAAGCGATGACTATGTATAAAGAGAATTGCGAGAAGAAAGTGTTTTTCTTGGAGTCGCCGGACGAGAGACAGTATGAAGAAATAGAAAGTTTACTGAAAAATGAAATTCAAAAAAAAGAAGACTTCAGCCTGATAGCAATAAGTAAATCAGGCAAAACCAGAGAAACTCTCGAGGCCTTCCGCAAAACTTTTGATATTCTAAAAAACAAATTTTCTCCAGAAGAAGTGAACGAAAGAAGCCTCGTCATCTCAACCAAGGAGACACCTCTCTCAAATATAGCGGAGAAAAATAATATAGATATTTTGGAATGGGAAAATGGGGTAGGTGGTAGGTTTAGTGCTTTCAGCATAGCTCATACTGCGGTACTAGAAATAGCTGGTCTCGATGTAGAAGGATTCAAATCTGGAAATAGAGGCGAGGAAGGTACAAATAAAGATCGGGCTCTGGAGTTTGCAAAAAAGGTATACAGGGGTCACGAAGCCGGCTTAGAAATATTGGATATATTTATATTTAACAGTGAACTGGAGACTTTGGGTAAATGGTGTCGCCAACTCTTGGCCGAAAGCTTGGCTAGCATTACACCCACGATATCTATAGGACCAACAGATCTGCACTCCATGTTAGAATTGTATCTAGAAAAACCAAAAAGCCGTTTTACCTTATTTATAAAGTCTCAAAAAGAGATGAGTGGGTCTATAAATGACGAAGCTTATACCAACACAACACGAGAGTACAGCAAAAGAGACATGCCTTTTTATGAATATAGTATGCTAGAGATTAGTGAAAAAGAGATAGGGGAGTTTATGGCTTTTATGATAGCGTCCGTCTTGGAGCTTGGTAAACTCCTTGGTGTGGATCCTTACGATCAACCCGAAGTGGACAAATATAAATCGGGAATGCAAGGTGTATCATAAATATACAAGATAAAATTATTAAAAATAAAAATATGCAAAACATTATAGTCTTTGATATAGGGGGAACAAAAATGCGAGTGGCCTTTTCTCCAGATGGAGAACATTTCGAGGCTCCTAACAATGTATCCACTCCCAGTCTTTATACGGAAGGTCTGCAACTTCTTATAGAACTATCGGAGAGATGCGCGAATGGTAGAAAGATAGATATGATCTGTGGCGGTATAGCCGGACCATTTACCGAAAATAGACGCACCTTGCTTGGTAGCCCAAATCTTAATGATTGGATAGGTAAACCCCTAAAAAACGACATAGAAGCAAGATTGCAAGCTCCCATATATATAGAAAATGATGCGGCGCTGGTAGCTCTGGGTGAAGCAACTTTCGGTGCGGGTAAAGGCTCTGATATCGTAGCTTATATAACAGTATCCACTGGTGTCGGGGGAGCAAGAATAGTAAATGGCAAAATAGATCAAAGAACTCTCGGTTTTGAACCGGGTCATCAGATAATAGACTTTCAAAATGGTAAAACTTTGGAGAACCTCATATCCGGCAGAGCGCTTGAAGAAGAAATGCATAAACCAGCCAAGGAAATAACCGATCCAGATGTGTGGGAAAAACTAGCCAAAATACTCGCGGTCGGCATAAACAATGTAGTGGTGCATTGGTCACCCCAAGTAGTGGTACTCGGAGGCTCTATGATAGTCGGCAACCCTTCCATACCTTTAGATTCAGTAGAAAAACACCTGAGAGAAATTCTTAGAATCTTTCCTGAATTACCAATGATAAAAAAGGGGGAATTGGGTGACCTCGGCGGACTCTGGGGCGCTTTGGCTTTCCTTAAAACAAATAAAGTGTAGGAATATATTTTGTTTTATATTTTTGTATTTTTGTTTATAGATCAAAATTCTTCTCTATCCAAGCAAGTAGGGCTTCGGTGTCTAAAGATCCATCTTTTGAACCTAGGATAACTATGGATACTAGGGCCTTGTTCTGAGCTCCATTCTCTTCTACTTGATTCTTTTCAAATTCCCAAACACCAGCGATAGCTTCTCCGCCGGTATCTGTCTTGCCGCTTTTCAAACCGACAAGATTGGCTTCATACAAAATAGGGTTGAGATTTTCTAGATTGTCTAGTTTCCTACCTTCAAAGCGATAATCTTGATGGCCTTTAGAAATGTCCAAAATAAATTTGCGTTTAAAATAAGTGTAACGAAGCAATTTCTCCAAATCTTTAGCAGAAGATATGTTGGAAGGAAGCTCGCCGGATACATCTGTAAATACAGTATCCTTCATGGAGAGAGAGGTAGCCTTTTTATTCATATTGGATATAAAATGGTTTTCACCTATAAATCTGGCGAGAAGAGAAGCCGCTTCGTCAGAAGACTGCATCATAAGAGGATAGAGTAGATCGAAAGCAATATATCGCTCGCCAAGAGTGGGCTCGAAGGCGCTTAAACTATTGGAAAGCATGTTTTCACTCACTGTTATGGGCCTGCCCAGATAGACGAGCTCGCTCGCCACCACCCCTGCCATGATGTTGCTCACGGAAGAAATGGGTAATACGCTAGAGGCGTTTTTTTCCAAAAGCACTTCTCCCGAAGCCAGATTAGAAATAATAAAAGAATTGGCCGAAATCTGTGGCACCGGCAGTCCAAGATCGTTTTGTTCTATTTTTGCAAACTCGGAAGAATCTTCTTTGTCTCTCAAGAGTAGCGCCATATCTTCTTTGGCAAAATCATAAACTTCTTTTGCGTCCAGCGTGGAGAGGCGCACGCAACCACCAGAATATGTGCTAGATACTTCTGTGCCATCCTCATAATACGGCCAGCCGTGTATGAAGAAATTGCCATAGAACTGCATGCTCCAAGGCATCCACACACTGCCGATAGAAGAAAAATGATTGGATTCTTTGGTCAATATCTTGTAATTGCCGGTCGGAGTCTCCCACCACGAACCTTCTTTGCCTTTGGAGAGAACGGGCAGCTTTTTGAATAGCTTGCCTTCTTTATATAGGGTTACTTCCATGGCCGTTAGATCTATTTCTATAAAACTTTCTTTTCGCTTTATGTAACCCTCTACTTCATCTTCAAATTTCTTATCGTTTATAGGCAAGAAAAACTTATCAATGTTTATAAAACCTATACCAGAATCAACTATTCTGTCGTAAAACTGCTTGAACTTTCGGTCGCTCGTTTTCGCCAGATTGGTCTTGTCTAAAATAAGCAAACTCACCAACGCGGAAAGAGCCACTATTATAAATATTAGCGTACCGAAGAGGGTTTTTGATATTTGAAATTTTTGTTTTTCTTCCTGCATTACCCCTAGTTTTATTGTTTGCCCTTATTATTCACTATTTTTAAAAAAATAACCAATTCAATATGTTTTTATCCACATGACGCAAAACCCGAGAAGATGCCTTCTCGGGGTTTTAGTGTTATCGCGGAACAAGATGATCTACGTTCACCCCTGTTCCTATATTGCCCATGTTACTGAAGAGCACACCGGCAGTATTGAGCAAGGTGATAAATGCATTTTCACCAGCCACGAACACACTTTTCATAAGGAACTTGAGGAGCAGAATCGCTAGCCCAAGCCCCAATATTCTTCGTATCATATGATTAAAATACGAAGGGGGATTATAGCCATGGACCGACGGACCACAGCGAGAGCTAAAGACTCTCCTCCCTCCGGACATTGTCCCCGCCATACTTGCAGGTCCACTGTCCGGAGGCTTTCCTTATGAACTTTTCTTATCAATATTCCCAAAGAACCTCACTTATAGACTAGCAAATTTTTACCATTCTGTCAATTGCTTTTTATTGAAAAGATTGTTAAATTTGACCTTCTTTTTTAGTTCTAAAAGAAACAAAATTACACTGGATTTGGCGATCGTTGGATTTAATATAATTTACTATTTTTGTTTATATTTCTAAAAAGTAATATAAAAAAGCCCCCAGTTTCCTAGGGGCTTTTTGCAAAACGAGAGGTTAGGTTCTTATTCTCTGACTTAGTCCCAAACTACGGGAGGGTCAGAATTATCCTTTTAGAAAGTCCCGAAGGACTTTACCTTATCGTCTGCAAGTAAATGAGCACTAATCGTACTCAAAGTTGTCCTTGCTTTTCGCCACAGACTCAGGAGCCGGCGGCTTGGCAAGAGAAGCAATTTGAGCATTGAAGAGTTCACGGTACATTTCTGTGACAAACTCTACAGCTTCTTCGTAAGTGATTCCCCAAGTCTTTGCTTGGTTAGCCAGCTCCCGATTAATACCGGGGCGCAGCTTGATTCCATTCTGACGAAGTTGTTGCTTCATATACAAGAGGGCAATTTGTCCTTTGCGTTCTTCTGTCATGTTCCTCACCTCCTTTCCGAAGTGATCTTGAGCTATTGTAGCATATTGCGA
>JBBTQZ010000015.1:0-11301 GCA_038065435.1 Patescibacteria group bacterium | reverse complement strand
TGTCCATCACCTGTCTTATATAGCGATCAAAAAACATATCGCCCACAAAAATAATTTTTGTATTCTTTTCTGAATACAAAAATATAACAACCAAAACTACCAACAGAATAAAGACAAAAATAATTTTTCTCACCATACTGCAATTATAACTTATAAAAAAACTAGAAATTAGCAGGCACGGAGATTGGCATAGGAGCCTACACAATCCTGACAACATATCACTTTGCGAGATGGACGGAGACTATCGTCGCTCCAAAACTTTTCACACTCTTTGTTACAAGAGAAACACTTGCCTACCACCTCACTATTATTATTCTCCCCCACTCTCACGATCATCCTATTATCAAAAACAAACAGTGCCCCCTTGAAATGGCTGTTCGGATATTTTTCTATATATGTATGTATGCCATCCTTGAGTTGGTAGAGATTGTTGAACCCTTCTTTTTTTAAGAGACAGGTGGCCTTTGCGCAACGGATACCGCCAGTGCATACAGCTACCACCTTTCTTGCTTTCAGAGAAGAAAGTTTTTCTACATTCTGGGGTAGATCTCTAAAATTTTTGAGATTTGGATTATAAGTCTTATCGAAATACCCCACCTCTACCTCAAAATCGTTGCGCAAATCTAGTACCACAAAATCTTCATTATTTTTATACATCTCTTCCAACTCTTCTGCTCTAATCTCTGGTGCTGTTTCTCCTTTTATATCAAACTCTCCCACCCCCAAAGTAACTACTTCCTTTTTAGCGGTTACTTGTAATCTGCTAAAAGCCTTACCCGTACCAACACTTTCTTTGAAAACAATGTCCTCAAAACGCCCATCTTCAGCTAAGGTGTTCTTGTATTTTTCTATATTCTCTTCCGCACCTTCAAAAGTAGCGTTTATACCCTCTTTCGCTATAAACATCCTACCCTTTAACCCCAAACTCTCACAAAGCTTTCTCTGTTCTTTCATAAGCCTCTCCGGACTTTCTATTTCTGTAAATTTATAAAAAAGTATAACTTTGTATTTCATTGTTTTTATTTCTTTTTTAGACTAACCCCGTTGATGCAAAAACGCAAACCGAGAGGCATGGGGCCATCAGGAAATACATGCCCCAAATGAGCCTCACAGACACTGCAGACCACTTCTACCCTACTCATGCCGTGGCTACCATCCTCATGATAAGAGACCACATTATCCCTAATTGGTTCGGTAAAAGAAGGCCATCCGGACTGACTGTCGTATTTGGTATTGTTGTCAAAAAGTTCCGTATCGCAACAGACACAAGCATATATGCCCGCCTCATAAAGCGTACAGAGATTGGAGGACATCTTTAGCTCTGTGCTTTTTTGGCGGGTGACCTCAAATTGTTCCTTGGTTAAAACCTTTTTCCACTCTTCATCAGTTTTTTCAACCCTACGTGGAGGAACATTGTTGCCATTTTTAGAAAAATTTAGAACCTGATTGTATGTAAGCATGTATTTAATTTATTTTAGATAACTATCGAAATAAATAGCATGGCAAGTGTAACCTCCGGGGTTTTTTATAAGATAATCTTGATGATATTCTTCGGCTGGCCAGAATTTTACAAAAGGTTCAAGTGTAGTCACTGCTGGATTAGGCCAACGTTTAGATTTGTTTACAATATCTATCATTTCTTCGGCGATTTGTTTCTCTTCTTCGTCATTATAAAAGATTGCGCTACGATACGAAGATCCTTTATCGTTGCCTTGCTGATTCAGAGTGGTAGGGTTGTGTATCTGAAAAAAGAAATCCAATAATTTTTTATAGTTAGTTATGTTTGGATCATAAGTTATTTCCACCGCTTCGGCATGTCCAGGGTGGTTTTCGTATGTTGGACTTTCGTTTGTGCCGCCAGTATATCCAACCACTGTATCCAATACTCCCATTTGAGAACGCAAGAGATCTTCCAACCCCCAAAAACATCCTCCAGCTAAAATAATTTTTTTATTCATAAATTATATAGTGCTGCGAGGCTTGGATTCGAACCAAGGTGACCTGATTCAGAGTCAGATATCCTACCACTAGATGACCTCGCAATAACTGTAAAGATACCAAATTTTAGACTTAAGGTAAATTAAAAAAAATAAAGGGCGCTCGCTGGGAGCGCCCGTACCTACTTGCCCTGCTGGAGGGTACATCGGCAACTATACAACAAAAGAGTAGGTGCTCCTGAAGTTGGATTTTGATCAGTTGACCGAATGTGGGTAATACTAACTAAAAAAATGTTTTTGGCAACTTTTTATGACCAACTGGAGAATTAGTTATAGGATGGTTTCTTACGTGCAGAGTAAGCTATGGCAGCCTTTATAAAAGCGGAGAAGAGTGGATGCGGATGAAGAGGGCGTGAGAGGAATTCGGGGTGGAATTGAGTACCAAGAAAGAAAGGGTGTTTATCTTTAGGAAGCTCCATTATTTCCATAAGTCTAGCGTCTGGCGAAATACCAGAAAACACTAGACCATTTTTTTCCAAAACTCCTATATATTCTGGGTTGACTTCATAGCGGTGGCGGTGTCTCTCCCGCACCACCTCTGCCTTGTAAGCTTCGCGAGCTATCGTACCTTTCTTCAGAAGAGCGGGGTATGAGCCGAGCCTCATAGTACCTCCCATCTTGCCTTCAGAGATATTTTTCTTTTGCTCTGGAAGTATGTCTATAATCGGATGTTTGGTCTCTAACTTTATTTCTGTAGTATGCGCATCTTTGAGCCCGAGTACATTTCTCGCATATTCTACGACCGCAAGTTGCATGCCATAGCAAAGACCAAAATAAGGAATTTTGTTCTCGCGACAAAAACGGATAGCCGATATTTTGCCCTCTACTCCACTCTCGCCGAAGCCGCCGGGCACCAAAACAGCGTGGAACTTTAGGAGCTCGCGGAGTTTATTTTTATTTTTTTCGTATTCTTTGGCATTGAGCCATTCTATGACCGGCTTGCTATTCTGGTCATAGCTGGATATTTTGAGTGATTCTATGACAGATATGTAGGCATCGCTCAAAACGAAGTCCCCCGTATCAAAGTACTTACCAACTATGGCTATCTTCAATTCTTTTTTTGAGCTTTTTATTTTTTGTACAAACCTGCGCCACTCTTTAAGATCTTTCTGTCTTGGCTGCATACCAAAATGATTTAGTATCCTGTCGGAAAGCCCGTCATTTTCAAAGTTGATAGGCACTTCGTATATGGAGTCTATATCCGGAGCAGAAATGACGTTTTCGGCCACAATACCAGAAGCGAGTGCCACCTTTTCTTTGCGTTTTCTGTCCAGAGCCACCTCACTTCGAGCAATGATCATATCGGCATTTACACCATAAGAAGAGAGTTGGCGCACAGCGTTTTGGGTCGGCTTGGTCTTCATCTCCCCTATTTTATTTGGAATAGGGAAATAGCTCACTAGCACAAAAAGTACATCCTTAGGGTGAGCAATCTTCATCATTCTCGCCGCCTCTATAAAGATAGCGTTCTGAAACTCCCCCACCGTACCCCCTATTTCAAATATAGTTATTTCTGAATTGGTTTTCTCTATGGATTTTTTGATGCGACGCAGTATCTCTTCGGTAATATGGAAAACTGGTTCTACGCATTTACCTTTGTAGCCCAAGGCACGCTCCTTATCAATGACGTGTTTGAATATCATGCCATTGGTCATATAGTTTTCGCTTGGCACCGAACTATTCAAAAATCTTTCATAATTGCCCATATCTTGGTCTGTCTCAAGACCGGAATCCAATACAAAAACCTCGCCATGTTCGGTCGGGTTCATAGTACCGGCATCCACATTGAGATATGGGTCAGCCTTTACACAAGAGACTTTGAAGCCTTTGGATTGTAGTATGGTACCGATAGAAGCGCTGGTGATGCCTTTACCCACTCCAGACATGACACCCCCAATGACAAATATGTATTTATGCTGTCTTTTTTGCTTCATTAATTCTCTAGTACCGCTAATTTTACCCACCCATTATAACTTCAAATACTTACGGACTGCAAGAAGGCTAGAGAAGGCACCTATAGCAGTCCCTGAAGCAATAATAATAAGGAAAATTTGTATAAAATTTTGAATATAATAATCAAAAACGTTCAAACCTATGAAGAAATTTTCTGTTAGCCCGCCTATCCAATAAAGTACCGGAAAGAGCAAAATCAAAGTGATCAGGCTAGAGCTAAGGCCAACCAAAAAACCAGTTATAACGAACGGCCCTTTGATATAATTCTTAGAAGCACCGACTAGCTGCATGACACTGATCTCCTCGCGCGATATATAGATAGCAAGTCTAATGGTATTCAAAGTGATGATGATAGATATAACAACCAAAGCAAGAGAAAGACCAAACCCCAGCCTATCCGCAGAATCGATGATGCGATCTAGTTTTTCTATGGCTACCTTATTTTCAAAATAATTTATTTTATCTATTATTCTACTACCTTGGTTTGAAAGAATATTTTCTTCATTCAAAAAATTGGCCAGAGATTCGTATTGCGAAGGTTCTTTAGCTTTTATATTGAGAGCGGCTCCAAGCGGATTGTCGCCCAATTCTTCTAGAGCTTGCAAAGTGATCGCGTCGCTCTCATGCCTTTCTTTGAAAGCTTCCAAGGCCTTTTCTCTGCTTACATATTCTACTTTCGCTACTTCTGGCATCGCTTCTATACGGCTCTTAAGGCCGAGAATATCTGTCTCTTCGGCAGTAGTCAGGAAATATACGTTGACGTCCACCTTGTTACGCAATTCTTCCAAAGTAGCTCCGAGTATTGCTCCGGTAAACACCACACCAGCTATGACAGAGAGAGTGACTATCATCACCAACATAGAAGCTACGGACACAAAACCACTTCGCCAGAAACTAAAAAATCCGGATTTTAGAATTCTCTTTAATTTTGTTTTAAATGCTGATTGTTCCATCCCGTTAGTGAAATTTTATAAAATATACTTACCTGTTGGATCATCCCTAATAACTTTGCCTCCTTGCATAGTGATGACTCGTTTGCCTACAGAATCTATCACTCCTTTATTGTGAGTGGTAAGTATTACGGTGGTACCCAAATCATTGATTCTCTTCAAAATTTCTACAATATCGTAAGTGTTGACCGGATCCAGATTGCCAGTAGGTTCATCGGCTATTATTATATCAGGTTGGTTGACTATAGCTCGAGCAATAGCGACTCTTTGTTTTTCGCCACCAGAGAGCTCATGTGGGAAACTCCAAATCTTAGACCCGAGATCCACAAGTTCAAGCACATGTGGCACATCGGAATCTATTTCTTCGTCGCTCTTACCTGCCGCCTCCATAGCAAAGGCTATATTTTCAAAAACATTTTTCTGAGGCAAAAGCCTAAAATCTTGGAAAACAGAACCTATCTTACGGCGCACGTCATTAATCTCTCTATCAGAGAGAGTGTGTATATTTACACCTTGGAGAAGTACCGTCCCTCCCGTCGGCTTGTCTTCGGCAAGAAGCATCTTAAGCAGAGTGGTCTTACCGGCTCCACTAGGCCCCACAATAGAGACAAATTCATTGGGACCTATAACAAACGAGACTTCTTTGAGTGCCTCATATTCGTCATTATATTTCTTAGAGACTTTATCAAAAGTGATCATTCTTTATATAATAACTCACCTTACCCTCTCTTACAACAAGGGAGATTTTAAAAGTTAAAGATTCTTTTCTGCTTCCAAAAAAATCTCTATTTTGCCTTGTTCCAGCACCCCTTCTACATCGCTTGTTTCTACAAGAGTGCGGTGATCTTTGACCATTTTATAAGGGTGCAATACATATGAGCGGATCTGATTGCCCCATTCTACGCTAGTAGTTTTGCTTATGTACATACCCTTCTCTTTGCTTATTCTCTCTTCTTCTAGTGCCTTGAAAATTTTGGCCTTAAGAATAGCGAGAGCTTTTTCTTTATTAGCTTCCTGCGTCCTTTCACCGTCTGATTGAGCCGAAAGATTGGTGGGTAAGTGAACAATTCGCACCGCCGTCTCGCGCTTATTGACATTTTGGCCGCCCGGACCAGAAGAGCGGGAAAATTCTATCTTTAAATCATCCCCTTCTATTTCTATTTCATTTTCATCTTGTTTAGCAAACTTTGGAATCACTTCCACCATACTAAAGCTGGTGTGCCTTTTCTGATTTGCATTAAAGGGTGAGATCCGCACAAGCCTATGCACGCCAGATTCGTTCTTTAGGATCCCGTACGCACCTTTACCGACGATTTCTATCGTCACATTTCTATACCCTCCATGATCGTTTTGATTCTCATGTAAAAATTTATAACCAAAATTACTATGTTCAAAATATTTGAGATACATTTTGAGCAGTATGGCGCTAAAGTCTTCGGCATCGTCTCCCCCAGCTCCAGAAAAAATGGTCATAACAGCGTCTCCCTTGTCGTATTTACCCACCCCCTCTAACTCATCTTTCAGTCTTTGCACTTCTTTTATAATGACTTGGGCTCTTACCTTATCTTCCCAAAACCGAGGGTTCGCCATCTGCGCCTCTAGTTCTTTTATTTTATTTTGTATTTCACTCTTTTCCATCTCATATTTATACCACAAATCCAAACATGCGCAGGGTGACCCTGCAGATATGCTGCAGATATGGAGCCGGAGGTGAGAGTTGAACTCACGATCCCTGCTTTACGAAAGCATTGCTTTACCACTAAGCTACTCCGGCAATTAGGTACAAAGATGACCATTGTATCTTTAAAGTGCGGTGTAATTTGTATTTAACATGAGCCGGAGATGGGAATCGGACCCATGACCTCGTTCTTACCAAGAACGCGTTCTGCCACTGAACTACCCCGGCATGGAAGAGATATTATCACATTCCTTCTGCTTTTTGATAATCTTTGTATAGCAAAACAAAACCAGAAAATACGATTAGAAAAATAATAACTGGAAAAACCAAAAAATATTTTGCAGAAAATTCAGCCAAACGCGATCCAAGAAAAACTAAAATTATATCGGCTACTAAGTAAAATAGAGTGTTTATGATACTAAAAATCCAAAAGTTTATTCGGCTAAGACCTGCAGCATAAGAAAGTAATTCTGGCATACTTATAAAACCAATTCTCGCTTTTACAAATGATCGAGTGGTACTGATGATATTCACAGTGCGCAAAACTTTATCCACATTTTGTGATCCAGCAAAAAAATTCAAAATCCTAGCACCATATTTTCGGCTCAACCAAAAACAAAGCGAAGAACCCAAAATATCTCCCGAAAGACAGACGAGGAGACCTTTCGTAGTACCAAAAAGAGCGCCGGAAATAATGTAGAGAGGCGTACCACCAAGCGGAGCGACGACCAAAGTGGTTATCTTCAATAAAATAATGACAAGTGGACCCCACAAACCAAAACTTTTTACTATTGACTCTAGTTCACCACTCCGAATCATTTTTATAGAGATGATAAATAGAGCAACTATCACCACAAACCAAATGATTTCTATTATTTTTTCTTTTTTCATAAAAAATTTTCTATACCATTTTCTACTACGAGATTCACTTTTTATTACAAACTCTTTGTAATTCATCCAAATCTTCTTTTGTTGGAGAAGAAGAAAGAGTGCCTTTACTCTCCCCTTCTGTAAGATAATACATTATGGAACTTGAATTTTCAGTATGTCCCATACCAAGACTATGACCAAATTCATGAGAAAGAGCAAGCTCCATATCTTTTTCACCCACAAACTGATAAAGATTGATGGCTCCACTCGTATATTCGGCTTGGTTGAACTCCAGACCATGGCCGTATTTTTGGTTATATTGCTTAGCTATTTCGTTGTAGCTACTTGCAGCACCGTTGCGTATTTCCAAAACTTTATTGAGCTCTATGGCCATATTGTTTAAAGATTCAGCTTCTGCATTTAAGGTAATCGTTTGAGAGTTTATTGTTTCTAACATATTGGAAAGCTCTGCATATTCTTTCTCAGGCGCACCATCTCGCTTGTTCCAAAACTCTACCTCCTTATTGTACACGGAGCTAAGTTGCTCTAACGAACTAACTGAGTCTTCATACTTTTTGGAGCGTATTTCGTAAGTATTCTTAAGAATTGCAAATTCTCTGTCCAGTCTTTCAAGTGTTTCCTCGGCTCCCGAAAGACCGAATTCTATACGACGTTTCTTTTCAGTATTCATCTGCCTTTCATCATAAATAAGATTTATAGTAAAATCAGCGCCTTCTTTATATATAAAAAGTTCTTTATTCAAAGCTTTTTCCCAGACTTTTTCTGCCTCTACAATACGCTTTGCAAAATATTCTTGAGATATACCAAAATTATTATCGAAGCGACCAATGGAGTATTCAAGCGGTTTAGCACAGCTACCAAGTGAATATTGATACAAAGTGTAGCCAAGATACCAGAGAGAAGAGAACATCAAAACAAAAGCTAGCGTCTTTTTCATACAGACAATCTAACACAAAAAGTTTCTACTCACCTCTGCTTTTGAGGATATAGTATAGAGAAAGTGGTGCGGCCCAGTTGGCAAATCTTTCCACAAAGTCCCAAACAGGGTCTGGACCAAAAGGCCATCTGACAAGCGCTGTCCAAAGTCCCCAAAAAGCCATCCAAAGGAGAATTGGCTTTAAGGGTTTGAACAATACTATAAGAGCAAACAACACATCCATCAGACCAACAGCAAAAAGAATGCTGGTGATAGTCGCAGGATCAGTAATACCAAAACCAGTAAAATATTTGAACCAGCCTTCTTTACCTTGCAGTGCAAAGATGCCATGACCCAAGAACTCCCCCGCCACACCGATCCTTAATATCCAAATTGCTTTATTCATATTATTTAAATCTAATTTATAAATTCTACTAATTCGACCTGCTTAATCATTAGAGGAGATCTGTGCAATAGATCTCCGATTTACATACAATTATAAACCAGACAAAACCAAAAATATACTAAAGTTGTGGAGTAGACGATATTGGAACTAGGATACGGAAAAATCAGGATTTTATTTTTATTCCTTATCTAACATAACCATTTTAAGCAGTTTTGAATCTTGCTTTATTTTCAACCATCCACTTCTGTTGTTCTGCTTTCTGCTCCTCGTCGGAAAGATCAGCCTTACTCTTCATCACATCGGCATGAACTTGCATATAATGAGGCATGAGTGCCTGCATCCAAGCTTCAAATGTCTCGCCTTCTGCTGTCACATCACACAAATCACACTTTAATGTTTTCATAATTGAAGTTTAGCAAAATGCATACCGTACAACAAGATGCGTATCTTGAACCGATCTACGGTTATTTGCGCGGGCGACCGGATTTGAACCGGCGATCTTCCCCGTGACAGGGGGATGTGTTAACCAGGCTACACCACGCCCGCATGCGTGTTTTAGAAATTTAACAGATTTTTAGTAATTTCGCCAATTATTGTCTGCACTGAGCTTATAGAAGTGTGTCGGCGGGTGGGATCGAACCACCGACCTTGGGCTTATGAGTCCCACGCTCTAACCAACTGAGCTACGCCGACAATTTATAAAATTTATCATTTTTCATGTTTATTCGCAATTTTTTAAAATTTATGATAATATTCTGACCAATCCTTAATTTTGAGGATATATTGCGGGGTAGAGTAAAGTAATTCGTCAGGCTCATAACCTGAAGATTCTGGTGCGAGTCCAGACTCCGCAACCACGAAAAATTAATACTATGTAAAACAAAGGTGACCTTTGGTGCAGTAGTCCAAGGGTCGCCTTTGTTTTTCTTGTTTTTAAATCAAATGAAATTCTTTGAAGACGGCTTCGTAGAGAGAGATTATCCGGCGGACTTCGCGTTGGTTTAGAAGAAAGTCAGAGCCTTGGTGGGCAATCATGTTACGCGCTTTATGAGCCTCCCAAGCGTATTCTATAGTATTAAAATCACTTTTTTCTACCGCTTTCAACTTCTCCCCCATTGTTTCTCCCGGCAAGTTGAGTGTTTGGAGTAAATCATCCAACATAATATCTGCCTCAATGATAGCTAAGCGCCAAGCCCCTTCGTCGGCAGATTCGCTTTTCTCCACAATAGCTTGCCACTTTCCCAAAGTCGGATTGTGAGTAGGGATCTCACCACTTTCTGATGAACTTATTTCTATCGGAGAAAGGCGCTTTTTTTCTATAGCCCATATACTATCGGCTTTTTTGTTGAAAATAATAGTAGCCACAGCACCAAGCCCGGCAATGAATAATCCTATAAATTTAAAAATGAAGGCATTACGAGAGAAAAAAGAAGTTATGTTTGAAAGGCTGTAACCAAAGAAAGTTATCTCACCCGAGCCAAAAAAACGCCAAATAGAAGGTACCAGAGTAGAGAATAAGCCTGTTATAATAAAAAGAATGATGAGAGATTCTGCCATATCAAAACCCCCTATAGTAGGTTTACTCTCTGGCTTAGCGCCCCCCTTTTTATCTCCCTTTTTTTCTTCTGCCATAAATACGAAGTAACGAATAAGATAGCGAATAATTACGAATTTTCCTTTAAAAATGATTTGCCTATTTTAAACAAAATATCTTCCCTCATATGAGGTGCCATTAATTGTACACCTAATGGTAAATTATTTGGAGTAAAACCGGAGGGTAAAGAAATAGCTGGCACTCCAACAATATTTGCCGTTACTGTAAAAATATCTGCAAGATACGCCTCTAAAGGGTTAGACTTTTCTCCTATTTTCCAAGCTGGTGCTGGGGTAGTAGGTGTCAATATAGCATCTACTTGTTCAAACGCTTTCTTGAATTCATCTCTCAAAACTTCCCGAGCAGACATAGCTTTAGCATAATAAGCATCGTAATAACCAGAAGACAATACATAAGTACCAAGGATTATCCTTCTCCGAACTTCCTTGCCAAACCCTAATCCTCGCGTATTTTTATAAACTTCCAACAAATTTGCTCCTTCTTCTCGCAATCCATACTTCACACCATCAAACCTTGCCATATTGGAAGAAACTTCTGCCGGCATGATGATATAGTAAACAGCGAGCGACTTATCTATATTTTCCAACTTGATATCTTGAATCTCGTATCCCAAATCCTGCATCTTTTTTATAGATTCTTCAAAATTCTTTTTTACTTCTGGACTAATGCCCCCTTGATCTAGAATATGGTACGGCACCCCTATTTTTTTGTTTGGCTCCCCTCTTAATGTAAGAGGGGTTGGGGGAGTTATTGAAGTACTATCCATCTTATCCTTCCCTTTTATATTATCAAAAATAATCTCTGTATCACCAACTGTTTTAGCAATCGGCCCTATACAATCCAAAGACGAACCCATCGCCATAAGCCCATACCTAGAAACAACACCATAAGTCGG
>JBBTQZ010000014.1:0-14683 GCA_038065435.1 Patescibacteria group bacterium | reverse complement strand
GCATCTTGGAGCGAAAAGTTTTCTTTGTTTCTACATTTTTTAATTTACCGAACAGAACAACCTCTTCTCCCACATTTAACAGCACGATAGATTTCGTAGGGCTCAAAGAGCCGTATCTACTAGGAAAATAGCGCAATAAATCATAAGAGGTTTTTAGACCCATTCTTTCCAAAACTTTTTTTTGGAAAGAAGAGAGCTTAAATATTTGGGGAAGTAGAGTTTGGGGAGTTACCATCTATTATATATTCTTCAGATTCTGGATTATAAATATAAAGCAAAAGACCTATTATAAATACCAGAGCAATCATAAATAATACCAAAAACTTATCCATTATTAGATTCTACTCTTATGCAAATTTTCCGCAATATTTTCAAGGCCGTGGAGGGTCACCCTCCCCCACCCTTATTTCTTTCCCCAAGAAACTGCCTCTATCATCTATATCGTAACAATGCACTTCACCGGTACCGACTTCCATTTCACAAATCTGATTTTCATCTAAACCTTCTATATCTTTTATAATAGCCCTTAGTGTATTACCGTGAGATACGACAAGAACATTTTTACCATTTATCAATTCTTGCAGGATAGTTTCTTTAAAATACGGCATCACTCGTTCATACACATCTTTCAATGTTTCTCCTTCGGGAATATGAGTATCCCAACCACGTCGTATCTTCTGAAACTCTTCTTCCCCCACTTCTTCTTTTACTTGCCACTTATTTTTTCCAGTATACACACCATAATCTCTTTCGTCTAAAGCTTCGTGATGTGTATCATTGAAATCATTTTTCTCCAGAGTAGATTTGAGATGTTTCAAAGTATCTTTAGCTCTCTTCAAACTAGAAGTATAGGCCGAGTGTATTTCTATATCTTGTATAGCGATTCCTGCTTTTTGAGCTTCTTCTATCCCCTCTAAAGCCAGATCAACGTCGGTTTTACCGGTCCACTTACCTAGAGCATTCCATTCAGATTTACCATGTCTTACCAGTACGAGTTTGGCCATTTCAGATTATATTATTTGCAAATTCTGCTTTTTCACCGAGCATCTCTTCTATTCTCAAAAGCTCGTTGTATTTAGCTAGTCTATCAGTACGACTCATAGAACCAGTTTTTATTTGGCCAGTACCTAAGCCCACAGCCAGATGGCTTATAGTAGTATCTTCTGTCTCTCCAGAACGATGCGATATGATAGCTCTAAACCCAGATTTATGAGCCAAATCTACAGCTTCTATGGTTTCAGACAGTGTACCGATTTGATTCACTTTTATCAAAATACTGTTGGAAGCTTTTTCTTGTATAGCTTTTTTCAAAAATTCTACATTCGTAACAAGCAAATCATCTCCTACAAGCTGTGTCCGATCACCCATTTTTTCCGTAAGAGATTTCCAACCACTCCAATCGTCCTCTGCGAGCCCATCTTCTATAGAAACGAGGGGGTAATCTTTTTGTAAATCTTGATAAAAAGCTATCATCTCATTTGAATCTAGAGATCTGTTTTCTGTAAGTAATGAATATCTACCGTCTTTGTATAATTCGGTTGCAGCCACATCCAAAGCGACGGCTATATCTTTGCCAAAATCATATTGAGTAGCTTCTACGGCCTCTCTAATCAGAGAGAGAGCTTCTTTATTACCATTCTTTACAGCTGGAGCATAACCTCCTTCATCCCCCACGGTTGTACCATAGCCTTTATCTTTAAGAATATTTTTGAGCGAATGAAACACTTCCGTGTTCATCCTCAGAGCTTCTTTAAATTGTTTTCCTCCAATCGGCACGATCATAAATTCTTGTATATCAGTGGAGCCAGATGCATGTTGACCTCCGTTTATTACATTACAAAGAGGCATCGGCATAGAGAAAGTTCTTTTTTCAGAAGAAAGATTATTTATGTATTCAAATAAATTTACATTGCTTTCCAAAGCAGACGCTTTGGCACAAGCAAGAGAGACGCCAAGGATGGCATTCGCCCCCAATCGCGATTTATTTTTTGTTCCATCGAGATTTACGAGCAAATTATCTATATGTCTTTGATCTAAAGAATTAAGACCTATCAAACTACATGCTATTTCAGTATTTACATTATCTATTGCCCTCAAAACTCCTTTACCCTTATACCTATTCGCGTCTCCATCCCTAAGTTCATGAGCTTCATGACTACCGGTGGAAGCGCCCGACGGCACAGCCGCCCTACCCATAACCCCACTCTCCAATATCACATCTACTTCCACAGTAGGATTACCCCTTGAGTCTAGTATCTCTCTGCCTTTTATATTTTTTATTTTCATAATTATCTGATTATAAATGTTTTCCGATGTGCTTGCACCGCGTAGCTCCTGTGCAACAAGGAACGAAGTGGTGCGGGTAGGGGTAATCGAAACCCCGACTCAAGTTTGGAAAACTCGCATTTTACCACTAAACTATACCCGCAATAAAACCAATATTAACATAAAACTACTTTCGAGAAACTTTGATCACTTCTCTAAAATTATCTTCTTTGGAAATTTTATTTTTGCGCACAAAGCCGCATTTTTGGCATTGATGAATCAGCGACCACTCTCCCCCACTCTCTTCGGCTGAGATAGGCTCCATAAGCCCTTGGCAGGTCTCTAGGCGATCACCTGGATCAACATCTACATGTTTGCTCCAGAGGCATTTAGAACAATGGTTAGTGTAGCCGTTGCCCACCACCTCTCTACCACAATGCTCACATACAAAATTCTCTGTAACTTTTTTAAACATCAGTCTCTAGAGTAAACGAAGAACCCCAGACTAAGCAGAGCAAGATTTTTGATAATATACTGGCCTTCCAAAGTCGGGATCCAATTTTTGGCCCAAACTAATTCGCCAATCATAAAAAGTGGCAGAGCGGTAGTACACAAGTGCACGATAAGTAGTAAAAAGGCTGTGCGATCAAATTTGATCAAGAAGAGAATGCCTATCAGTATTTCAAAAATGCCGAAAGCTAAAAAGAATTGATCGAAGCTCAAAAAAGTGAGACGAGAAGCTATGGTCTTTTCAAACAAAGCCTTAACGATCTCATTTGCTGGGCTCTCCCCAATGATCTTCAACAATCCAAAACCGGCGTAAATAATAAATAAAGAAAAACGAGCAAAGGGCATACTTATTTTTGTCACAAAATTTCTCATGGATATTATTCTAACATGTTTTCAATTCTCTAAAAGTCTTTCAGACTTTTGTATTCTCACTTCGTTCGGGCTGCCGGGAATCGAACCCGGATCTTACCCACCCCATGGGCAAATACTACCACTATACTACAGCCCGCCTTCGCCAAGGCTTCGGCGGGCAAGCCCGCTTAAAACTCCTTTCGGGGCGCCGAGAATCGAACTCGGGCCTTATGGTCCCAAACCATATATACTGCCACTATACTACGCCCCGCCTTCGCTGAAGCTTCGGCGGGCAAGCCCGCTTCTGCTCTTTAGCATTTGAAGCTTATCACAAAATCAGATTTTCTATAAATTTTACTTTGGCTACTCGCTTTTCCATATCCAAAAAGACACAAATAAGATCAAATTGCCATTCTGCTTCGCTTTTATTTTCCAATAAGTAGGTCTGGATGGCTCTGGAAAGTCTTTTAAGTTTCCACGGGTGCATGTTGTCTTCTGGTCTATAGTTATTTACTTCTTGCTCAAATCGTCCTCCCCAACTTACCCTACTTACAGTTTTCACTTCTACAAAATGTAAAATTCCGTCTTTTTGAGCTATTATGTCCAATTCACCCCACTTTCTTCTATAATTCCTATTGACAACAATATATCTTTTCTTTTCAAGATATCTTGCGGCCACCCCTTCTCCCTTCTCCCCAATTTCGTTATGTTTAGCCATTTTGTCTTTGACTTTTACACACATTCCACAGAGTTATCCCCAGTTTTCTCATATTTCATTGCAAAATAAAGCAAATTAGACAATATTTTTATTCTAACATATTTCTAAAGGAAATTATATAACAAAATTATATTTAAATTTGTTTATTGAATTTATTATGTTAAATTTATAATGTGTAAAAATGCGGTCATAGTTTAGTGGTAGGACGCGTCCTTGCCAAGGACGAGGTGGGGGTCCGATTCCCCCTGACCGCACAAACGAAATAGTTGTGATACAGTGAATATTCGCTCAATTACGACTAACGCCTTTATAGTTCAATGGATAGAACAATCCCGTCCTAAGGGATAGATGTAGGTCCGATTCCTACTAAAGGCGCAACATTGTGGTATTATTTCCTTAAAGCTCCCGTGGTGAAATGGATATCACGACGCGCTTCGGACGCGTTATTGTGGGTTCGAGTCCTGCCGGGAGCGCATTAAGTACGGTACTTTATGCTCAAAACAAAAATAGAAAAGTTTAATATACCTGAAAATGTTTCTCATGTAACCAGCGTACTCAAAAAGGCCGGTTTTGAAGCATATCTAGTTGGTGGATGTGTGAGAGATTTGTTTATGAATAGAAAGCCAAAAGATTGGGATATAACTACTAGCGCTATACCAGAAGAAATAATGCCTTTATTTAAAAAAACTGTTTATGAGAACAGTTTTGGTACTGTAGCTATAGTAAACGAGGAAGAAGTTGATGAAGATCTCAAAATAATAGAAATAACTCCATATAGGCTTGAAAACTCTTATTCAGACCATAGGAGGCCAGACAAAGTGCAATTTAGTAAAAACATACTAGATGATCTAAAAAGGCGTGATTTCACGATAAATGCTATAGCGTATGACCCAGAAACAGGAGATTTGGTAGATCCATTCTATGGAGTGGCAGATTTGGCTCATAAAACTATAAAATGTGTAGGTAATCCAAAGGAAAGATTCTCTGAGGATGGTTTACGAATACTTAGAGCCATAAGGTTACATGTGGAACTAGACTTCCCTATTGATCCAGATACAGAAAAAGCTATTACCGAAAATGGATACATATTAAAAGAGATTTCAAAAGAAAGAGTACGAGATGAGATGACAAAAATTATTATGTCTGAGAGACCAATGGCCGGTTTTCTTATACTAAAAAAATTAGGTTTGCTTGAATATACAATCCCTCAATTAGAAAAAACTATTGGGATAGAACAAAAAGGTGTTCATATATATGATGTTTGGACACATCTTCTAAAAAGTCTGCAACATTCGGCTGATAAAAAGTATCCATTAGAAGTAAGATTAGCGGCCTTATTTCATGATATATCTAAACCAGAAAGCCGAAGATTCAATAAGGAATTAGACAAATACACCTTTTATGGTCATGAAGTTTTAGGTTCACGTGTAACTGAAAGGATACTTACAGATCTTAGATTTTCACGTGAAACAATAAAAAAGGTTTCTAACTTGGTTAGATGGCATATGTTTTTCTCAGATACTGAACAGATAACTCTTTCTGCGGTTAGAAGGATGATCGTAAACGTCGGAAAAGAAAATGTATGGGATCTAGTAAATGTCAGAATGTGTGATCGTATAGGCACAGGAAGACCAAAGGAAAGTCCTTACAGATTACGTAAATATAAATCCATGATAGAGGAGGCCATGCGAGACCCCATATCTGTTTCCATGCTAAAGGTAGATGGAAAAACAATCATGAATGTACTGCAAACAAGGCCGGGACCAATTGTTGGTTATATACTAAACATTCTTCTAAACGAAGTCTTGGATGACCCTTTACTGAATAAAGAAGATTACTTAATAAAAAGGACAAAAGAGTTGGGGGCAATGTCTTTCCAAGATTTGGATGTATTATCTAAAAAAGGCTTGGAAAAAAAGGATGTTTTGGAGAAAATAGAAATAAAAAATATCAGAGCGAGGCATAAAGTCTCTTAGTATTTAAGCTATCCACAGTTTGTCCTTTACTTATTTTATAAAAGACATAATATATATTCAGACGTCGATATTTTGAAATTATATTCGACAATTTGTTTTTTAAAATCTAGATTGAAAAGGAGTTTTGGTCAAATAAGAGATGGGTGATATATATATTCTCAATTCTATTTTTTTAAATTGAATATTAATACACTCTCTTAATAACCCGGTTTTGGCTAAATCTTACTTTCATCCAGCTCTAATTTTTATACATAAATTAAGTATTTGTGTGTAAAAAATAGGGCTGGAATCATGTTCTTTGTTTGCAAACCCCTAAGTCTCGCGAAATCCTCCACCGCGTCTTGGGGGTTTTGTTATACACAGCTTTTCATAGAAATTTCTTTTTAAAGAGATATCATAATGAGCATTATTATTAAGCTTTAATAAAAAAATGAAAGGACTACATATGATAACTTGGATACTCCTTGTCGTTGGAGGTCTAAATTGGGGTCTCACGGCTCTTATGGATTGGGGTATTGGAAATTTTCTACCTGACGGAATAACCAAGCTTGTTTATATACTCGTAGGTCTATCCGCCCTATACGAAATATTCACTCACAAGAATACTTGCAAACTCTGTGTGAAAGGTGGCCAGCCTATGCAAATGTAATCAAAATAGGGCAGTGGTCAGAACCCAAAACATCCGGGAGAATCTCGGATGTTTTGATTTTGGTCAAAAATTCCTTATCCACAAAAAAGTAATCTATCCTCCAGCCCACATTTCTTTCTCTTGAATTTCTCCATGGTGTCCACCAAGTATAATGACCTTTTCCTTCTGGGGTAAAGTGCCTAAATGTGTCTATGAATCCAGCCTTTACCATATTATCCATCCCTTCACGTTCTTCCTTGGTAAAGCCATGCTCACCTTCATTTTCTTTAGGATTAGCCAAATCATCCTCTGTATGAGCTACATTCAAATCACCGCAAAAGACCACATACTTCCTCTTTTTTAAATTTTTAATGTATTCCAAAAAAGCTGGGTCCCATTTTTTGTATCTCAAATCAAGCCTACTTAAATCTCCTTTGGAATTCGGAGTATATACGTTAACAATATAAAAATCAGGAAACTCAAGGGCGATTACTCGACCTTCTTTATTTGGATCGCCATATTTATCTTCCGTCAATTTATATTTTTCTACCAAATCTTCTGGCAAACCTATTTTTACCGAAATCGGCTCGTGTCTAGTAAAAATAGCCGTCCCAGAATAGCCGGCCTTTTCGGCTGAATTCCAATATTCTTTATAATCAGGCAGATCTACTTCCGATTGATGGTTCTGCGCCTTCACCTCCTGCAGGCAAACAATGTCTGGCTTATATTTATCTATAAAAGGCACAAAAAGCCTCTTCTTATGCACCGCCCTTATGCCATTTACGTTCCAACTAGCTATTTTCATTTTATTTTATATAAAATTATCTTTTATTATGGAATTTTTTGTGGATGTCGCGGAGGTGACGGTCGGTGACGTGGGTGTAAATCTGGGTGGTGCCGATGTGGGCGTGGCCAAGGAGAGCTTGGACAGAGCGTAAATCAGCGCCATTGCCAAGTAGATCGGTAGCAAAAACATGTCTTATGACATGAGGAGTTACTTTTTTAGATATACCAGCTTTTATGGCATAATGCTTTACTATTCGTTCTATGGAGCGCTTGGTTAAAGCTCCGATCTTACCAGAACGAACTTTGTTTTCTTTTTCCAGTTGCACAAACAGAGCAGAGTCCATATCTTTCCTTTTTTCCAGGTATTCTTTGATCATTTTTTTAGCTGTTTCAGATAAAAAAACTACTCTTACCTTTCCACCCTTACCTCTTATGGATAATTCGTCGCTCTTCAAGTTTATATCTCTAGACAGGGAACAAAGCTCTGAAACACGTAATCCTGTGGAAAATAGAAGCTCTAGTATAGCCTTGTCGCGAATATCTTTTATTTCACCACCATTCGGAGCACTAAGAAGATTCTGTAACTCCTCGTAAGTTATGAGGTCCAAAGATCGCTCGGCTATCTTGGGAAGTTCTATTCTTTCGGCCGGCAGGGATTTTATTTCTTGGCGGGCCAAATACTTAAGAAAAGCTCGAAGAGCGATGAGGTAGTAACTTTGGGTCTTTTTGGAAAGAGTTTGGCCCGTCTGTCTATTGTTGCCCGTTACTTGCCTGTTGAGCCAGAGACGAAATTCACGTACAAGAGTATCGGTTATATCCTTGGGGTCTTTTATTTTACTAAATTCCAAAAACTTACAGAGATATCTGTCATAATTCTCTACCGTCTTTAGAGACCGGCCTTTCTCTATCTCTACATATTCCAAAAATTGCCGTTTTAATTGTTCTAGTGTCTGAGCCATCTATAGACCCATTCTAACATTATTCAAGACATAGTCGCATTTGCAATGGAGAGGATTTTGTGATAAGATGTTCAAATGCTTACCAAAAATAAAAAGCAGAGGGTTATAAAGGATGTAAAGGTGCACGAAAGTGACACCGGCTCTCCAGAGGTGCAAGTGGCTATTTTATCGCGTAGAATAGACGATCTTACGAATCATCTAAAGAAAAACAAAAAAGATAAGCACTCCCGAAGAGGTCTTCTTGGGTTAGTGGCTGATAGAAAATCTCATTTAAAATATTTAGAGAAAAAAGCCCCAAAACGCTATAATACCTTAATTAAGAAGCTCGGTCTTAAGAAATAAGCATTATATTGAAAATCCAAAGATTTAAAGATTTTTTGCTAAATCTGTATTATAATTTTCAATAGTTCACTTTTTTAATATTTAAATTTAAAACATGTCAGTTATAAAACATGCCGAACAAAGAGTCGGAGTTTTCATAGATACGCAAAACCTTTATCATAGCGCTAAGAATATATACAAATCGCGAGTAAACTTTGGCAATGTACTCAAAGAAGCTTTGGCTGGGCGTATTTTGATAAGAGCCGTCGCATATGTAATAACCACAGAGAGTGGTGAAGAAAAGAATTTCTTTGAGGCTTTAGGCAAACTCGGTATTGAAGCCAAAACAAAAGATTTACAGATTTTTGCGGGAGGCGCCAAAAAAGGAGACTGGGATGTCGGGCTTGCCGTAGACGCTATAAAAATGGCTCCCAGACTAGATTCTGTTATCTTAATTTCAGGTGACGGAGATTACGTACCCTTAATCGAATATTTACAAAACCAAGGATGCCAAGTAGAGGTTATCTCTTTTGGTAAATCTACTTCTCAAAGACTTATAGAAGCGGCTGACGACTTCGTAGACTTAGACCAAAATCCACGCAAATATCTTCTTGGTAATTCTAGAAATAGAAGATCAGAAGTGCTATAATACATACCAGAAAGGGGGGCTTATGTATGGAAACCGAATCGATCATACTGAGGCTCATCGCAGACAGAGAACAATCGTTGGCTACCCGTGCTCACATACTCGTTTCCCATTGGTGGACTCTCAGCGATACGGAGCGTTTCTGTTGGGGAAATGATATCCTTGAGACCGCCAAAGAAACGAAAACCAAAGGTGATTTCTCTAGACTTGCAAAACTGGTCCATGATCAGGAAGCAAAAATGAAAGGCCGGCCCACCAAGTAACAGCCGCAATTCGCGCCATGTTCGCGCCGCGGCTGTTTCTCTTTATTACTTTTTGAAATTATTTTTTCCAACTTTTTGTGCTTTTAAACTTTTGAACTTTCTAACTTGCTTGAATTGACTTATAATTGAGTGAATCATGCACGTAGAAGATTCACAAATAAAAGATTTTATAATTGATGCTGGATTAGCTTCTAGATTGGAAGTGGAAGATGCAGAGAAAGAAGCTAAACAAAAAAAGAAGCCTCTTGGAGAGACTCTGGTTTCCAAAGGCAAATTCAGCGATGACGACTTAAGGAGGATGCAAGCTTATATACTAGGCATTCCATTTGTAAATCTCAAAGGACAAAAGCTTAACCATGAAGTGCTGACTCTTATTCCAGAGCCTATAGCTAGAAAACACAATATTATAGCCTTTGAAAAGAGAGATGATTCGCTTGAAGTGGCGATGCTTGATACGGATGATTTGCAAGCTATAAACTCTATAAAAAAGAAAGTTGGAGGTAAGATATTGGCAAGACTGACGGACTCTGAATCAATGCGTTATGCTCTTATCCAATATCAGAAAAATCTGCAAGACGAGTTCGGGGACCTTATAAAAACAGATTCCGCTGAAATAAAAACCATCACAGAAAAGATGCCCGGAGAGGAGGCGACTTCTGAAAGTGATTTAAAAAAACTAGCCGAAGAACTCCCAGTAGTAAGAATAGTGGACACGCTACTCAAGCATGCCATTATTCAAAATGCTTCAGATATACACATAGAGCCCTTAGAGGAACAGATCGTAGTGAGGTACAGGATAGACGGCCTTCTTCACGACGCTATGGTTTTACCCAAAAACATCGGGGCTTCCCTCACAGCGCGCATAAAAGTACTTTCCAGTCTTAAATTGGATGAAAAGCGTCTACCTCAAGATGGACGCTTCAAAATAGACATGAACAATGAGCGAGTTTCCTTCCGAGTATCCACCCTGCCTGTATATTATGGCGAAAAGACGGTTATGCGTCTGCTTCGCGAGTCTGTTTCGGGCTTTACTCTGGAGTCATTAGGTTTTCATGGTGCTGGTTTAGATATACTACATAAAGCCCTGCAACACACGACCGGCATGATACTGACCACAGGACCTACAGGAAGTGGTAAATCAACGACTCTCTACACAATGCTTGATATTCTAAATACTCCAGATGTAAATATCTCTACCATAGAAGATCCGATAGAATATCAGATGAAGAGAATCAATCAGACTCAAGTTAAGCCTGAAATCGGGCTATCTTTTGCAAGTGGTCTACGCACCCTAGTACGTCAAGACCCAGATATAATAATGGTGGGGGAGATAAGAGACAACGAAACGGCAGCTCTAGCCATCAATGCTTCTCTAACTGGGCACTTAGTGCTCTCTACTTTGCATACAAATTCTGCTGCAGGAGCCATACCCAGACTCATAGATATGAAGGTGGAACCATTTCTACTGATATCGACGCTCGATGCCATCATTGGCCAAAGACTTGTGCGCAAACTTTCTGAAAAGAGAGAGAAATACAAGCTCACAAAAGCAGAAATAGAATCTATATCCAAAGCGATAAATATGGATGTGGTATTAGAGGCCTTAAGAGAGGAAAAGATCGTAGGCAAAAATGATAATTGGGGAGATGTAGAATTTTACAGACCAACAAAAGATGCGGGGGAAGAAGGATACAAAGGTAGGATCGGTATATATGAAGTTTTAAATGTCTCCTCGACGATAAAAGACATCATTATCAAAGGTGGCACAACCGAAGATATAGATTTGCAGGCCAAAAAAGAAGGGGTGCTCACAATGATGGAAGACGGCCTTTTCAAAGCGGCTCAAGGTATGACGACGATAGAAGAAGTGCTACGAGTAGTAAGTGAGTAAATTTGTTATAATTTTAATATTGAAATTTTAATTGCCAATGTGCCTATATATAAATTTAAAGCAATAGACAAAGATGGTAATGAGTTTGAGGATACAAAAGAATTTGGGGACAAAGCTGCTTTGTATTCTTATCTCCACAAAATAGAGGGGAAAATGGTAGAGGTAAACGAAGTAAAGAAAAACAATAAACCGGCATTTAATTTTTCTTTTTCTAGAGTCAAACAACAAGAAAAAATAGCTTTTGCCCGCAACTTAGCGGTAATGATAGACGCTGGGCTACCTATAAGTAGGGCTCTTTCCATACTTGAGAAGCAATCCCACCGAAAAAAAATGAAAGAAGTCTTGCAGGGCCTGATAGCTAGCATAAATTCTGGCCAAGCACTTTCAGAATCAATAAGATTCTACAAAAATATTTTTCCAGAGATCTTTGTGGCAATGGTCAAAGCTGGAGAAGAATCGGGCACCCTATCAAAATCATTGAAGAACATTGCCGACCAACTGGAGAAAGCATATGTTCTAGCAAAAAAAGTTAAAGGAGCGATGATATACCCTGCTATTATAGTTAGTCTTATGGTGGTAATCGGCTTTTTGATGATGACTTTTATGGTCCCCCAACTTACTGCCACTTTCCAAGGTCTGGGTGTCGCACTCCCTTTAGTCACTCGCATACTTATAGGTATAAGTAACTTTTTTGTGGATTATCTTGTTTTGATACTTATAGTTTTTGCATTAATAATCGTCGGTTCTATTGGGTTTGCGAGATCAGCTAGGGGGAAAAGAATAATCGACTTCGTCGTTCTTAGAATACCGGTTATTTCTAGTATTATAAAAGAAGTCAATTCAGCAAGAACAGCACGAACTCTCTCTTCTCTTTCCGCTTCAGGAGTGGACATAGTTGTAGCTGTCCAAGTGACTAAAGATGTACTTCAGAATACCTATTATAAAGCAGTGCTTGAAAAAATGTCCACTAGTATAGAAAAAGGTGACACTATGTCTAGTATATTTGCAGAAGCCAAAAATCTTTACCCTATATTTGTGAGCGAGATGACCGCCGTAGGTGAAGAGACCGGGCAAATGTCTGCGATGTTGGACAACATAGCAAACTTTTACGAAAATGAGGTGTCTGAAAAAACAAAAAACCTATCTACTATTATAGAGCCGTTTCTGATGGTACTTATAGGCATAACAGTTGGATTTTTTGCTATAGCTATGCTTGCTCCAACATATGCTCTAGTAGATGTAATAGGCACTTAAAAAATGGCAACTAAAATAAATAAAAAATTTCCCTATACCGCATGTGGTTTTACTCTGTCTGAAGTTATGCTCTCTATATCCATCATGCTTATGTTAAGTGCTACTAGTTTTTATTATTTTTCAAAAGGAGAGTCCTCCCACGCTCTAGAAAAAGATCGTCAAGGTCTTATAGCCGTGCTTGAAGAAGCCCGCTCGCTCACCATAGCTTCCAAAAAAGCCTTGAGTTATGGTGTCCAAATAGAGACAGATGCGGCATATCTTTTCGAAGGTATTAGTTACACTGCGGGCAACTCAACTAATAAAATCTTTCGCTTCAATCCCAAAATTCACGCTTCAAATATCAACCTAACGAGTGGCAGTAGTGTGGTTTTTTCCAGACTCACCGGCGAAGCGGCAATCACTGGCACCATAACACTCTCTCTTATAAGTGATTCTGGTGTCTTTAAGACCATTACCATACTAAACACAGGAGTAATCCAGTAAATTATTACTCAAAAAATGTATAAATACATAAAAAATAAAAAAGGGCAGGGTGGGTTCGGGATGGCTGAAGCAGTAATAGCTGTTTCCATACTTTCATCTTTTATTATTGTCGTAGCTGGAGTCAATATTCTATATCTCAACCTTTCCCTTGGAAACAAACAACCTCTCTCTAGTTCTATTATGCTAGAAGAGGCAATTGAGGCCGTAAGGTTTATGCGCGATGGTTCTTGGAAAGACAACATCCTTCCTCTTAGCGTAGGCACTCCCTATTACCTCAACTACAGTAGTGGTTGGAATCTTTCCACAACACCTGTGCAAAATGGTATTTTTACAAGGACAGTAACTTTTGGGGAAGTAGAGCGAGACGTAAATGGGGCAATAGTTGCTTCTCTCGGCACAGTCGATCCTGACACAAGATTAGTGACGGTAAATGTCTCGTGGCAGGGCAAAAGTGGAGCAACCAGTCGAAATATGAAAACTTATATAACCAACCTTTTTAGTAATTAGATGTTTATTTTAAACAAAAAAAATAAAAAGAATTCGGGTATAACACTCATAGAGACTATTATTTACAGTGTTATTTTACTCCTTGTCTTATTTGCAATTACCACTACACTCGGGTCTCTGACATCTTCCCATAGAGAAGCACTGGTAAACAGGCTCGTGCAATCTTCTGGCAGTGTAGCTATGGAAAAAATGATGCGGGAAATAAGATCGGCAGAAGCGGTCAACCTCGGATCATCTTCTCTTGGTGTTAGCCCGGGAGCACTAAGTTTAACGGGCATAAATGAGCAGACACCTTACAGTGTCAGCTTCAACCTGGGCGGTGGGATATTGCAGGTTACCAAAGACGGTGGCTCTCCTGGTAACCTCACTTCCTCGGCAACTACAATTACAGAACTTATTTTTGAGCGTCTAACTAATAGCAATTCAGAAGGGGTAAGGGTAACTTTGGAGATACAGGCTACCGTCGGCAATAAAACAAAAACTTTAGAATTGACCGATTTTGCCGTCCTTAGAGGTTCATATTAATAGTGTCACCAAAATATTTTGAAAACAAAAAATATATATAAAAATAAGAGGGGGCAAGCCATGCTTATGACAGTAATCGCTTTTCTAAGCTTTTCTTTAGTGGCGATATTTGGCATCGTCAATCCAACCCTAAGACACTCCAGATCTCTACTAAGTCTAGAGAGAACCAAGTCTGGCTATTACCTATCAGAAGCTGGCATAGAAGATGTGGCTTATAGACTAAAGACCAATAAGCCAGTTGGCTCTAGCAATACTCTTAGTATAGACGGCATGGACACTGTTACCACAGTAGCAGACAATGGCAACGGCAAAACCATTACCTCTACTGGTGATTATAAAGAATATATAAGAAAAATTGAAACAAAATTAGTTTTTGGCACGGGTATGTCATTTTTTTACGGCCTACAAACTGGCACTGGCGGTATCACTATGGCCAACAATTCACAAGTCATAGGTAACGTGTACGCAAATGGCAGTATAAATGGATCAAACGGTGCAAGCATAACAGGTTCAGCGTATGCCTCAAATGCATCTAATCCAATGGCTGATCAAGTAAATGACACACCGTTTCCAGCGCCAAGTTCTGTGCAATTTGGTCAA
>JBBTQZ010000013.1:1630-3906 GCA_038065435.1 Patescibacteria group bacterium | reverse complement strand
GCGGACAACTTGGACCAGCCGACATGAGATGCCCAACCTGTGCCCAAATAACAGGCGTCCCAGTCAAACCAGGCACAGGTGCTTCTGTTCTACCAGATACTGGCAATAAATTGACAGAAATGCACGCAGTGATAACTACAGCTGGCATTAGTGCCAGAATAACAGAAGCTTTCCCCCCGACCACAACTCACGCCAATGAATGCCATTACCGAGGTACTTGCGTAGATTACAATTTTGCACCCGGCACAACACCGACCCCTGCACAAATTAATACTGTACTAACCGCTGCGTCCGGAGCCAATCTAAGAGGTCAATATGAAGTGCCCACACCAGAAGAAAAAGATGCATTGGTTAGAGGTGGTGTGCCCATAAACAGAATAACTGTCGTAGATAGAAATCCACCCATAGCTCCTCATTTTTCAGTTTATAACTGCGGCGCCGACGCTGCCAGTTGTACTCGCTTACCACAATAAACTATGACAAAAAAGATTTTACTTATAATAGGAATAGTTGCAGTGATTGCGATAGCGGTGTTTTTGATATTGGGAGAAGGTAAAGCAGGGGAAAATGGCAAAGTAGGGTTTTCTTTTGGTGATTACTTTCCTTTTGGTAATAGCGAAGTAGACATCACTTTAGATACTGATCAGAATAGTGATGAGAATGAAGTAGGTACACCTATAAACACCGGCTCAAATAGCTTGCCTCCTAAGTTACGCAAAGTTTCTAGTGAACCTATAGCTGGGGCGGTTATATACAATTCTGGCACAACAAGCATTGTAAGGTGGGTAGAGAGGGGCACGGGTAATGTATACGAGACAGATAGTAAGAGCAGTAACATAAGGAGACTGACCAATACCACCATACCCAAAATAATACGAGCTTTTTGGTTACCAAACGGAAATGGCTTCTTAGCCCAAACCCTAGTTCCAGAGAGTGAAATTATAGAGACTTCTTTTGTAGAAATAACTAAAAACACCGGAGTTGCAACCGAAAGCCTCACTCCATTCACTACTAGAATATCCAAACTCCCAACAGGCATAAAGGATATGGCTATAAGGAAAGACAGTAAAAAAATATTTTATTTTACAACTGGTTTGGGGGCGAGTTTCTACAGCGCAAACACGGACGGCACCGGCTCGAAACTGCTCGCCTCACACCCTCTTAGCGAATGGCTAGTAAGACACTGGCTAAACGACAAAGAGGTACTTTTGCAAACAAAAGAGGGTGGGGGCTTACCGCCATATTTCTCCATTTTAAACACAGGAAACGGCAACCTAAAGAGAACAGAGAACCCTATGTCTCAAATAACCACAAATATATTTACTTTGTTTGAAAAGTGCATACTGGATGATGTAAAGGGGGGTTTTGTGTATTGTGCGGTCCCAGAAGAAGTGGGGAAGGGCACTTACCCAGACGATTGGTACAAAGGCATTGTTTCAACTTCCGATTCTGTAAGAAAAATAGATATTGAAAACGATGTCTATTACAACACTGTGGATCTAAAAATAGAATCTGGAGAAGATATAGATGTGGTGGATATAAAAGCCTCTCTAGATCAAAGCCACATCATATTTAAGAATAAGAAAGATGGTTTTCTTTGGGTCCTTAGGGCTGAGGACTAGCTAGTTGTTTTCTAATCAAAGCATCTTGAGCTATACCGGCAAGATTACTGACAAACCAATACAAGGCCACTACGCCAGATATCTGCCAAGATATAAAGAAAACGATGAAAGGAAAAGTATATTTCATCTGACGAGCCATTATTTTGGATAGATCTTGCTTATTGTTTACCAAAGAAGACTTTTCTTCTTTGGAAGAAAAGTGCATCTGATAAAAAGTACTGATTGCTGCCAAAAGAGCTAAAACAAGGCTTTTTTCAGAAACATCCCAAAATCCCAAGAATTGCATAGATATCTCTGGGCTATTTATAAACCCATATAGTAGCTCCGGATCTACTTTGGGTAGGCCAGAATATAAAAACATGTGGTAAAGCGAGTAAACTATAGGTATTTGTATCAAAATACTCAAGATACCGCTAAAAGGATTGATTTTGTGTTTTTTGTAGAACTCCATCGTTTTTAGAGCTTGGGTCTCTTTGTCTTTGTATTTTTCTTTTATCTCCTGAAGCTCTTTGCTTGTCTCTTTCATCTTTATTTGGGTCACAACCATCTTCTTAGATATGGGAAAAAGAAATATTTTTACTAAAATAGTCAGTACTATAGCCGCAAGGCCAGCATCAAAGTAAGGAATATTGAGTATGAGTATGAGTATGTTGT
>JBBTQZ010000013.1:0-1530 GCA_038065435.1 Patescibacteria group bacterium | reverse complement strand
GCCGCAAGGCCAGCATCAAAGTAAGGAATATTGAGTATGAGTATGAGTATGTTGTACAGAGGTTCGTACACCACCGTTTTTAGAAAAGATATCATTGTTTATTTGTGTTATTTATTGTATTTTGGTTATTATATCTCGTATAGCTGCCTCCACCTCTCTTTGATTAGCGTTTTTTATCCAAGAAATCTGCAGAAGGATTGGTTTGTTTATTTTTTCTATGTTTTCACCCAAAATACGGTAACCTAGACGCCTCATTTTGTTTCTCAAAACAGCCTTTTTTGCTACCTTTTTTGAGACTGAAACAGAAAAACGGCTTTGTTTTCCATCATATTTTGCCAATTTGGCAAAAAAGATACTATTACTGAAGGTTTTGGCCTTCTTCAACAAGCCAAAAAGGTCTCTTGGGATACGTCTTTGTTTGGGAAGCATGCTACTTTATGCTAAATCATATGGCTATCTTCCTCCGGCCTTTGTGCATGCGCGCTTTCAACACCTTTCTGCCCGATGTGGTAGCTTTGCGCTTTAGAAACCCATGCACTCTAGATCGTTTGCGTTTTTTGGGTTGATAAGTTATTGACATAAAGATAAAAGTTAGTTTTTAAATGTTATAAACGGCTAATTCACAAATTATAAACAGTTCTTTGATTAAAAACAAGTTCCATTTTTTTTACTCCCTTATATAATAGCAAGCATGGACACAACAGAGCTGTGGAACAAAGTACTCAGTGAGATTGAAAAATCTGTATCTAAGGCCAATTTTGCAACTTGGTTCAAAGATACTCATGTGGCTGGATTTGAAAATGGAGTGGTTTTTCTTTCTGTACCAAATACTTTTGTACAAGAATGGCTTTTGAAGAAATTCCATCCCCTTATTTTGAAAAATCTGCGCGAAATCTCAGTTTCAATCCATGCTTTGGAATACAGCATAAAAGAAGAAGTTAAACCCAAAAACCAATACGTACCGACCAAACAACAATCACAAACTCGCGAATTACCTCTGTCGGAACACTACATAAACAAGGAGGACAATCTTAATCCTCGATACACTTTCGAATCTTTCGTCGTCGGCCCATTCAATGAGCTTGCTTTTGCTGCAGCCCAATCGGTCATAAAGACCCCTGGGCTCTCCTATAATCCACTCTACCTATACGGCAACACTGGGCACGGTAAAACACATCTTATACAAGCAATAGGAAATTCTTTAAAGGCATCTGACCAGTCTAGAAAGATCTTCTACTGCACCTCGGAAAGGTTTGGCAACGACTACGTAAACTCCGTACAAGCAAATCGTGTATCTCAATTCAAAGATAAATATAGAAAGTATGATTGTCTAATCATGGATGACGTTCAGTTTTTTTCTGGTAAAGACAAAACTCAAGAAGAGCTCTTTCATTTGTTCAATATTATGAAGGATAGTAATAAACAAATAGTCTTTTCTTCTGATAAACATCCGAATTTTATTACAGGCCTAGAAGAAAGGCTAAAATCACGTTTTTCTGCTGGGATGGTCATAGACATACCAGCACCAGA
>JBBTQZ010000012.1:0-14402 GCA_038065435.1 Patescibacteria group bacterium | reverse complement strand
AAATGTTGCGAGTCCTGCACCTGAAAAAGCAACCCCAGCGTTTCCTAAAATTGCACCCGCACCTATAAAAGTAGAAAGAGTTGTGGCGACGAGAACAAATTTATTTGTTCGTCTGCTGTTAACCCAATAATCCTCAATCGTAAGCTTCTTTCTTTCCCAAATACCAATTACAAAAGTTATGAAAAAGAAAATTCCAACTATCCAAAAATCAAGTGCTGTTGTCATAAATTTATTTTTAGATTCCGCTGGGAAATTTTTGCGCGGATTTTCCCGAAGCGAGGGCGCGGCGGAAGGGGGGTGTGGGGGGAATTCCGCCACGCCCGAGCGTTCCGCCGGAGCGAAGTGGAGGCGGTCAGATTTCCCTTCAAAAAATGTTCGCGCTAAGTTTAGGATATCCCACAAAATTAAGGAACAAAGTGACTATAATTTTGTAGGACACTGAGCTTGTCGAAGTGTAGTCCATTAATATAGAAATCAACATCAAACACTCGGTGTTGATTATAGCTAAATTTTTTATTTTTGGTATATTATTCCAAGGAGGTTCGTATGATGCTGAAATATTTTTTGCGAAAAGCTTGGAAAGGTTTGGAATGGATTATTTGGAATGCCTATCTGAAGCCTTTGTTTGAAATGTTTGGACCAGTTGAAGAGGAGAAAAAGGGGAAAAAAGAAGAAAAGATTGATGATGCTCAAATGGTTTGCGCCACTCTAAGCTATGTCATCTTCTTTATGGGGGCGGAGAAATATTTTAGAGCGATCATCAGCCATGATCGAAAAGAAGTGATTCTCCTTGGAGAAAATCTGTCAGGTAACGCACAGGTATTTATGACTGTAAATCTTGAACAGATAACACTGTCTTTTCGTGACTTGTGCGAAGTGATAAAAGAAAATGCTGAAGATATCATATGCACTCGCATAGCTACCACAGAAAATTTCAAGTACCTTTACATGAAGGTCTCGATTTCAAACTAAGCCATGGGAGAACATCATCTCCTGTGGCTTTTTGTTAAAATTGTTAGTTAACATTTAACGCGGCCGTGTTAAATGTTAAGTTTTAATTTACTGCAATCTTATCTATCTTGGCGGCTAGAATGAAATCGTTTTCGGAAAGGCCCGATATGGCATGGGTAGATATCTTTATGGTCACTTGTTTATAGTCATGTAGCCTTATGTCTGGATGATGTCCTTCTTTTTCTGCGATTTTGGCCACATTGCTTATAAAGTCAAAAGCCTCTGTAAAATTTTTAAAAGTGTAAGTTTTCTCTATTTCTTTGTTTTCTATCAACGTCCAGTTATTGACATTTTTTAGATATTCTTCTGACTCTTCTCGAGAAAGAGGTGGCGTATCACCTTCACATGGCACGCAATGTTTTTCTCCAAGCTCGCTAATGGGCCCGCTATGGTTGCCGTTTGCGTGGTTATCGCTCGCATGGTCGTTATAAGCTACTCCCATTCTTATGGGCGCCTTTTTTATTATCTCCAGTATCTCATCATCATCGTCAGTGATTTTGTATATAGAAGTATCTTCTATGTCTATGTATCCACTTTCCAATAATTTTTTATTTATGAGGGTATGAAAATCATTCCAATATTCGCTTCCCACAAGTACTATAGGAGCTTTAGGAATTTTCATAGTCTGTACTAAGGTAAGGATCTCTAGAAATTCATCCAAAGTGCCATATCCTCCCGGAAAAAAAAGATAGGCTTCAGCTGAGAAGGAGAGGCATACTTTGCGACTAAAAAAATAATGAAAACCGAGAAAGTCAGTCAAATATGGGTTATTCACCTGTTCTTCTGGTAGTTCAATAGTTAGACCGATGGAGTTGCCTCCGGCTTCATAAGCGCCTCTATTTGCTGCCTCCATTATACCCGGGCCTCCACCAGTGACTACTGCATAATGAAGCTCTCTCGTTATTCTAGAGGCAAGCGCACGAGCTTTTTGGTAATACGGACTGTTTTCTTCTATTCTCGCAGAGCCAAAAAAAGTGACAGACTTAGAATAATTCTTTATAAATTCAAATCCATCCGTAAATTCTTTGGCTATAAGGGCCACTCTTTTTTCTGCCGCCTCGCTTATCTCATGAAGAGTAAGAGGTTTTGTGCCTTGGGATTTCATACCCCACTATTCTAATAGTTTGTGCTTTACAAAGCAAATTATGCTATACTCATCCTAAATTTATTATTAATAATTATTTAATATAATTTTATGGAAAGAAGATTAAGTAAAAAAGAGTGGGTTGCTCTAGTGATAGCCGTTGGTTTTGTTGGTTACACCCTTTTTGGTTATGATATTATGAATCTTTTCAAAAACGATACAAATTCTATGACTAACGAAAATACAGCGACCGTACCTAATTCTCAAAATAATCAAGGGGTTATAACTAGCGACCTCGTCGTGGGTACCGGCATGGAAGTATTACCGGGCAAGAGTATATCAGTACACTACATCCTCTCGCTTAAAGATGGCACAGTCATACAAAATTCCAAAGATTTTGGAGTACCTTTTGAGTTTACTCTTGGAGTGGACCCTATGATAAAGGGCTGGGAGATCGGCATAGCTGGTATGAAAGTTGGCGGTGTGCGCTCCATCATAATCCCTCCAGAGCTTGCATATGGCTCGGTACAATCTGGTCCTATACCTCCAAATTCTACGCTTGTATTTACAGTAGAGATTGTAAATGTAGCGGATGCCACTCAATAATTTCAAGATAGAAAAAAAATTATCAAACGCTCTCGGAAGAGCTGGGGTTTTGTTTACTCAAAACGGAGAAATACAAACCCCAGCTTTTGCTGTTGTTGGTACCAAAGCTACAGTAAAATCGCTTACTCCCGAGCAGGTGAGACTTACTGGTTCGCAGGTGGTGCTTGCCAATACTTACCACTTGTATTTGGAACCCGGAGAAGAGCAAATAAAAGAAGCTGGGGGTTTGCAAAACTTTATGAATTGGCAGGGGCCCACCATGACAGACTCTGGCGGTTTCCAAGCTTTTTCGCTCGGGGTGGCTTATGGAGAGGGAATCGGTAAATTTATCGCTTCAGATGAACCAGAGCCGGAAGTTTTGAAGAAAGGTTTTGACGGTAAAAACAAATTTGCCAAAGTTAGTGAAGAGGGTATAGGGTTCAAATCCATTATAGATGGTTCTTCGCACTCCATGTCTCCAGAAAAATCAATCCAGATTCAAAATGATCTAGGTGCGGATATTATATTTGCTCTTGATGAGTTTACATCACCTCATGCAGATAAAGAAAAAATAAAACAAACGATAGACCGTACGCAAAGATGGGCAAAGAGGTGTTTGGATGAACACAAGAAACTGGGAAAAAATAAAATTGTCCCGCTTCACCCTGCTACGCGGGACCCACACGGATCCAATTTTATTTTTTCCCAGTTTCTTTTCGGCATAGTCCAAGGTGGTCGCTATGAAGACCTGCGCAAAGAAAGTGCCAAGGCAATTGGAAGTATGGATTTTGCTGGCTTTGGCATCGGTGGCACGTTTATAAAAGAAGATATGGCGAGAGCGGTGAAATGGGTGAACGAGATATTGCCCGAAGAAAAACCACGACATCTACTTGGAGTAGGCGAGCCTTTGGATATATTTCTTGGAGTGGAGAATGGGTGCGATACCTTTGATTGCGTGGCGCCGACTCGGATGGCAAGAAATGGTGGTCTTTATACAAAATATGGCAAGATAAATATCACAAACGCAAAATATAAAAATATTTTAGAGCCCATTGAAGAGGGTTGCGGCTGCTATACTTGCCAAAATTATACTTCCTCTTATGTGACCCACTTATTTCGAGCCAAAGAAATGCTCGCCGCGACGTTGGCTACCATCCACAATCTCTATTTCATAAACTCCCTTTTTTCCTCTATTCGCGACTCCATTCTCAACGACACCTTTTTTGATCTAAAAGAATCTTTCTTTGCCAAATATAAATAATATTGTATAAATAGTTATGCAATTTAAAATCAAGAGTAAATTTAAACCAGCGGGGGATCAGCCGAAGGCTATAAACGATCTTGTGCGAGGAGTTGAAAATGGCTTGAGAAAACAGACTCTTCTTGGAGTTACCGGAAGTGGTAAGACTTTTGCCGTGGCCAATCTGATAGAGAAGATTCAAAAACCGACTTTGGTGATAGCTCACAACAAGACTTTGGCTGCTCAGCTGGCCCAAGAATACAGAGAATTTTTCCCCGATAACGCTGTGCATTATTTTGTCTCGTATTACGACTTTTATCAGCCAGAGGCTTATATGCCGATCACAGATACTTATATAGAAAAAGAAGCAATGATAAACGAAGAGATAGAAAGACTTCGCCATGCGTCTACAGAGGCTCTACTTACACGCAAGGACGTCATAATAGTAGCTAGCGTATCTTGTATATATGGTTTGGGTAGTCCCAAAGAATATGAAAAAGTTAATTTAAAAATTGCTGTTGGTGACAAGTTGGTCAGATCTGAATTCTTGAGAAAGCTTATAGATATTCATTATGAACGCACCAATAGCGATCTTTCTCCCGGTACTTTCAGAGCCCTCGGCAACAATGTGGAGATAATGCCTGTATCAGAGAAGCAAATTTATAGACTTGAATTGAAAGAAGGAAAAATAGAAAAAATAGAAAAAATAGACGAAATCACCAGAGAGATTTTGGAGAGTCCAGAAGTTTTTTATTTATTCCCAGCCAAACATTATATTACGACCGAAGAAGCGAGCAAAAGAGCGCTTAGAGATATAAAAAAAGAACTTGCTAATCAATTAAAAAAATTTGAAAGTGAAGGAAAGCTTTTGGAAGCAGACAGGATCAAGCGTCGCACAAGTTATGACCTTGCTATGATAAGAGAGATCGGTTATTGCAACGGCATAGAAAATTATTCCAGACATTTTGATGGCAGGAGCGAGGGCGAGCCGGCGCACACCCTGCTTTCTTATTTCCCCCAAAATAAGAAAGGCGAGCCGGACTTTCTTACGATTATAGACGAATCGCATGTTACTGTCTCGCAAATCGGCGCCATGTTCAATGGAGATAGAGCAAGAAAAGAGACTCTCATAGAACACGGCTTCAGATTGCCTAGTGCCAAAGACAATAGGCCGCTTACTTATAGTGAGTTTGACAAACGGGTGGGGCAAGTCGTCTATACTTCGGCTACGCCTACAGAGAATCAAATATCTGGAGTAGATCAGGTGGTAGAGATGATAGTGAGACCTACTGGTCTTATAGATCCGCAAGTGGATGTTAGGCCGATAACTGGAAGTGGAGCTTACTCCGGTCAAATACACGACTTTATTACTGAAGCTGAGAAAGTAATTAAGAAAGGCAATCGAGCCATAGCTACTACTCTAACCAAAAAGATGGCTGAAGATCTTTCAGAGTTTTTAAAGGAACGTAAAATCAAAGCCGAGTATCTGCACAGCGACATCAAAACTATAGAGCGTATAGAGATACTGACCAAATTTAGAAAAGGCGAGTTTGATGTGCTTGTGGGGGTGAATTTATTGAGGGAAGGATTGGATTTACCCGAGGTGGAGTTTATAGGTATATTGGACGCCGATAAAGAAGGCTTTTTGCGAAGTGAGACTTCGCTTATACAGATAATAGGTAGAGCGGCTCGCAATGTAGATGGCAGAGTGGTTTTGTATGCTGACAGAATGACCAAATCCATGGAGTATGCCATAAACGAAACCAATCGTCGTCGCGCTTTACAAATAGAGTACAACAAGAAACACGGCATTACTCCCCAAACTATAATCAAAGAAATTCACGATATTACGGATCAGTTACAAAAGACACATCATAAAGCGGTGGGAGCTTTGCTCGCGATTGATTTAAACAAGGGAGGTAAGGAAGGGTTATCAATTAAACAACTTCAAAAATTAATTAAAACTAAAGAAAAGCAGATGAACGCTTCGGTCAAAATCCTAGACTTTGAATCTGCTGCCATTTTGAGAGACGAGATAAAAGAATTGGAGAAATTATCTTTAAAATAATTATACACAGTTTCTTATAATATTTTTTTAAGCAGTAGTAATATTTAGCACAGAAGAGGTGATTATGTGTATCAAAGAATTCGTTTTCAATTATGGTGGTTCCTCATATCGCTTTTCTTCTGATAGAGAATTGCACATTGGGGACAGTATTCCGATTTCTGTTCCAAGCAAATTTAGGGCGATCTTCGTGGTTTCGAAAATAAAAGGGGCAAATGGTATCCCGAGGCAATTGGAAATTTTGTGGCGAGGGGAAATGCCCACACGAGAGACCATGGCTTATGTGGCCACACCGTATCAATACCCCGAATCTCTATAACTACAAAGCTGGAGATTCGGGGCTTTTCGTGCTATACTTTGCTGTTTTATGATGAACAAAGAAGACAAAAAATTGAAGGATGGCGAGAAGATCGTGGTCAAAGGTGCACGTACTCACAACCTGAAAAATATTACAGTAGAGATGCCGCGCAACAAAATGATAGTTTTTACTGGTCTTTCGGGATCGGGTAAATCTTCGCTTGCTTTTGATACTATCTTTGCTGAAGGGCAGAGGAGGTACATAGAAAGTCTGTCGTCTTATGCTCGGCAGTTTTTGCGTCAGATGCAGAAGCCAGATGTGGATGAGATAATTGGTCTTTCGCCCGCTATTTCTATAGATCAAAAATCTCGCTCCAACAATCCCCGTTCCACTGTGGCTACTATTACCGAAATCTACGATTATCTGCGAGTACTTTATGCGCGTATAGGCAGACCGCATTGTTTGGTTTGTGGAAGCGAAATAAAAAAGCTTTCCAACGAAGAAATACACAATTTTATATTAGATAAAGTTAGAATCAAGAATCAAGAATCCCGTCTGAACGAAGTCGGGCAGGCAAGAATAAAGGGTAAGAAAAATATTTTACCTTTTCCTACTTATCTTGAGCTTTTTGCGCCGGTGGTCAGGGGTAGGAAAGGCGAATATTATCAGCTCCTCTATGATCTACTGGGTAAGGGTTATTCTGAAGTTATTATAGATAAAAAAAGGCAAAATCTGCGCGAACGAATAGAGCTTTCCAAAAACAAAAGGCACGACATTTCTGTTTTGGTCGATTCTATAAATATATTTGATTTTGAGACTAAAGAAACAAAGAAGAACGCCGAAGAGAGGCTTTCTGAATCTCTGGAAAAAGCTTTGGAAGAAGCGGGAGGTTTGGTGGAAATATCGTTTCGTGATTTAGCACTTGAAAATAAAGATAAGCAGTATCAACCTGAGCGAACTATTATGTCCAACAAATTTTCCTGTCCAAATGATGGCTACTCATATCCAGAAATAGAGCCTCGTCTTTTTTCTTTCAACTCACCTTACGGCGCTTGTCCGGAGTGCAACGGCTTAGGCACTAGGCACTTATTTGGCGATGAGCCTTGCCCTGTCTGCTTGGGAGCTCGGCTTAGACCAGAAGCTCTGCATGTCTTAATAGGAGGCAAAAACATTGTTCAGTTTGTAGACTTTTCTATAGCCAACGCTTTTGATTTCATAAATAAAGTCAAACTGACAAATAGAGAAAAAGATATTTCCAAAGTAGTCCTGCGTGAGATAGGTTCTCGCCTGAGCTTCATGCTCAATGTCGGTATAGAATATCTTTCTTTAAATAGACGAGCTCATACTCTTTCTGGTGGGGAGGCTCAGCGTATTCGCTTAGCTAGCCAGCTTGGGAGTGGACTTGTCGGAGCGCTCTATGTTCTAGATGAACCAACCATAGGTTTGCACAGTAGAGACAACGACAGACTCATAAAGACTCTTTTGGAATTGCGCGATCTAGGCAACACTATTTTGGTGGTAGAACACGACGAAGATACTATTTTTGCGTCTGATTATATCGTGGACATTGGACCAAAGGCCGGAATACATGGAGGCCATGTCGTAGTTTCTGGCTGGTTGGAGGATCTTATAACGTCCAAAAATTCTCAAGCTCCCGATTCTCGTACTCTCGCTTATATTCGAGGAGAAGATTTTGTAGATGTACCAGATGAGAGGCGCGAACAAGATAGAGGCAAAATATCTATAAGAGACGGCAATATATTCAATATAAAAAATATGGATATAGACATTCCGCTTTCTCGTTTGGTGTGTGTAACTGGAGTTTCTGGTAGTGGTAAATCATCTTTGGTGTATGAAATTCTTTATAAAAATCTGCAAGCCCGATTTGAGCGGAAGTACAGAAGCAACCAAACTCACAATTGTTCTTCTTTTACTGGGACAGAATATTTGGGCAGAAGCATACTTATAGACCAATCGCCTATAGGACGTACTCCACGTTCCAATCCAGCTACTTATACTGGAGCATGGAGCTTCATAAGAGAGCTTTTTGCCGAGACCAGTGAAGCAAGAGTGCGGGGCTGGGGGCCGTCGCGCTTCTCTTTCAATCGCAAAGGTGGCAGATGTGAGACCTGCGAAGGCAACGGCGAGATAGCTGTGGAGATGCATTTCTTGCCCACTGTTTATGTACCTTGCGATGTTTGTAGCAGTAAACGCTTTATGAAAGATACTTTGGAAATAAAATACAAACACAAAAATATTTATCAAGTTTTGAAAATGACAGTTGAAGAAGCATTGAAGTTTTTTGAAGATATACCAGCTATTTATGATCGGTTAAAAACTATGAGTGATGTTGGCCTTGATTATTTAGAACTTGGACAAAGTGCCACTACTCTTTCTGGCGGTGAAGCACAAAGAGTCAAAATGTCTAGCGAACTGTATCGCCCCCATATCCAAAAAACAATGTATATACTGGATGAACCGACTATCGGGCTTCATTATGATGATGTAAAGAGACTTATAGAAATTTTGCAAAAATTAGTAGATAAGGGGAATACAGTGTTAGTGATAGAACATAACATGGATATTATAAAATCTTGCGATTATGTTATTGATATTGGTCCAGAAGGTGGTGATGGGGGAGGCAAGGTGGTAGCCAAAGGCACTCCCGAACAAGTCGCCAACAACAAAAATTCCTACACAGGTAAGTATTTGAAAAAAAGTTTGAAAATATGATTTTAAATTTGTATAAAAATCGTGGGGAAACACCACTCCAAGTAATTCAAAGATTGAAAGAAGGAAAAATTGAAGGATTGGAAAATTTGAAAGAGGAGAAGATGACTTATTTAGGCAGGCTTGATCCGATGGCCGAAGGAGTTTTGCTTATCGCGAGTGGGGAAGAGGATACAAAGCAAAAAAGAAAAGAAGAATTTTTAAGTTTAGATAAAGATTATGATTTTACAGCACTCTTTGGTTTTGCTACCGATACTTATGATTGTTTAGGAAGAGTTTTGAAAGTTGCCGACTTCGCGAAAGGCTACGTCGTGCCGAAGGAAATGGACTTAATAAAAATCTGTAAATTATTTGAAGGTGAGAGGGATCAGAAATATCCTAAATATTCCTCAGTTATGATTGATCATCCAGAAATCGATCCACCAATCAAAAAAATTACAATCTACAAAATGCAGTTTAAAAAATTTGATGAGTTAAAGCCTAAAGAGCTTTTCGGTCGCCTGCTTATGGATATAAGTAAAGTAAAAGGCGATTTTCGCCAAGCTGAAATTTTGGAAGGTTGGAAGGAAAAATTGTTGGAAAAAAATATGTCAAAGATGCCCTTTGACATACTGCTCGCTAATTTTTCTGCTTCCGTCTCCTCCGGCACCTACATTCGCAGTATTGTAAACGATATGGGCGCTACCCTCGGCTGTGGCGCTTTGGCACTCTCCATCACTCGCACTCGCGTCGGCAACTATTTACTCAAAGATTCACAAAAATTTTAAAAACAAAATAGCCGCGCGTGTCCCTGTTCAGGACCGCGCGGCTAAATTATACTCACAGTGTTAAACCACTTGGGAAATATACCTCCTCCGTGATCTCAGGGTCATCAAGGTGGTCAGCTATCCAATCGAAAATGGTTGCTGGTTGAACCGCTTTGGTCCAGTCTCCTTCTGGGACTTCGGGATGTTCTCTCCGGTTCGTTGGAGTGTCAACCGTGGCTGGTTGCAGATTGACAAACCTAATCTTGGGACTGACTAAACGGAGTGAGTTCACCACATTTTCCACTGCCTCTTTTGCGGCTCGGTAGAAAATATTTCCGCTAAGTCTATTCTCCTGCTTCATTTCATCGTCTAGGGTGACATGAGACGAAAGGTTGAAGATTATACCGCCCTCTTCTGTCAAAAACCGATTCGCTTCAAAAATAGCGTTCCAGCTAGGCACAATGATGGAGTCTGCCAACACTCTTGCCGCTGCCCCAGCTTCTTCAACCTCGGTGTTTACGCTAGTTAGGCGCCAGGTGCCGACTGTTACTATGACAGCGTCTACTTTGCCAAATCTTTTCTTTCCAGCGAGCAAAAGTCTGGTTATTTCTCCAGCTTTTGAGGCGTCGGTCGGTTCAGCCAGACTATTTTGACCAGAAGGATCAATGCGATCTCTGAGATCTCTAAGTTCCGGCCATCTTCTGGATCCCAAAAGCACTCTGGCTCCGCTTTTGATACATAGCGAGGCAATAGGGTCTCCTATACCGCCGGTTGCGCCGATGATGGCGATTACTTTCCTCTCTAGTTTTTTGTTCATAAAAGTTCCTCTACTAATCTTTTTACCACACCGCCGTCGGCTTGACCAGCGCACTCCTTCATCACTGCACCGATGAGGATGCCGATTTTGCTTTTGTCTGTTAATTTTAATTCTTCAATTTTAGATTTTACAATCTCTTGTATTTTGTCTTCACTCATTTGGGCGGGTAAAAATTCTTCCAATATAGCCATCTCGCTTCGCTCGATGTCAGCGAGGTCAACCCGCTGACCTTTTTCAAATTGCTCTATAGAATCTTTGCGTTGTTTTACCAATCTTCTCACAACGGCTATAGCATCGGCGTCTCCCAACACTTCATTTGGCTTTTTACCTTTTGCCACAAGCTCGTTAGTAAAAGCGGCCAAGGCTCCGCGCAGAGTAGTAAGCCTCACTTGGTCTCTAGCTTTAAGGGATTCTTTGATTTGATTTTGGATTTTTTCATGCATAATAAAATATATTATCACAAGATTATCAATAACTCATCCCCAACCCTTCTCTTACCACAAGAGAAGGGAATTCAGAACCCCTCTCCTGTTGTAGGAGAGGGGCCGAGCAAAGCGAGAGGGGGTGAGGTATAATATTCGTATGCAAAATATCCTTCCAATCATACTCGCCCTTGGTTTCGGAATAGTTATTTTTTTACTACTTAGACGAAAAGAACAAAAATCAGAGGACACCGGCCTCAAGCTTCTCCTAGAGCAGATGAACGAGCTCTCTCGTACAGTGGATCGCAAGATGGGGGAGACGACAAAACAGGTCAACGATTCCATGCGCGATCAGTTTAGAGAATCAAGCCGTCTGATCAAAGATGTAACAGAAGGTTTGGTAAAGCTAGATGAGACCAACAAACAAGTAGTTTCTTTCGCCGATCAACTTCAAAGTCTTCAAGATATTCTGAAAAACCCAAAACAGCGCGGCATTCTGGGAGAATATTATTTAGAAACTCTGCTCAAAAATGTATTGGCACCAGCCCAATACGCTATGCAATACGCATTTCAAAATGGTGAGATAGTAGATGCGGTAGTTTTCGTAAAAGATAGAATCATACCGATCGATTCCAAATTTTCTTTGGAGAATTACAACCGTCTGATTGACACTAAAGATCAAAATGAAAAAGAAAAGTTAGAAAAAGTTTTTGTTAACGATCTAAAACTTAGAATTACGGAAACAGCCAAATATATCCGACCAGCCGAAGGTACCATGGACTTTGCATTTATGTTTATACCGCACGAGGCGATTTATTATGATTTACTTATAAACAAAATCGGAGCGATCGCTGAAGATACTGAAAATCTGATTCAAAGGGCGGCTGGCAAGTACAAAGTGATCATTGTGTCCCCCACTTCTTTCCTCGCTTATTTGCAGACGGTTTTGCAGGGCCTCAAAGCTATGCAGATAGAAGAAACTGCCAAAGATATAGTAAAAAGAGTGGGGGAGCTTGGTGAACATCTCAAAAAATACGAGATTTATCATAACAAGCTGGGTAATTCACTAGACACAGTGGTCAACCATTTTAATACTTCTAGCAAAGAATTCAAAAAACTGGACAAAGATGTCACCCGTATAACCGGATCTTCTGTAGACCTGGAATTACCAGTACTGGATAGGCCAGATTTGGAGGAATAGTTGCGTAAACAAAGGTTTTCCTGTAAAGTATTCCCTATTATGCCAGCAGTTAAAAAAGTCACAAAAAAGGCCACCAAAGCTCCTGCAAAGGCTAAGGAGAAAACCCAAGAGAATATTGGGGGTTTTGCTGTAGTAGAAACAGGCGGCAAGCAATACAGGGTGGCTGTTGGAGATGCTATAAAAATTGAAAAAATCATAGGTGAACACAAAGTGGGAGACTCTATTATTTTTGATAAAGTGCTTCTTTTGGACAATGGCAAGGACACCGTACAAATAGGTACTCCTTATTTGGAAGGAGCCAAAGTAGTCGCTACTTTGCTAGAGATCGGCAGAAACCGAAAAGTTATAGTTATAAAATACAAACAAAAATCTCGTTATTTCAAAAAGAACGGCCACCGCCAACCATTTTTTAAAGTGAAGATAGAGAAGATCGGCTAACTTATCAATACAAGAAGTAATCCCTAAACTGCCAGATTATAAGAACGATTACTATAATATAAAATAGTGGCAGTATGTTTTTATGATTTTTGGATATGTATGCCAAAAGTGGATTTTCCAATAGATGTTTTTCTCTATAATTCCAGACAGTGGTGTATAGAAAGAGTGGCCAAGTGACACTCCATGTGACCATGCAATATACACAAAGAGTGCCTAGCACATACAAGCTTTGGTATATAAACCAAAGTACAAATACGAAAGAAGCAAGTAGCCCCAAGTTGACAAGTTGCCAATATGTTTTGTGAGCTCTAGCCCCATAAGCAAGCATTATTCCGGTAGCCAAAAGCATAGAAAAAGAGACTATACCAAGAAGCGGATTGGGGAAACCAAACACCTGTCCTTGTTCTTGAAGTATGGCATTGCTACAGCTTATAAATGGGTTTATATTGCAAGGTAAATCTACCTGCGGATTTTCTATAAGCGAGATTGTATTTAGCATTAACAAAAAACTAGCGAGTAGACCGATAATTGAACCAATAATTAGTATATATGAATAAGTTTTAGTCATTTTGATTTTGGATTTTATCAAGAACGATTTTTCAAAGCGTTCTTAAGCGTATCTGGATCAGTGTATTCCAGCTCGGTACCCATAGACAAGCCTTTACCCAAATGGCTTATCTTTATACTATGTTTTTCTAGCAAAGGACGCAACAATTTTTCTACATAAATACTAGTATTTTCTCCTTCAGGATTCCAATTCATAGCAAGCACTATTTCTTTAATACCTGTTTTTATTTTTCTTTCTATAAATCTTAGGAGTTCTTCTTCTCGAATTTTCTTTTTTGGTTCTTTTTCTAATATAGGTACTGTGCCCCCAAGGACGAAGTATTTACCAGTCCAAACTCTATTTTTTTCTATCGATTCCAAATCTATATCGCGCGGTACTACCATCACGGTTTCCTCGTCTCTATTATTATCACTACAAATACTACACAGCTCTGTATTCTTATGCTTTTTTTCAAAAAATCTTCCACAATCAGCGCATTTAGACACATCTTTTTTCAAATCTTCCAGATTTTTTATAATCTCTTCTACTGCCCCATTGTTGCGAGTAAGTAAGTAATAGACAAAACGCCTGGCTTGTCGCGGTCCGATGCCGGGGAAATGGCTAAATATTTGTGTCAGTTTTTCTATACTATTCATTGTATTGGTCCCCCCTCTTGTTGTAAGAGGGGGTTAGGGGGCGTTATTTCATATTTAGAAATCTCTAAATTCTGATTCTGCTCCACTAAACTCGGCTCTCTCCAGTGGTTGGAAGGTAGCTTTTCTTTCGTTGAAGTACAGCTCCACTTTGCCAGTAGCGCCATTGCGGTGTTTTTCTATCAATATCTCGGCTATGTTGGTTCGCTCTGCTTCATCTTTGCCTTTGTCTTCACGATGGATGAACATTACCACGTCGGCATCTTGCTCTATGGAGCCGGAGTCGCGCAGGTCGGAGAGTTTGGGCTTGCCTCCTCTTTGTTCCACAGCGCGCGAAAGCTGAGAGAGAGCTAAGACTGGCACATCTAGTTCGCGAGCAAGGTTTTTGAGTGAGCGCGATATTTCTGTTACCTGCTGGACCATTGAATCATTATTTTTATAACTATGAGTGGGCATCATCAATTGCAAATAATCCACCACTATCAGTCCAAGACCTTTTTCATTTTTTAGTCTTCTGGCCCCGGAGCGCATCGTGAGAATATTATTTCCCGGTTGCTCATCTATA
>JBBTQZ010000011.1:0-9958 GCA_038065435.1 Patescibacteria group bacterium | reverse complement strand
TGAACGATCTTTACAGAAGAGTGATCAACAGAAATAATCGCCTCAAAAAGCTACGCGAGATCAAAGCGCCAGATGTTATTTTGCGTAATGAAAAGAGGATTCTGCAAGAAGCGGTAGATGCTCTTTTGGATAACTCCATCAGACACAACAATAAGGAGCAGGCTCTTTCTCAAACTGCCAAAGCCCGTGAGCTCAAAAGCCTGGCGGACAATCTAAAAGGTAAAAGAGGCCTTTTCAGACAAAATCTTCTCGGAAAAAGAGTGGATTATTCTGGAAGATCGGTTATCGTGGTTGGACCAGAATTGAAACTTCACCAATGTGGTCTGCCCAAACATATGGCCCTTGAATTGTTCAAACCTTTCGTTATAGCAGAGCTTCTGCGGCAAGAACTAGCCTACAATGTGCGTGGTGCCGGCAGACTGATAGACGAAGAAATACCAGAAGTATGGGCGATATTGGATGATATTATCAAAAATAAATACGTGCTTTTAAACCGAGCCCCTACTTTGCACCGCCTCGGCATACAAGCTTTCAAACCAGTACTGATAGAAGGTAACGCTATCCAAGTCCACCCCCTTGTTTGTAATGCTTTCAACGCAGACTTCGATGGCGACCAGATGGCAGTGCATGTCCCTCTTTCCGATGAAGCTCAACTGGAAGCAGAGTTTATAATGGCGTCAGATAAAAATATACTCAAACCAGGAAGTGGTGACCCGACTATATCCAATAAACCACTTGACATCATACTTGGCTGTTTCTGGATGACCAAAGAAGTATCTGGAGAAAAAGGGGAAGGCATGATATTCTCGTCTCCCAACGAAGCCATAACAGCGTATGATTTTGACTTGGCAAGCTTTAGAGCAAAGATCAAAGTGCTCGGTACAGATTCACCCAAATATGCAAAGTTTGAAGGCAAAATATTTGAGACCAGTATAGGCAGACTATTGTTTAATAGTGTTCTTCCAAAAGATTACCCGTACTTAAATTATGAAATAGACAACAAGAAAATGAAGGGGTTGGTGGATGATCTGATACAGCAATACGGTGCAGAAGCTATACCGAGCATCATGGATAAAATAAAAGAATTCGGCTTCAAATACGCTACTGTATCCGGAGTGACCTGGGGCATAGGCGATATACTGGTGCCAAAAGATAAATATGCGGCTATAGATAGATCCAAAGCAAAAATAGCGATCATAGAAGATCAGTATGCTTCTGGACTTCTTTCTTATAGTGAAAAAAGGATAAAAAATATAGAAGTATGGACGGCGGTCAAAGAAGAAATAGAAAAAATGTTGCAAGAAACATTGGACAAATCTGGCTCTGTCTTTGACTTGGTGAAATCTGGAGCTAGAGGTTCTATGGGCCAACTTACCCAGATGGCTGGTATGAAAGGCCTGATCGTAAACACAAAAGGCGAAACTATAGACTTCCCCGTCATATCTTCAAACAAAGAGGGGCTCACTCCAATAGAGTATTTCATCACTACTCACGGTGCGAGAAAAGGCCTTACAGACACGGCTCTCAATACTGCCAAAGCTGGTTATCTAACAAGAAAACTTTTTGATGTAGCTCAAGATTCCCTGATACGCGAGGATGATTGTGGTACCAAAGAAGGGATAATCATAAGCAAATATGCTTCTTCTGGAATAGAGGTTTCTATGTCAAAGGTAACCAAAGGTAGATTCTTAGCTGAAGATTTGAAAGATAAAGAGGGAGAAACAATATTCAAACGCAGCCACTATATAACTAGAGACGATGCCAAAATAATAGAAAATGCGGGCATAGAAAGCGTAGTGGTACGCTCTCCACTCACATGTAAGAGCTTAGATAGCATATGTGTACATTGTTATGGCGCCGATCTTGGCAAAAACAAAGTAATAGAACTAGGTGAAGCTGTAGGCACTATAGCCGCTCAAGCGATCGGTGAACCAGGAACCCAACTCACTATGCGTACATTCCATGCTGGAGGTGCAGCTCAAGTCGGAGGCGACATAACAAGCGGATTACCGAGAGTGGAAGAAGTGTTTGAAAACCGCAATCCCAAAAACCCAGCGGTGATCTCCCACATAGATGGAGTGGTGAGTGAAATAAAAATTGATGGTAAAGAAAAAATCATAATAATACTTCCAGACGAAGGAGAAAAATCAAAAACAAAGACAAACACCGAATACCTTGTAAACTATCACAGAAGCATCCTTGTAAATGTAGGCGATAAGGTAAATAAGGGGGACATGCTTACAGATGGATCCGCAGATCTAGATGAGCTATTCAAATACGCAGGTAAAGAGAAAACTCAAAATTACATAATTCACGAAATCACCAAGATTTACGAACTTCAGGGAGAACCTGTTTCTAGAAAACACATTGAGGTGATCATCAGGCAGATGTTCTCTAGAATGCGCATCAAAGATTCTGGAGATACAGAATTGTCTCGGGGAGATATAGTTTCTAAATCCCATCTTCAAGAGGTAAACGCTAAGATAAAATCTGAAGGCAAGGAAGAAGCTAAAACAGAATCACTTCTTCTTGGTATTACCGAAGTCTCTCTCTCCAGACAGAGTTTCCTTTCTAGTGCTTCTTTCCAACACACTACCAGAATGCTTATACAGAATGCCTTAAAGGGGACATCTGACCATCTGACAGGCTTAAAAGAAAACGTTATCCTCGGCCGTTTGATACCAGCTGGTACCGGCTTTGCAGGAAGCGAAAAACAAAAGATGATTGAAAGATTGCAATAATTGCAATAATGAATTCTGTAGAACAAATAAAAGATAAGTTAAATATAGTAGATATAATAGGAAGTTATATAAAAGTGGAAAAAGCGGGTATCAACTATAAAGCCAAATGCCCATTCCACAATGAAAAGACTCCTTCATTTTTCGTGTCTGCATCTAGACAAAGTTTCTATTGTTTCGGCTGTGGCGAAAAGGGTGACATGTTCACTTTTGTAGAAAAGTACGAGGGTATAGATTTCAAAGAAACGCTCAGCTTGCTTGCGGATAAAGCCGGTATAGAACTACCAAAATATACAGAGGATTCAAACAGCAACGAAACCAGAAACACAAAAGAAAAACTTTATGAAATAATGGAGAGATCTTGCGATATATTTGAGAAAAATCTAGAGAAAGATAGCAAGGCAAATGCTTATTTACAAAAAAGAGGTCTTACTAAAAACATGATCAAAAAATGGAGGCTCGGATTAGCCAAGGATGAATGGCGCGATCTCTTTGACACACTCATAAGTAAGGGGTTTACCAAAGAAAATCTGTTGCTTGCTGGTGTTATAAAAGAGAAGTCTCCTAAGTATTATGACACCTTTAGAGACAGAATAATCTTCCCTATATTTGATGCTGGTAATAAGGTGATAGCTTTCTCTGGACGCATAGTAACAGAAAAAGCGGGCGCTCCAAAATATCTCAACTCACCAGAAACTCCCATTTTTCACAAAAGCAACGTGCTGTACGGATGGCACATAGCAAAGGAGGCTATCCGTAAATTGGATTATGCTGTGCTAGTAGAGGGCCAGATGGATCTGCTTATGTCCCACCTAGCTCAAGTGCCAAACACTGTAGCTTCTTCGGGAACAGCGCTGACCTCGGATCATTTGCAAAAGATAAAGAAGCTGACCAATCGTATAATAATAGGCTACGACTCCGATAAGGCGGGGCAAAAAGCCGCCGAAAGAGCTGGTGAACTAGCATTATCTTTGAATATGGAGGTGAAGATAGCGGAGATGCCGGAGAATGAAGATCCGGCTTCTATGGTTCTCAAAGACCCCCAGCATTGGAAAAAGTGCTTAAGAGAAGCACGGCATCTGATAGACTTTGCTCTATCCAAGATACCTAAAGATAAAAAAGGTGTAGCCTTTATGAAAAAAGTAGAGGAGACTATATTACCATATTTTAAATACATAAAAAGCGAGATAGAGAGGTCGCATTATGTACATATGATAGCCAATAAATTAGGAGTAAACGAGGAGGCAGTCCTGAAAGAAATAACTGTTTTCAACAAACAACAAGTAGGATCAGAACAAAAAAATATAAGAACAGAAATTTCTTCTCCAGAAAAAATACTTGCGGGCATGGTTTTTGCAAAAAAAGATAAGGATATTTTAAATAAATGGCAAGAATTGTGCGGAGAAAAAGAGGTTATGGATTTACTAAAAACATTTGAGGGGGAGAAAGAGGCTCTTATCTTTCAAGCTGAAATTTGGGGAGGGGATAGTGGAGAAATATTGGAAAGGATAGAGCTCAAAATCCTCAAAGATAAGCTCCGTCAAAAGACAAGGGAAATGGATGATCCAAACAAAGATAAAAAAGAGAATATGAAGAAAGAGGTAGAGAGAATATCAAAAAAAATAGATCAATTACTAAATAAAAATATTAAATAAAAGTGTAAATAAACAAAAATAAAATGGCAAAAAAACAAAAAATAGCTAAGTATAAAAAAATAAAAAATAAGAGAATTAAAAAAGTAAAGAAGATAAATAAAAAGAAAGCCAAGAAGAATGTTGCGGGTAAAAAAAATATAGTAAAAAAAGAGAAAAAACAGATTTCAGCAAAAAAGAAGTTGATGCTTGAGTCTGATCTTAAGCGCGAAAGTATTATAACCAAAGGCAAGGAAAGAGGGTTCATAACTTATGATGAGATTCTCAAAGAATTTCCAAACATAGAAGAAGACGTGGAAATGTTGGAAAAAATATATGACGAGTGCGCTGTAGGTGGCATAGAAATACTAGAAGGAGGCCGGCTCTTGGATGACATAACCGAGGTCAAAGGCAAGAATCTGCTTTACGAAGACGCACCTTACGACTCTATCCAGATGTACCTCAAAGAAATCGGGCAACATTCTCTTATCAGTGGAGCTCAAGAAAAAGATTTGGCCAGACGCATAATAGCGGGAGATGAGGAAGCCAAAAATATTTTGGCTAGAGCCAACTTAAGATTGGTCGTCTCTATCGCCAAAAAATATGTTGGTAGAAGTGCAGATCTGACCCTCCTTGACCTAATACAAGAAGGCAACTTGGGGCTCTTCAAAGCGGTAGATAAATTCGATTGGACAAAAGGATTCAAATTCTCTACTTATGCTACTTGGTGGATCAGACAAGCTATCACCAGAGCTTTGGCCGACCAAAGTAGGACCATCAGAGTGCCGGTGCATATGGTAGAAACGATAGCCAAATACAAACAAGTGGTTCGCCGACTGTCTCAAGATCTAGGGCGAGATCCTTTGCCCGAGGAAATAGCGGTGGAGATGAATATAGAACCAGAAAAAATATATATGATAGAAAAGATAGACCAAAGCACTATTTCTCTAGAGACCCCAGTCGGAGATGAAGATGATAGCAAATCCACTCTCAGCGATTTCCTAGCTGATGATAAAATACTCTCCCCCGAACAAGAGTCCAACCGTCGCATAATACGCGATCAACTGATGGAAATACTTATGGAACTTCCAGAAAAAGAGCGCAGAATAATAGAAATGCGCAATGGCTTGCACGACGGCATCTACCACACTCTAGAAGACGTGGGCAAAGAATTCGGGGTGACCCGCGAACGCATCCGTCAAATAGAAGCCAAAGCCCTAGAAAAAATGCGTACTCACGAAAAAGCCTCCCGCTTACAACATTTTTTGTAGTTTTTCCCCCGCTTAATGTAAGAGGGGGTGGGGAGTGATATAATCCAACAATGATCACAACGGAGTTCAAAGAGGCTTATAAACGACTCAATAAGGAGCAGAAAGAAGCGGTGGATACCATAGAGGGACCGGTGATGGTGGTGGCGGGGCCGGGGACAGGCAAGACCACAATCCTAGCTTTGCGCATAGCAAATATTTTGCTTCAGACCGACACTCCGGCTTCGGGTATTTTGGCTCTCACATTTAGCGAAGCTGGGGCTAAGGCTATGCGCCTCAAATTGCGTACTATTATAGGTACCCGAGCAGACGAAGTGCGGATACATACTTTCCATGGCTTCGCTTCATCCATCATCAGAGAATTTGAAGATCATTTCCCACACCTTGCTCGCTCTAAGCAAATGACCGAGGTGGAGGCCGAGTCTCTGATGCGGACGATTTTGAAAGAGAGAAAGTTTGCCCCGCTCCGCCCCCTCGGCGAACCAGAATTTTATATCCAAAAAATTCTGAACACCATGAGCACTTGCAGGCAAGAAGCTTGGACTCCCGAAATGGTAGAGAGTTTTGCTAAAGAAGAAATAGAGAGAATAAAGAATGATGAGGCCTCGATCTCCACTCGCGGAACGAGTAAAGGCAAGCTGAAGGCCGAAAGCCTCAAGCGCATAGAGAAATGCGAACGCACTATTATATTTGCTAGAGTGTATAAAAAATACGAAGAAGATAAAGTTGGGAAAAGAAAAATTGATTTTGATGACCTAATATTTGAACTCCTACAAACTATGCGTAAAGATGAGCTGTTGTTGCAACTACTGCAAGAAAAGTTTTTGTACATTCTGGTAGACGAGCATCAAGATACCAATGGTTCTCAGAATCTGATCGTGAAGATAATTAGCGACTTTTTTGAAAACCCGAATCTCTTTGTGGTGGGAGATGAGAAGCAGGCTATTTATAGATTTCAAGGAGCTTCCATAGAAAACTTTCTTCAGTTTCAGAACAAATGGAGCAGTATGAAGGTGATAAACCTGACCCAAAACTACCGCTCACACCAAAAGATTCTTGATGCTTCTTTTTCTATGATAGAGAGAAATTATACAGAAGATGAGCTAGCGAAGCTTCGTGCTCCACTCAAATCAAATGCTCGGGGGCATAGAACTATTGAGCTACAGGTAGCGACAGAGAGAGCCACAGAAGAGGCCTTCCTTCTAGAGCGACTCAAAAAAATTGTAGAGAAAGAACCAAATAAACAAATTGCCATAATAGTAAGGAAAAACAGAGATGTAGCTAGGCTTTTAGCCCTCTGTCAGACCAATGGTTTGGAGGCAAGTGCTGAAAGAGGTGTGGATATATTTAGCCATCCAGTTGGAGTACTCTTTTTTAGCCTCATCCAATTTCTGAGCGACCCCTCTCAAACTGAAAGTTTGGCTACTACCATAGGGAGCGGACTTTGGGATTTGGATTTTGCTGAGAGAATAGAATTGATCAAAAGATTGCGTAGCGGCGACCACAAAGAAACAGAGCAAATGATTCCAGAGCTGAAAGAGCTTTTCAAAAACAGGTTAGAGCTAAGTGCAACCTCCTACCTACTCTTGACTGTAGAGAAATCGGGTCTTACCAAAAAGCTTCTGGACGATCCACAGAGTACAGAGGTCTGGCGAAATATATATAAATTGGCTGAGAACATAGCGACCGAAAACAATTTGAATGATGCACGGGAGCTGATGCAAGCTCTGCTTGATTACAAAAAATCAGCTGATTATAGATTAATAAAAATAATCTCGGGCAACACTAATGCTCGGGTAAGCATAATGACCGCTCACGGCTCAAAGGGGCTTGAATTTGACTATGTGTTCCTACCATTCTCAATCGAAGAAGTTTGGCTTTCCAAAAAACGGGGAACGTATTTTATATTGCCGAGAGAAAAAGAGGTAGAAGATGAAATCCGTGACGAAAGAAGACTTTTCTATGTAGCCCTTACTAGGGCTCGGAGTCACGCCACTATAAGCTATGCGGTGAGAGACGGGGATGGCTCGACGCAGACTGAACTGCGGTTCATAGAGGAGCTTGGGAAAGAACACCTGACTAGGATCCAAATTCCGAAAACAGAGATCTTACCAAAAGCCGAAAATCAAACCGATCGAGAAAATAGGAAGGTGAGAGAAGCGATTCAATATACTGAGCGAACGCTTTTGGAAAATGGCCTATCGGTCACTGCTCTTAACCATTTTCTAGATTGCCCAAACAAATTTTTCTACAAAAGCATTTTGCGCTTACCAGAGCCGAGAAGCCCGAGCTCAGAAAAAGGTAACGCTATGCATGAGGCTATTAGTAATGTGTGGCACCTCACCCCCAACCCCTCTCCTAGAAACAGGAGAGGGGAGAAGGAAATAACAAAAACCATGATTTCTTCCATCAACGAGTATTTCAAATATTCTCCTCTATCAAAAATAGACAAAGGGGTAGTGCTTGAAGAACTTGTGGCGAGCGCGCCCACAGTAGCCCATAGCCTCTTGGAGCACTTTTCCGAAACAGGCAAAGTATCAACCGAAAGTTGGGTAGATACCCACTTTGAAAAAAAATTTAAAAAAGAAACTATTACTTTGCGTCTGCACGGCAAACTTGATGCCATAATAGAAAAAGATAAAGAAGTTTTGGTGTTTGACTATAAAACTAGAGAAGCCATGAGTGTCAACGCCATAAAAGGCGAGACTAAGAATGAAGACGGCAACTACTTCCGCCAACTCATCTTTTATAAAATGCTTCTAGCTGATAAACCAATGTATAAAGAGAAGATCATTTTGCCGGCTTTGGTTTTTGTAAAACCAGACCGTAAAGGCCGTTGCCCGACCATCGGCGTGCCGATAGAGCAAAGCGACATAGAAAGAGTGCGCTCTGAGATCGCCTCTCTCATAGAAAGCGTCTGGTCCGGATCGTTATTTTCTTCTTTATGCGGAGATTATTCTTGCGCATATTGCGCTTATCGCAAATTATTATGACTCTAAGATAAGATCAATAACTTGTTTGAGTTGATTATAGGGGTAAGCGCCCTCTAGTGGATAGTGCTCACCCGTTTTGGTATCTATAAGAATGTTGAAAGGTGTACCTAGAGCACCCAATTCTTGAGCATTTTGGACATCAGCTTCTACACGTGTACGGAACTCACCGCTATTGAGACATACAGTAAACTTTGCCTTATCTATCTCTACTAGAGCAGCTAATTTGGAAAGTTCTAGATCTTCAAGGCCATTGTTGCTTGGAGTTACTTCGTAAAGTTTGTTTATATACTCCCAGAATTTGGAGTTGCCACCAAGCTCTGCTACACATTCCAAAGCTTCAGCTTCTCTTGGAGCCTTACTATGAAGCTCGGCTATAGGGAAGTGCCTATAAACCCATGCTACCTGTGCTTTATTGCCATATTCTTGCATTATAGTGTTCATGGTAGAGTGGAAAGTCTTACAGAATGGACATTCTGTGTCGGAATATTCTATTATCACAATTCTTGCCGACGGGCTTCCGAGCACATGATCATTTTCATCCAAAGGTCTCAAAATACGCTCTATGCTACTACCAGCCAGGCCACCTTCTCTAGCTTTTTCCACAGCAGATAATTCTCTATCCTTTTCCATCTTACCATTCAGATATACTCCGCCAGCGATAAGAGCCCCAGCCACTATAATTGAAAGTGGGAGCGAAATCTTTTCCATCAAGCTTTTATTATTTTCTTCTTGCATATACTTATTGTAGCATACTGTATATAAAGGCTAGAAGGGGAGGGTGAAGTTGAGAGGTTGGGGATCGAGGATTTCCCAATTGCTTGTGTCTAATTTTATTTCATGGAGATGGGGACCTTCTTTGAAAATAAGCTTGCCATTCTTGAGTGCATACTCGTATATGTCTTTTGTGATACGCACATCGTCCAAACAATATTTCTTAAGCTCCTCCATCTTGCCTTCCTTCCACCACTTTACAGCATCTAAACCATGACCACTTTTTTTGATTCCCAAAGTGCCTTCAGCTATCTGATCCAGCTTCATCCTTCTACCGGCGGACTTGTGCATTTCCTTGAGCAAATCCACACTTTTTATTTTAGTCAGATCGCCAGAATAATATTTGTTGAGAAGTGGTATATCAAAATGTTCACCGTTGAAAGTGATGAGCATGTCGGCTTTCTCAATAATAGGCCAGAGATCGATGAGCTCGCTTACTGTAAATATGCTGTAACTATCTGAATCAGAATCATGCACTCCTACAACTGATATGTCCAAATCGACTGGGTTGTTGCTACCCACGTCTTGAAAAATATTTGAAGTTTCTATATCAAAAA
>JBBTQZ010000010.1:2070-10838 GCA_038065435.1 Patescibacteria group bacterium | reverse complement strand
TATATAAACGGTGATCTTACTTATAAGGGAGCCACGATTCTTGTTTCCGACGGCGTCACCAAATCCGATGTAGATATTTATGGGGGAGTGCTTGCTCTGCGACATGACACTGGCTCATCCATAACCAATGCTAATATTCAAACTGGCTGGGTCGATGACTATACCGACATGATGGCCACCACTTCGGGCACAACCAACATTACGGCGACTTCAAGTGCCGATATACATGTTTGGACGGGGGATACTTATGCCCCGGGAGGGACGGTCACTACCCAAGGCACCGGAGATTTGCATCTTGATGATACTTCTACTGTCACTTTGGGTACGGCAACTAATGTGATAGCTGATGATATTATTGTTGATACGGGAGCGACTTTAAATATAAACGCCAGCACCAATGTAAACGGGGGATCGATCATTACCGCCGGCACGGCGACCGTCACTAATACCGCTGGCACGCCGACTGTCACCATCTCTGGTACAGGTACTCTAGGAGGAGGAAGTAATGCTCTTACTTTCGATAACCTGACTATATCTTCTACAGGAGTGGTTACAGGGAGTACTTCTTTTAGTATTGGCGGTTGTGAGGGTTTGATAATAAATACTTCCGGTAGTCTTATCTTATCAGGAGGCACGGTGACTCTTCCTAGTGGTTGTCCGTATATAGAAAATTCAGGCACCCTCACTTTTTATAATTTAACTATTGCCTCTGGATCAACTCCTCAAACTTATCTTACTAATGTTGGTTTTTCAGTAGCAAACACTTTGACAATAGAATCTACAGCTGTATATCAACCCCAGATCAATCAACCGATCACTATGACCGGTGGTTCAATCGTAAATTCTGGGACACTTAGATTTGATGATTTAATAATAGCCGGAAATGTTTCTTCTGGATCTTCATTTACAGTGGTTGATGATTTGACCATCACTTCAGGCACCCTCACTACTTCTGGCGGGACGATCATAGTGGAGGATGATCTCGTAGTTTCTGGCACCATCACTGGTACTGGAGACATGATAGTTGAAGGGGGAGATGTAAGCGGGAGCGGCACTATCAATCTAACTTCTGGCACTTTTACCAATAAAGATTCTACTTCATTTGGTAGTAATTCTGGTTGGACATTTAATAAATTAAATTTTGGAAGTACGACTAATAGCGTCAGTAGTTATGATAATACAAATAAAAATGGGACTCTTTCAATGGAGGATGATGCAAATGATTACACAGCCATCGCCCAATCATTCACTTCTACAGGTGGGACATTAGATTCGGTGAAATTTTATTTGCAAAGGGGTGGTGGTGTTTCTGGTAATATAGTAGCCAAATTGTATGCTCATAGTGGCACTTTCGGTACCAATAGTGTGCCGACTGGTGCCGCTCTCGCTACTTCAGAAACAGTAAGCGCCACTTCATTAGTTGTCGGTGAATCTCGTTTCTACAATTTTGAATTTACTGCCGGCAATAGATATGCGATGACTAATGGCACTAATTATGTTATTTCTGTTGAACACACACCAGCTGCTGGATCAAATATATCGGGCGGTGATGATAGTACTAGTCCGACTCACCCAGGTAACACTTCTGCTTATAATGGAACATGGAGCGCTCTTTCTTACGATTTAGTTTTTAATGTTTATGCTGATGGGGTCGTATCTACGACTACTTCTACCGGCACTGGCTCGGTCACAACAGCGACTACTACCATTGCTAACAATCAAATAATGGACGCTGGAGTTTCTAAGACTTGGTCACTTACAGCCTCGCACGAGCCGTTCCAAATGCTCGGTACTTTTTTGGCCAGCTCTTCAACTTTTAAATATACCGGCACCAACAACGCAACTGTTACTCCTACCACTTATTACAATCTTGAAATCTCACCGAGTTCAGGGAGCCCGACGGTGAAATTGGCTACAACTACGGGGCAGACTATTACAGTCAATAATGATTTTACTATTAATGGTTCTGGAGCGGCTACGGTGGACGCTAATACGAGAGATCCGGTGCTAGATGTAAACGGTAACTTTAGCATAGGGGACGGGGATACCTTCCAAGCGTCTAATTCCAGTGCCTTTACCTTGGCTGGTAATTATACTGATAGTAATATTAGCGCCTCTGGCTTTACTCATAACAGCGGTACTTTAACTCTGGATTCTAGTAATACAGCGACCATATCGAGTGTCAAGAATACGACTTTCTATAATATGACTTCTATTATCCCCGGTAAAACTATTAAATTTAGCGAGCATGAGTCGGGGACTCCTGATGTGCCTTTATTTACTTTTGCCAATTTGTTTACTGTTACAGGAGCAAGTAGTAATTGGATAAATATTCAATCAGATGCCCCGGGTTGGCAATGGTTGGTGAATTTCAATATTGCCCAGACCGCCATCACTTATGCTTCAGTAAGAGACAGTGCTTGTAATGTAGGCTCGCTTTCTGTCGCTTATAGCGCTACTAACTCTAGTGGGGGTAACAATGGTAGCTGCTGGAATATGGGTAACATCGGAGCTTCGGGGGATGGCACGGTTACTTCGGTAGAGATGGGGAGTGGTGGCGGTACGGTGCGTATTGGTGGTGGAAGTGATAGTGGCGGTGGAAGTGTCGAAGGTGGTTCTGGCGGTGGTGCGCCACAAGGCGGTGGTGGTCAGGGTGGTGGCGGGGGTGGTTCACCGTAGAAATAATTTTCAAGAAGACCTCACCCCGACCTCGTAAGCTCGGTCTGCCCCTCTCCTTGTCAAGGAGAGGGGAAAGGGGTGAGGTCTGTATGGTGAGGTGAATCAATAATTAGTTCTGGCTATCAACATTGCTCTTAAAAGCAATGGGGGATATTATTATAAATATAAGTTAGTCAAAATATAATAAATAATTATGGACAATAATAATATGCGATTCGGATCATTTTCTCAGTCACCCAACAATATAGGTGAAAAGAAAGATGAAAAGATTAAAAAAAATATTAGTGGTGTTTTGATACGAGTTTTGATGTTTGTATTTATCTTTGTTGTATTGGTGACCATAGGTTTCTATGGGTATAAAAAACTATCATCTAAACCATCGATAGAACCCGATACGTATTACGCTGTTTTTTTGACTAACGGGCAGGTATATTTTGGCAAACCAGAGAGTATGACCAGAGATGAGCTTGTTTTAATTGATGTTTACTATCTCCAACTTTCAGGAGACGCTACTGCTGTCGCAACGGCAGACCCACTATCGGAGCCAAAATTTGCTCTCGTTAAATTAGGCAAAGAAATACATGGTCCAGTGGACACTCTGTATATCAATAGAGATAATGTGCTCTTTTATGAGCAGTTGCGTAAAGACAGTCAAGTAGTCACCTCTATCCGCAACTTCAAGTAGCCGTGGGAGTGGGGGAGGGTGACCCTCCCCTAAGTTGCGGAGGGTTCTTCTCCACACTATAATAGTTGGTATGAAAAATAGGGACTATAAACAATATGCCCCAAACACCTTTTACCATGTGTTAAATAGAGGGGTAGCTCAATCGGACATCTTTTTGGATGATGAAGATTACAATTTTTTTCTTTTTAGGCTCCACCAAGCTCTTTATCCCAATTTTAATATGGGGAGGGTGACCCTCCCCCAAGAGTTGAAGAGACATCCTTTCCCCAAAAACAAAAGAGATTATAGTACAAGCTTCATAAAACCGGATTCGTACGATCTTGTTTCCTACTGTCTTATGCCGAATCATTTCCACCTTCTTATCAAACAAAATGGAGAAGTACCTGTAACTAAACTAATAGGCAAAGTATGCACCAGCTACTCAATGTATTTCAATAGAAAGTACCAAAGAGTAGGCACGCTCTTCCAAGACACTTTCAAGGCTATAGCGGTAGAAGACAATAACTATCTTTTTTGGCTTACTTACTATATACACAAAAATCCGAAAGAGGCTGGGCTGGTAAAAAATTTAAAAGATTGGTTTTGGAGTAGCTTTCCAGATTATATCGGTATAAGAGAAGGGCAGATGTGTAAAAAAGAGATAATACTAGAACAGCTTTCATCAAAAACAAATTATAGTAAATTGTTTGAAGATGGTACTAAAAACAAAGAACCGCTACTTTTGCGATTATACAGCCTAGAATAAGGGCGGGGAGGGTCACCCAACCCCAAAAAATGGGGGGCGGGTGACCCTCCACCGTTATCCACGGATTGGGTTTGAGGGTTTTTGGATTTTGATATACTAAAGTTTACGTTTAGTATTATCAAATAATTATTATTATGGATCAGCAAAATATTGTAGTTAATAATGGATCTTCCACTGGTAAGTTCCAAAGGATAGCAAGTATGGTTATATGGGGATTGGTAGTCTTGGTGCCACTGTTCTTTATACCGATTTCTTCTATGCCTCTTCATGCTTCTAAGATGGCACTCCTCACCATAGCTTTTGTAGTTCTGTTGGTTATGTTTCTTTCCTCTGTATTGTCTAGTGGTATTATAGAATTTCCAAAATCTAGATTTCTGATTCCGCTTGTTGCTCTCGCCCTCATCGCTCTTGTTTCTTCTGTTTTTTCTGGAGCCATCATAGATTCTATAGCTGGAGAAATATTTGAATCTACGACTTCTGGCACACTGCTTATATTGGTCGGCCTAGTGTTCCTCATAATACTCAATGTCGGTTCAAAAGAGAGTATAATCAAAAAATCTATAGATCTTTTCCTCCTTTCTGCCTACGCATTTTCCGCTTTCATAATACTTAGAGCCTTTGTTCTAGAAGATCTACCAGTCTCTATAGGTTCCAAAATTCCCAACTTTCTCAATGGTACTGGTATAGATGTGGCTGTATTTTTGGGTGCGAGCCTCATAGCCTCTCTCTCTATATTGAATAGCAGAGAGTTGTCCAAAAGGAACAGGTACCTCCTTATAGCTCTCTCTATATTTTCCATGTTGTGTATAGGGGCCGTGAATCTAGTGCCGGTCATAATAACGGTCGGTCTTCTTGCCTTGGTGTACTTTGTGTATGTGCTATCTTGGTCTGTAAGTAAAGATGCAAATCTGGAAGAACAAAGAGGAAGAAAAGTATCTCTGACCTCACTCTTTGTTATAGTAGCATCTGTTATATTTCTGATATCTGGCAATTCGCTCTCTTCTTTTCTCTCCAATACTCTTAAAATAAATACTATTGAGGTAAGACCGAGCTTTGAAGCAACCATAGACCTTACAAAAAGTGCTCTCGGCAAAAATCCAGCTTTAGGAGTTGGACCAAACAGGTTTACTAGTCTTTGGAATATGAACAAGCCTTTGGAAGTCAACCTAACTCAATTCTGGAATACTCCATTCGCCTTTGGTTATGGTTTTATCCCCACTCTTACCATAGTTACTGGACTGCTTGGGTTGTTAGCTTTTTTGGCTTTCATTTTTCTTTACGTGTCTGTTGGAATGAAAGCGATCTTTGTCTCTGGTGATAGTGAGTCTAGATATGCCGCTACTACTACATTTCTGGTGTCAATGTATTTTTGGGTGATATTTTTCGTACATATGCCAAGTATTGCGAATTTTGCTCTAGCCTTTATATTTACAGCTCTCTTCACATCTTCATTGGTGGCGAGAGGAGTGGTCAATGTATCTAGAATAAATATCTTCTCAAATCCAAAAACCAACTTTATAACTATTTTAGCTATAGTGGTCTTTATATTGCTCTCTATATCTGGTGGTTATTTTGTAATGGAAAGAATAGTAGCAAGCTCGCTCTTCAGTCAAGGTCTACAATTGGCTCAAGTCGGAAATACTACAGATGCAAAACAAAAAGTTTTGCAAGCAGTCAGTGTGGCTCCAGTTTCTAGTTATTGGAGAGGTATTTCGGAGCTTTCAATGGCAGAAGCTAATACATTGGTAGCAAAAGAAGGTCAAAATTTGAGTGAGGCTTCGGCCGCGACCCTGCGAGGTCTTATAGCTGATAGTGTGGAATCTGGCAGGAGAGCCATAGAAGCTGATAGCGGTAATTATGAAAATTGGTTTTCCTTGGCTCGGATATATGAGACATTGGGTGCAAGTGGCATAGAAGGAAGTTTGGAAAACGCTAAGGCTAATTATCTTGAGGCCCAAAAACGAGCCCCGAGCAATCCTGCAATAGAGCTAGGTTTGGCTAGGGTGGCAGCCTTGTCAGGAGACACTACTCTGGCAAGAGAGGCTATAGGTAAAGCGATAAATCTAAAAAGAAATTATACCGATGCATACTTCCTCTTGGCTCAGATAGAGGCAGGAGAAAACAATATTCCTGCAGCCATCAGATCTGTAGAGGCGGCTACTCTCATAGATTCTCAAAATGCCGGACTTTATTTCCAACTTGGACTTTTGAAGTATAACCAAAATGATTTCAGAGGAGCGGCGAGCGCTTTCACTAGCGCGGTCACTCTAGTTACGGATTATGCCAATGCTAGGTATTTCCTCGGGCTCTCCAAGTATTTCCTTGGTGACAGAGCTGGATCCATAGAGCAGTTTGAAGCTATCATGAAAACAAATCCGGGCAATCAAGAGATAACCCTGATTCTTGAAAATCTCAAGGATGGTAAAAAACCATTTGCTGACGCTAAGCCTCCGCTCGACGATAAGCCAGAAGATAGAGAAGAGCCTCCGATTGAGGAATAAGATATGCTAGAATGAGTGGATGGTAAGGAGAGCCTTGAACATTCTATTCAGTAAAATAAGCGGCCTACGTGAGGCCGCTTTTTGGCTCTCTGTATTTGCATTTTTCTCTCAACTTCTGGCACTAGCAAGAGACAGGCTACTTGCGCATTTCTTCGGTGCAGGTTTGGAGTTGGATATATACTACGCGGCATTTAAGGTACCGGATATTATTTTTGTCTCCGTAGCTTCGCTTGTTTCTATATCTGCTTTGGTGCCCTTGTTTGCCAAAAAAGAAACTTCAGGCGACAAACATCTGAAGGAATCTAGCAATTCTATACTTACAGTTTTTCTATTTACAGTCGTGCTCGTTTCTGTTTTGGCGTGGATTTTCATGCCTCGGATCATCACTATTTTCTTCGGTGAGTTTGGAAGCTTGGGCATCTTGAAGGTCATCTCTCTTTCCAGATTACTCTTACTTTCTCCCATATTGCTCGGCCTCTCAAACTTTTTTGGAAGTATAGTGCAGTATGAAAAAAGGTTCATCCTCTATTCTATTTCACCCCTTCTCTACAACATGGGCATAATCATGGGTATTGTGTTCGGGCTTGAGGAATGGGGTGTATATGGCGTGGGCTTTGGGGTAATACTTGGAGCTTTACTCCACATGCTACTTCAAGCCACTTTTGTTTTTGCTTCTAGTATGCGGCCACGGCTCACCTTCAAAATAAATTGGAAAGAAATAAAAGAAATTGCTTATATCTCTATACCCAGAACATTCGCGCTTTCCGTCGTTACAATCGTGAGTTTTGTGTTTGCGAGCTTGGCTGCTAGGTTTGGAGAAGGATCTGTGGCTGTGTTTAATCTTGCGTTCAATTTGCAGTCAGCCCCACTTTCTCTTATAGGGGTGAGTTTTTCTTTGGCTGCTTTCCCTAGCATAGCTATTTCCGTCGCTAAGGGCGGCAGGGAAGAAGTAGTAGCGAAGATAAGTGAAGGTCTGCGACAGATAATTTTTTGGTCTTTACCAGCCATCGCTCTCTCTATAGTACTTAGGGCTCATTTGGTAAGAGTGGTACTTGGGTCTGGCAATTTCGATTGGTCTGCCACAAGATTGACCGCGGCTATATTTGCCGTCTTCGTACTTTCAAGCGTGTTTCAATCTTTGCAGTTATTTTTCTCACGTTCTTTCTATGCTCTAGGTAAAACCAAACTGCCTCTTATTGCCAATCTTGTCGGAGGTTTTATCACAATATTGTTGGCATTTTTATTCATAAATTATTCTGGATTTGACTCTAGCTTGTATCTCATGGCAAGATTTTTGGATGTGGAAAATTTCGGATTTAGAATTTTGATCTTACCTCTTGCCTTTACACTTGGTTCTGCATTTACCGCTTTCTTTTTATTTGCTGGTTTTGGCGATATGCGCAACTCTATATATAAAAATGTATCAAATATTCTGATACCAAATATTCTAGCGTCTTTGATCGCTGGTTTCGTCGCTTATATTGTACTTGGCGTGACTCATAGCCTCTTTGATCTGGAGAGTTTTCTGGGTGTTTTGGGGCATGGGTTTTTGGCTGGAATATTTGGTATAGTGGCCTTCACCCTAGGGATGTTTTTTATGAAAAGTGAAGAGATAAGAGAAATTCTCAAATATGCAAAAACAGGCAACTAACATACGTAATTTCTGCATCATTGCCCATATTGATCATGGCAAATCTACTTTAGCTGACCGCATGCTTGAGGTAACGGGTACTATAGAAGCACGCAAGATGAAAGCCCAGGTGCTAGACAGTATGGAGTTGGAGAGAGAGAGGGGCATTACTATAAAGATGCAGCCGGTGAGGATGATTTATAAAGATTATATTTTGAATTTGATAGATACTCCGGGACATATAGACTTTTCTTACGAAGTATCTAGAGCTCTTGGGGCAGTGGAGGGGGTGGTGCTTTTGGTAGATGCTACTCAAGGGGTGCAGGCGCAAACTCTTTCTGTATTACAGATGGCAAGAGATCAGGGGCTTGTGATAATACCCGCTCTTTCAAAAATAGATTCGCCACTTGCTAGAGTGGAAGAAGTGAAGGCGGAAGTGGCATCTATATTGGATTGTTCTGTGGAGAGCATACTTCAAACTTCGGGCAAAACGGGAGAGGGGGTGGAGCAGCTTTTGGAAGAAGTGGT
>JBBTQZ010000010.1:0-1970 GCA_038065435.1 Patescibacteria group bacterium | reverse complement strand
TTCAAACTTCGGGCAAAACGGGAGAGGGGGTGGAGCAGCTTTTGGAAGAAGTGGTAAATAAGGTGCCGTCTCCTAACTTATTAAATAACCCCCTTAATCCCCCTTACATTAAGGGGGAGACCGGACAACCCCTTCAGGCACTTGTGTTTGATTTTAAATATTCTACTCATAGGGGAATCATCGTTTTCGTGCGAATAATGTCCGGCACTGTGAGCGCACGCGAGAATTTGATCTTCCGTGTGGCCGGAGAGAAATTCAATTCCCTTGAAACTGGCATCTTTGTGCCGGATGAAAAACCTTGCGATATTTTGCACACGGGGGAAATAGGCTACATAGTTACAGGTATAAAAACTCCGGGCGTTGTGGCGGTGGGGGACACTATAGGCAAAGAAAAAGAATTCTCCACGGCTCTTCCAGGCTATGGAGTGCCGAAGCCTGTGGTTTGGGCGAGCATATTTCCGGAAGATCAAGGCGAGTTGCATTCTCTACGACAAGCTTTGGCTACTCTGAAACTGACCGACTCCTCGCTCTACTTTGAAGAAGAATCTTCCGGAGTGCTCGGTAAAGGTTTTAGAGTTGGTTTTTTAGGATTATTGCATTTGGAGATAGCAACCGAAAGATTGAAAAGAGAGTTTGGCTTGATGCTTGTGATCACCCAACCTTCCATTACTTATGTTGTGAAATATAAAAATGCTTCTCTTAATAAAGAAGACAATAATGTGGGAGAGAAAATTTTCTCACCAGTATTTTTCCCCGATGATGGACTCATAGCCTCTATCACCGAACCATGGGTGGAGGCAAAAATTATTTTACCGGGGGAGTATGTTGGCAGCCTCATGCCACTTCTCTACGCGCATGAAGGGGAAGTGGTGGACACTTTGAACTTTGAATCTAGAACCATATTGAAAGTTTTGATGCCACTTAGAGAACTTATGCGAGGCTTTTTCGATAAACTTAAAAGTGTAAGCCAAGGATATGCTTCGCTTTCGTACGAAAACGCTGGAGAGAGGCCTGCAGAAGTGACCAAGCTCGCGGTGCTTATAGGTGGCGAAGAGGAGCCGGCTTTTGCTAGGGTAGTCTCTAAGCGCATAGTAGAAAGAGAAGCTGAAAATCTGGTAGAAAAGCTCCAGAACACTTTGCCTCGGCAAATGTTTGAAATAAAGATACAGGCCAAAGCGATGGGTAGGATAATAGCTTCGCGTACTTTGTCGGCATTTCGCAAAGATGTTACTCAGCATATGTACGGTGGAGACATAACGCGCAAGATGAAGCTCCGAGAGAAGCAAAAGAAAGGTAAGAAAAAAATGAAAGAGCGAGGCAGAATAAATATACCGCACGATGTCTTCGTAAAGCTTATGAAGCCGGATTAAATACCTCTATTGTAGTGGGATATAAATCAATACCATGCCAAGAATAAGGAGTATGGCCAAACAGAACCACACTATTCTTAGGATTTTTTGAGTTTTTGGATGCCAAAGCATGTCGTAGATGCGGATTGTTGCAATCCGTAATAGAATATTAACACAACTATGAGCCTCAACGCAAAAACAAAAGAAAAATGGAAACACATTATTTTATTCACCTTTCTTTTGTTTATTATAGTGGTGCTTTCTAATTCTGTACGCAAAGTGTATAACAAGAAAAAGTCTGCCGAGGAGACTTTAGTCAGGATGCAACTTGAAGCGGTAGATCTTGAGAGGAGACAGAAGCTCTTGGAGAATATGGAAGACAGGCTCTCTACTAAGGAAGGTCTTGAATTTGAACTCAAAAAGAAATTTAATGTAGTGAGGCAGGGAGAGAGTGTAGCGATAGTGGTGGAGAGTGAAAATAATTCTTCCGGTTCCAACAAAGCTGATTCTGTTTGGCAGAAAATTAAGAGTTTTTTTGGGAGTATGTTTGAGTAGATTTAAAATAAAGCGGGTATAGTTTAGTGGTATGATGCGACCTTCCCAAGGTTGAGACGGGGGTTC
>JBBTQZ010000009.1:0-1857 GCA_038065435.1 Patescibacteria group bacterium | reverse complement strand
GGCCACGGAGCGCATCTTGAGAATATTATTTCCCGGTTGATCATCTATAAATATAGGTGCTTTAGCAAGAGTATTCATAGAATCCTGCAGTGCCGTCCACACGCTCTCGTCTGACTTGCTTAGCTTACCTGTTCTTAGGGCCCATGCATCTACATTGGATTGTGCGGCGAGCATCCTATCTACCAATTGTTGGGAGCTCATTTCTAGAGAAAATATTCCGACTGGCACGTCATGATGTACTGCCGCCTGTCTCGCTATGTCTAAAGCAAGAGAAGTTTTACCGACGCTCGGGCGAGCCGCCAGTATTATGAGGTCTGATTTTTGAAGACCAGAGAGTTTATCGTCCAATTGCTTAAAGCCCGTCGGCACTCCACGCATGCCGTCTCCCGAATGGTGCAGCTTGTCCAGCCTTTCCCAAGCTTCACCGAGCTCGTCTTTTAGGCTACTGAAGCTATGAATGCTCGCGATGTTGGTCACATCGTATATTTTTTTCTGGGCCTGATCTATTATTTGTTCTATTTCTTCCGCTTCGTCATACCCCAAAGAAGATATGTAGTCGGCCGCTCCTATGAGGTTCCTTGCTATATGTTTTTTCTGCACTATTTGGGCGTAATATGTGGCGTTGGCTGAAGAGGGCACGGAGTTCACCAAGTCTGCGAGGTACACAGAGCCACCTATTTCTTCCAGTAAGTTTTTTTCTTTTAATCTAGCGGAAACAGTGAGTAGATCAGTCGGGTTGCGCTTCACGAAGAGATCAAGCATGGTCTCAAAGATAAGTCGGTGCTTCTCGCTGTAAAAAGATTGAGGGTAGACGAGGTCGGTTATCTCGTACATTATTTCTGGGCGGAGCATGACAGAGCCAAGAAGCGCTTTTTCAGCTTCGCTATTGTGTGGTGGTATGCGGACACCGCTTTTTTTGGGCTCACTCATAAGGGTTCATCTTATCTTCATTTGAAAATTTGCTCAACAAAAAAATAGGAAAAGTTGTGGTTTGATGGGGGATAATAATTTTTATGGTAAAATAAGCCTATGGCGTCCATTTATACACATCAAAGTAGCAATGTATTCAAGACCTATCTTCTGATGGCTCTGTTTTTGGTATTTATAGGTGGGATAGGGTATTACTTTTCTTATTATTATCAGAGTCCGGCTATATTTACTTTCGCTATTATTTTCAGTTTAATTATGAACATGGTTAGTTTTTGGTATTCAGACAAGATAGCTCTCAGTATTACAAAAGCAAGACCAGTAAAAAGAGAAGAATTTTTTGATCTTTATACTTTGACAGAAAACCTGTCTATAGCTGCAGGTTTGCCCAGCCCTAGGCTTTATGTCATAGACGACTCTGCTCCAAATGCCTTTGCTACAGGTAGAGATAAGGATCATGCGGTAATAGCTGTCACAACTGGTCTTTTAGAAAGATTGGACAGAAGCGAGCTAGAGGGAGTCATAGCCCACGAGCTTTCTCATATAGGCAATAGAGATATTTTGCTTATGAGCACAGTAGTAGTGCTCGTAGGTATGGTGGCCATACTTTCTGATATTCTTTCGCGAAATATGCTTTTCTCTGGTGGAAGTAGGCGAGAGAATGGCAAAGGCGGAGCTTTGGCTATCATAGGTTTAGTCCTTATCATACTTTCTCCCATTATAGCTACTCTCATAAAGCTGGCGATTTCTCGTAGGAGAGAATTTTTGGCCGACGCCTCGGCTAGTTTACTCACCCGCTATCCAGAAGGTTTGGCCAAAGCTTTGGAAAAAATATCTACCTATTCTTCTCCTATGCGTAGCGCAAGTCAAGCCACAGCACACATGTTTATAGCAAACCCTTTTAGTGCAAAGAGTGTTACTTCTCTATTC
>JBBTQZ010000008.1:0-2148 GCA_038065435.1 Patescibacteria group bacterium | reverse complement strand
GGACGCAGTAAATCAGTTCCAAGCTAAGTATAAAGACTTTATACTCACTCCTTGGGGCATAGGCGAGCCTACAGGTATAGTCTACCTCACAACCTTACGCTGGATAAACATGCTTGAATGCCCAGAACTTTCTCTCGCTATACCAGAGCTTGTACCTTGGTCCAAAAATCCTTTCGTCGCTCTTTCTCTCAAAAAAGAAGAATAAACGAGTAATTTAGCTATCCTTGTTGTATAATATAAACAATGAGGAAAATAAAAATAAAAGAAATAATGAAGCTCAAAATAGCAGTAAGCATACTTTCTATTCTTATCTTGGTAGTAGTATTTGTGCCGACATTCCGTTCCAATGTGCTGGATTCTATATCGGCTATATATGCTTCTGTTTTGGTAAATATCGCAAATAAAGATAGGAGCTCACAAAACTTATCCGAGCTCAAAGTAAACGCTCTTTTAGAAAAGGCGGCTCAAATGAAGGCCGACGATATGGCGAAAAGAGGCTATTTTGCTCACAACACTCCAGAAGGGCTCACTCCGTGGTATTGGGTAAGTGAAGCTGGGTATAAATACAAATATGCAGGAGAAAACCTAGCGGTCAACTTCACAGACAGCGCAGAGGTGCATACTGCTTGGAAGAATTCCAAAAGCCATTGGCTCAATATCATTAATCCTCGTTTTACAGAAATAGGTATAGCCACTTCTACCGGTATTTACAAAGGTAGGGAAGCAGTCTTTGTAGTCCAGATGTTCGGTACTCCAAGATAACTCCATCGGGTGAGTTATTTAGATTTATGCAATTCCAAATATATATCCTCCAATGCCTTTACAGCATCTCCGGCGGCGATGTTGTTTTGATGAAATAAACCATCGGTACAATCTCCGGCAGCCCAAAGGCCAGAAATACTAGTCCTTTGGTTCTTAGGATCTACTTTTATTTGCTTTATAGGACTCATTTCTACCCCCAAGCCTTCCGCAAACCAAGTAGTGGGTATAAGCCCTATTTCTACGAATACCCCTGTTACTTTGAGCTCATGTGTTGAATCGCCTTGTTTATAAATAAGAGTATTTACAAATTGCTCGCCCTTTATTTCTGTTGGCACTGCATTTGTAAGAATAGTCATATTGGGATGTTTGCGTACCGACTCTACCGTTACAGGGTCAGCTTTGAAATTTTCGCTTCTATTCAGTAAAGTAACGCTCTTTGCATAAGCAAGAAGTTGGGCCGCGCTCTCAAAAGCGGCGTTGCCACCACCTATTACAACGACATCTTGTCCGCCAAAGAGAGGTCCATCGCAAGAGGCACAATATACTATGCCCTTATTTTCGTACTTCTCGGCTCCAGGTATTTCTAGTTTTCTTCTGGTGCTACCTGTAGTTATGAGGACTGCTTTAGCATTATATTCACCTATATTTGTTTTTACAAAAAAAATGCCATCTCTTTTTTCTATTTTTTCTACAGTTTGATTTTCTTTTATATCCACAAAATTACCTGCGTAGTGTTTTACATGATTAGAAAGAATTTTACCAAATTCTAAACCGGGTATTTCTATAGTACCGATCCAATTTTGAATACCCAAAGATTCAGTGCTTTGGCCACCCCAATCTTTGGTCAAAAGCAGAGTCTTTATCTGCTTCCTCGCTGCATAAACACCAGCAGCCGCACCTGCCGGCCCTCCACCAATAATAATTAAATCAAAAAGATTCATATAATTTATTATAACTCACTCTAGCCCTCTCTTACAACAAGAGAGGGTTTCCGGAAGCTCCTTCTTTTGTTGTAAGAGAAGGGGTTTGGGCCGTTCAGGCTCTGAGGAGCTTTCAGGCTCGAAGAGGTGAGTTATTTGAGTTTTGATCGCCTTAGAAATGCTGGCACTGCGCCCCAGTCGTCATCATCGTCGGAGACTACCACTTTTGGCTTTTCATCTTGTTTTTCTTCATGTTTTTCTTCTTTACTAAAAACACTATTGAATATTCTGCCTTTTTCGCCTGCTTCGCTTTCTTTGTCGCCGAAAAGAGCTTTTTTCATATAGCTATCTGGAAAACCAGAAGCTATGACTGTTATCTTTATTTCACCTTTCTTTAGCTTCTCATCTCTGACAGTACCGAATATTATTTTGGCATTTGGATCTACTGATTCGGTGATCATCTTTG
>JBBTQZ010000007.1:0-7519 GCA_038065435.1 Patescibacteria group bacterium | reverse complement strand
TCACTTTCTGTCAAGAAAAGCTTGGAGTATTATAGCGGCGGCAGAAGCATCGTGATCATCATTTTCGCCTTGAAATTTTTTGGCGTGCATGGAGGTCCAAAATTCTTGTTCCAAAAACACTGGTATTTCAGACTTCGCTTTCAAATTTAGACAAAATTTATCTATGTCTTTTTGGATTAAGTTTGGATTGCCATCCGAGTCTAGCGATTCACCGACCACTATTTTTAGAGCATTCTCTTTTTTTGCAATAGCCAACACATCATCTACCAAATTTTTGGAATTCTTAAGCACTATATAGGGAAAAGCAAACTCTCCCGCCTCATCGGAAAGCGCCACCCCCACCCTCTTATCGCCATAATCTATGCCTAGATATCTCATATTGTATATGCTATAGTATTTGGCACAATAATCAATTTATTATGATAGATCAGCTTTTAGCTCAAAACATATGGCTTCTTGTGATACTCATCATCACCATACCGATCAAAGGTGTAGCTCTTTGGAAATCGGCTCGTATTTCTCAGAAATGGTGGTTCATAGTTCTCCTTATTTCAAGCACTTTCGGTATTCTAGATCTTATTTACATTCTTTTCGTAGCCAAAAAATATACAGTTGAAAGCAAGGAAATTAGTTAGTAATGTAGGTGTAAACAAAATAAATTTAGGAGGGTTGGCAGAATGGTAATGCACCGCTCTTGAAAAGCGGCGGGCGAAAGCCCTTGGAGGTTCGAGCCCTCCACCCTCCGCCAAATGATTTCAATAGATGATTTTCAAAAGGTGGAGATAAGGGCTGGCAAAATATTGTCAGTAGATTTGGTAGAAGGGTCGGAAAAGTTGCTCAAGCTATCGGTGGATTTTTCTGAAGAAAGACCAAGACAGGTAATTTCCGGTATTAGAAAATATTTTGAAGATCCTCAAACTCTGGTTGGCACCACCTGCGCCTTTGTCACCAACCTTGAACCAAGAGAGATCATGGGTCTAAAAAGCGAGGCTATGATAATGGCTGCATCGAGCGAAGAATTTTTCACTCTTTTACAAATGAATTGTCCACCGGGTAGTAAAGTAAAATAGAAAAAGGTGGTAAAATTGAGTTATGGAAACACTTTTAGAATGGCAGAGCCCAGAGCATCATTTCGATCGCAAGACGATAGATTGGTATTGGGGACTTGGTATTATATCCATAGCCGGAGCAGTTTTGGCTTTTTATTTTGATAATTTTCTGTTTGGTATATTTATTATAATAGCCGCACTTACAGTCGGAATACTTTCTTACAAAGAGACAAGGAGTATGCGAGTAGGTATAACCAGCAAAGGCGTCGTGGTCGGCAAACGACTCTACCCTTTCCGATCTATTCGTTCATTCTGGATAGAGGAAGACCACATCCACGGACCACGCATCCTACTTCATCCTATGAGCAATTTTCTACCCCTTATTTCCATACATATCAACAACGAGGAAGTAAGTCTTGGCGATGTTTACGAGCTAATGGCACAATTTTTAGACGAAGAATATCTAGAAGAATCCATAGTCCACAAATGGTTTGAGAGATTGCTCGCTAGGTAAAAAGTGGCGACTGAGCCACTTTTTTGATAATCTCTTCACAACTGCTCCCGTCGTTCAACGGATAGGACACTCCCCTGCGAAGGGAGAAATTTAGGTTCAATTCCTAACGGGAGCGCATGAAAGAAAAATCTAAACTGCTTTAGATTTTTAGATACATGCGCTAGGCGGAGTCATGTTTTTTGAGCACAAAAAACAGACGAGCCGGGGTCGCGGAAATTTTGTTTTGACGAAAACAAAATTATTCGTGACCGCTTATTTTGTAGCCAATCGCTTCATTAGGCGACCCTTTTTGCGAGCAGCGTTGTTTTTCTTTATGATTCCCCCTTTTTGAGCTTTGTCTATTGCCTTTTGGAGAGCGGGTAGAAGCTTTTTTGCTTCTTCAGGCTTTTTAGCATCTATAAGTTTTTTGTATTGTTTGATAGTTTCCTTCATTGTGTTCTTTCTGCGCAAATTGAAAACTCGCTTCCTTTTGGAAGCTCGTAGGGCCTTTTTGGCTGATGAAGTTATGGGCATAGACCCAAATTAGCACATAAAGACAAAATGTGCAAATATATAGTTATGTTTGGCTATATAAAAGGAAGGGTGGTAGATATAGGCGCATCCAAAGCAGTCTTAGAGACGGGCGGTGTCGGCTACACAATACACTCTACAATCAGCAACCTTTCCAATATACATTTAGAAAAAGAAACGCAGTTTTGGCTTTACACAGCAGTCCGAGAAAACGATATTTCTCTTTATGGTTTTGCCACCAAGGAAGAACTCCGCATGTTTGAGCTTCTTATCACCGTCTCTGGTATTGGCCCTAGGTCTGCACTCGCCATACTTGGAGTAGCTGGGCTGAATAATTTAGAGGAAGCTATAGCAAGCGGAGAAACACTTAGTCTGACCAAAATAGCCGGTGTTGGCAAGAAAACTGCCGACAAGATAGTGCTTGAGCTGGGCGGGAAAATAAACAAAAAAGCAGATTCAAAAACGGCCAAAGAAGATGACGATATATTTGAAGCGCTCAAATCTTTGGGCTACCGCGACAAAGATATAGCTGAAACAATGAAAGAGATGCCGCAAGAAATAATCGGAGCGAGTGAAAGAATAAAGTGGGCCCTTAAAACTCTAGGTAAAAACTAAAATGTTAGGAATTGTTAAAAAAATCATCCCTAAAAGAATTTTTAAGAGTGTTCAGCCTATATACCATTATGTTCTTGCTCTGTTAGGCGCTATGATCTACCGCTTCCCTTCTCGTAGAATATTGGTGATAGGAGTTACCGGCACAAAGGGCAAAAGTACAACTACAGAAATTATAAACGCAATATTTGAATCTGCTAACTATAAGACGGCTTTGCAAAATACTTTGCGATTTAAAATTGGAGATAGCGAGAAGCGAAATCTATATAAAATGAGTATGCCGGGCCGGTTTTTTATGCAGAAATTTTTGAGAGAAGCGGTGGATTCAAACTGTAGTGTAGCAATACTGGAAATGACGAGTGAGGGCGCGCGGCAGTACAGGCACAAATTCATACATATGGATGCGCTTATTTTCACCAATCTAGCAAAAGAGCATATAGAGTCACACGGATCTTATGAAAATTATGTGAATGCTAAACTATCTATCGCTAGAGAGCTGGAGAAATCTACGAAAAAAGTCTGGTTGAGCTTTGAGAGGGCGACCCCCGCCCGCCTTGACGGCATGTCGGGCAGGCGAGGACTTTTTGAGGAAAATTTTTCTCCAGCGATCTTTGTGAATAAAGATGATAAAGAAGCGGAGAAATTCTTGAGCTTAAATATAAAGAACAAAATTACTTATTCTTTGAATGATGCGGTCGGAGTTAGGTCCAATGAAAACAGTTCGTCTTTTCAGATAGGCAAGATAGTTATTCATTCTAAATTACCAGGGCTTTTCAATGTTTCAAACATGCTTGGGGCAATAGCTTGCGCCAAATTTTTCAAAATCCCTGAAGATAATATAAAATCCGGCATTGAAAGTACGGAAAAAATAAGAGGCAGGATGGAGAAAGTAGATTTGGGGCAGAATTTCGATGTAGTGGTGGATTATGCTCATACCCCAGATTCTTTGAGAGCGGTTTATGAGACATACAGCCCCACCCCCAACCCCCTCCCCAAAGGAGAGGGGGCTAAGAAAATAAAATTGATTTGTGTGTTGGGCAACACTGGCGGAGGCAGAGATACTTGGAAACGAGGAGAGATGGGGCAGATTGCTGATAAATATTGCGATCACATCATTTTAACCAACGAAGATCCGTATGATGAGGACCCAAGAAAAATTGTAGAGGGAATGAGAAGCGTCATAAAAAACAAGCCAGTAGATATAATTATGGACCGCCGGATAGCGATTCATACCGCAATTTCTCGAGCCAAATCAGGCGATGCCGTTTTGATCACCGGTAAGGGTACCGACCCTTATATTATGGAAGCTCACGGTAAAAAAACATCGTGGGACGATGCCACGGTAGTTAGAGAAGAATTGAAGAAAATCTTGCATAATTCATAATTCTTTATTCTTTATTCAAACTAATGCCAGAACTACCTGAAGTACATACGACCATGGAGGGCTTGAGGAAAACAGTGGTCGGTAAAACTATCATTGGCGCTTGGTCGGATTTTCATATTAAAACAGCCCATGGACACAGAAATAATCTGAAAAACAAAAAATATTTTGCAAATTTTAAGAAAAAAGTTATTGGGGCAAAAATAAAAAGCGTTGAGAGGAAGGGTAAAAATATTCTAATCAATCTGGGTCCTTCGATAAACTCAGGGCAAGCAAATACAATTGTAATACATATGAAGATGACGGGGCACCTAATGTATGGCGCCACGGACCCCTTTGTTCACCTAATATTTAAATTAAAAAACCCTTCGACAAACTCAGGGCAAGTGTTCAAAGATTTGGTTCTTTCCGATATGCGTAAATTTGCCAATGTGTGTTTAGTAGAAACAGAAAAACTGGAGGGGCACGAGAGTTTAAAGGATTTGGGTAAAGATGCTCTCCAAATTACAAAAAAAGAACTAGAGGAAAAAATAAAAGGAAAGAAGAATTGGCCGATCAAATCCGCACTCATGGATCAAGAATCTATTGCCGGTATAGGCAACATTTATTCTGATGAAATATTATTTGAAACAGGTGTACACCCGCTGTCTCTAGCAAACAAATTGAATGACAAAAAAATCCTAGAGATATACGTAGCAATGCGCAAAATCCTAAAGCTTTCTATAAAGCATGGTGGAGACTCAAAATCAGACTACAGAAATGTGCATGGAGAAAAAGGCAACTTCCAAAATCTGCACAAAGTTTATGGCAAAAAGGGTCTCAAATGCCCAAAAACAGCCTGTTCTGGTATAATAGAGCGCATAGTTGTAAAGGGAAGAAGTGCTCATTTTTGCCCCAAACATCAAAAACTCTATAAATAAACTTGCATGGGAGATAACAAAGAAATAATACTCATACTGATCGGATTGTTTATTCTTTTTGGGGTTGCTTTTAAACCCCTGAAAGAAGCGGCGGATAGAAATTCTGGTGACGGCAGTACAAGTTCACGACAATCTTCAATCGGCAGAACAAGCAAAGAAGATCAGGGTACAAAGCCGATAGATAAAATAAAAGACATAGAAAAAGAAATTGAAAATCTAGGAGAAATATTGGAGAAAAATATAGAAGAAGGTAAGCGTTCACCCTATTATGGAAAAATAAATATGTCCAATATTTCTGGTCGCAATAATAGCGATCCAAGCAAAGAGTACATCCGTCTTTCGGTAAATTTGGACGGAAATGAAGAGGTGAATATAAGTGGTTGGTACTTGAGAAGTGCTGTGACAGGTTATTACGTAGTTATAGGCAGAGCCTCTCTTTTACCCTTCCCTTTTACTTACACCTACAGTGATGTGGTTTTGAAAGACGGAGACAAAGTAATTTTGACCAAAGGCTTCTCCCCCATCGGCATATCTTTTCGCACAAACATATGTACCGGATATTTTGAAGAAAATCGTACTTTTCATCCAAGTTTATCTAAGCAATGCCCCGACCCAGAAGATGAAATCCTACCAACCTTTTCTAGTGTATACGAAAGAGATAATGAATGTATAGAAATCATAGAACGTATACCTCGCTGTACTACTAGAGGCAACGAATATTTGAGAGATCTTCCTGACACAGTGTCTCAGATATGCAAAACCTATATAAAAGAGCAAGTCAACTACAACTCTTGCGTAGCCAAACACTTTGGCGATACTGATTTCCCGGGACAAGAATACCGCCTCTTCTTCAACAAATTTGGTCCTCTCTGGAGAAAAGAAAAAGAAAAAATAAACCTCCACGACCATAACAACCTGATCGTCGATACTATTTCTTATTGATTTACTCCAATAAATTATATAAAACAATCCCTACGCTAACTGCCACATTGAGCGATTCTTTACTACCTTTCATGGGGATCTCGACCACCAGATCGCAAAGTGTTAAATCTTCTTCAGACAAACCATCTACTTCATTACCAAATACAAAAGCTATTTCCTTATTCCTTATTCCATACTCATTCTTCAATTTCCTATAATCAACAGCTTTTTTGTTTTGTTCCACGCCTATAACTTCAAAATCTTTTTTGGAGCGAGGCTTGTCGGACACGGAAGTGCCGACATTGGCAAGTGAAGGAAAAAGATTTCGGAGCTTTTCAACTGCTTCTTTCAAGTTTTCAACCTTTTCCCATTCCATATGTTTCTCTGCACCTAAAGATACTTTGGAAAGCTTTTTGTTTTCCCTACCAAAGCGATCAAGAGGCGCAGGCGTATAGCCACATAAATAAATTTTATTTACCCCAGCTCCATCTGCCGTGCGAAAGATAGACCCCACATTTTCACTACTCCGAATGTTGTTCAGTATAAGTGCAATTTTTTGATTTTGTAACTTAGGCATTTTTTAGTATAATTAGGTTTACTATAATAATTTACCCTAATGCTTAACCCATTTCCAGAGCTTCTCGCGTTTTCGTTACTTGGACCTTTTATTTTGCGGTTAGTAGCCGGAATAGTATTTGTAAACTTGGGCAGGCTTAGCCTGAAAGAAGAGAGCGGTAGATGGCTTATATCTCTAACCGCTCTAAAAATACCTCGCCCAGATATAGCCACAAAAATCCTTTCTATTTTAGAGATAGTAGGAGGGCTCATGCTTATAGTCGGCCTGTACACTCAAATATCGGCTTTAGTGCTCTCTATCTTAGTTTTTGCCGAAGCTTATATAGAATACAGAGATCCAGCTCTCCTAAAACGAAGTTTGGTTTTTTATCTTTTACTTCTTTCTATAAATCTTTCTCTCCTCTTATCTGGTGCCGGCGCTTTCGCCATAGACTTACCACTTTAGTAATCGTGTCCGCCCACTAGGATTTGAACCTAGGACCTTCTCCTTAAAAGGGAGCAGCTCTACCGGGCTGAGCTATGGGCGGAAAGTTAAAATATACTATAGAATCTTCATAAATTAAAGTGGCCTTGTAACATTTTAATAATGTGGTTAGTCTTATAGGTATGGAGGAGAAAATGAGCGATATTGATATTTTGAGGCTTTCGTATGAAAAACCAGGAGTTTTTGGGGAGCTTTTTGACCGGCATCAGAGCCGTTTTCTAAAAATAGCTCTGTCCAACCTTGCCTCTAAAGAAAAGAGTGAGGATGTGGTCCAAAACGCTTTTGTTAGGATCTATAAATATGGTAAAAACTTCATACTGCAGGGAGGAGATTTCAAGCTTTGGTCCGATAAAATACTTTATAACTGCATCATAGATGAGGCCAAAAAAACACGCCTGCAAGTAAAACTTAGCGAAGAAATAGAGAGTTTGCTCGAAGCCCCAAGTGAATTTCCGGAATATGAAAGTAATAATTTTTTGAATTCAGTGTTTGAGAAACTAGATTTTATAAGCAGAGATATACTAAAAATGCGCTTTGTTTTTGGTAAATCGT
>JBBTQZ010000006.1:0-13143 GCA_038065435.1 Patescibacteria group bacterium | reverse complement strand
CACTTCCGGTCAACGGCGAACACACTCTCCGCATCATCTTCGACAATCCCGGGGCCCACATCTACACCTTCACCTTTGGGTAAAATTATATTTTTATTTACTAAAAACAAAAAGCACTGTCGGAGAGATGTCTCACGAACAGTGCTTTAGTTTTTTATCTGGATTATTACCTCCTCATATCTTGGCGTATTCTACCGACCTGCATTGGAGCCAGATCAGAATGTTTGAGTGGTTGGCCCCTCTTTCTCATGAACTGCCCTCTCCCTAAATCAGAAAGTATTTTGAATGTCTCGTCTGCCTCAATTTGTAGATGGCAGTTTGGGCACTCCCAATTGTCATCGGTGTTCAGCACCATGTCTTTTGGTTCGGTACATTCTGGGCAAAAACCGCCCCAGAACTCATTTACAAGGGAATAACGCATAAAAACCTCCTTTTTCATTAAATCAGAAACAATAAGAATGTCAACTTGACGATGATATACATTTGTGCTAGCTTGCAAATAGAAAGCTCATTGAGAGCGAAAAATAAGGAGAAAGGAGATCATGAAATGGATGAAGTCCCAGAAATCTTTAGGGATCATTTTGAGGAATGCTTGACTCACTTCACGAGATCGTTCAATTCTAAAATACCCAAAGGTAGCAAAGGTCGTACTGAGGCTATGTTGCCGATGATCGATTTTTGTGGAGTGGGATATTTTGCCGTTCGGTCTTGGTTTGGTGATGAAGGGGAGAGACCAAGGGGTACCCCTCTCATCAAACTGATGTGTTACCTTGACGCCCATGGTTACAGAATCATTGAGATGGAAAGGATGTCCAAAATTCTGCGTAATTTTTCAGAGCTAATCGGTTTTAGTGTTATGTCTGCAAAACAGGCATCCGACGAAATCGGTTTTAAGAACACCTCAAGTCTTTACGAAGTGATTTGGGAAAGGGCTGGGATTGGTGATGACAAAGAATCTCGCATGTGGAATCTTTGGAAAAGTAAAAGGTTAGATTTGGAAAATAAGAAGCGACAGCTTTTGAAATCTGGTCGCTTAAATTTTCTACTTCAAAAACCTTCAGATCATGCTATTTTGTCCATCGGGGCACCTGAGGTTGCCCGTTTATCGAACAATCCTCTAAAGAGACGAGAGGCTACCGTGTCTATTATGAAGGCCCTACTGCTTCTGATCGAAGACGGAGCCCTTCAAGATTTGGCGACAGACAGCTCTATCCTTGGTTTGTTGACGCAACTTACAAGTCGTTTGAGTTCTGTAAGTTCGGATCTTGTAAGGGGGGTTGTGTCCGAAAGGGGGCAACCAAGTGGATTGTGATAGGTTCAAAGGGGTTGTAGAAAAGATTATTTTTGAAGGCAAACATGGTCCCTACATAGTTGCTTCTGTGGAAGATATAGGGTTGGTTACTTGTTCGCTTGATCGAGATGTTTGGCGAGAAGTTAGACAGCCCGAGCCCGGTACATATATTATTCTGTCCGGGTTAACCAAAAAACGTGCCGGCTGGCGCGCTACACAAGGACGGTTTATGCAACCGTCAGATGAGAATAGAGAAAAAAGGAGAAAAGAGCAATGAGAGTATTAAGAACTCAAAAGGTTCTGCTCAAAGATCTGAAGCTGAACCTGTTCGTTCGTAAGAAGTTGGATGATGACCAAGTATGGTTTCTCGCCGAGCTGATTGAGAACGGTGTCAAAATGAACGACAGGATCATGGTAACCAAAAACCTGACCATCGTTGATGGCCGACAGCGGTTCGAAGCATACGGATTGAACAATGTAACCGAAGTCGAAGTGGATATCGTAGATATCCAAGACGAAGTCGATATCATTTTCGAAGCTTACAGAGCAAATACCGGTGGTTCTAAACCGCCCACTTCCGAAGACACGGAGCATACCATCGAGCTTCTCCTTGAGCGGAAACAGACGATCAAAGCAATCGCTGAGAGGTTGGGCCTGCCCCCTTCTACGACAAGGAAATTCGTTAGTGACGTGAAGTCGAGGCTGGATCGGAGAAAGCTGATGGAGGCTGTTGATGCAATCACCAACGGTGGTCTCACTATCACTCAAGCTGCCGAAAAGTACGATGTTGATATTGCTAAGCTGAAGGAGTTTCTGTCAGTCAAAAAGAAGGGTAAGATGTCGCATGGAATTGACAACATTCAGCGCGACATCACCTTCACCTACAAGTCGGTCGGATCCAAGAATGGATCTGCTTTAAAGAAGCTTCTGGAGAAATTCGAAGATGGCGATGTCACTGCCAAACAAGTTGCGGAAGTGATCAAGCACATCGAGGATTGTCAGAAGAAATCATCCAGAGCCGTGGCGGACTGGAAGGTTCGTTTCAAGGCAAAGTACAATGAACAAAATGAGGAAGCTGTGGCCTAGCCGCAAAGCTTTCTCAAAGCCCCACCTAGACGAATAGGTGGGGCTTCTTTTTTGTATAGAGAGGTGATATATTTGAGATATGGAAAATGATACACACCATCAAGTGCACAATCACTTGAGGAGGCTATATAGGAGTAGGGACAATAAGGTCATTGCTGGGGTTTTGGGGGGATTGGGTGAGTATTTCAATATAGATCCAGTGGTCTTCAGGTTACTCTTTGTGTTCGGAGCATTTTTCTCCGGTATTGTGCCTGGGATAATTGCTTACTTTATATCTGTATTTATTGTACCCAAAAGACCAATAAATCAGAATTAAGAATTAAGAATTAAGAATCATGAAAATAATTTATTGGATCGTTGCTATAGCGGTGCTTCTGGGCGGACTATACATGCTCTCTAATGTAGGTAGGGTAAATATAGAACCTCCTTTTGAAAAAGGGGTACTGCATCCACTAGACAATGTAAAAGGCAATAAAGATGCGAAGGTGGTCCTCATGGAATACAGCGATTTCCAATGTCCGGCTTGCAAATCTTACTATCCAATCATAAGACAGTTGGTGACAGAGTTCGGCGGAGAGATAGCTTTTGTTTATCGTCATTTTCCTCTTACTTCTATTCACCCTAATGCAGAATTTGCTGCGAGAGCCGCAGAAGCCGCAGGCAAGCAAGGTAAATTCTGGGAGATGCACGATCTTCTTTTTGAGAAACAAGGTGAATGGGCGAGTAGCAACGATATCGTTAAGATCTTTGCCGACTACGCTATACTGCTTACTTTAGACAAAGAAAAATTTGATACCGACTGGAGAAGCAAAGAAATAAAAAACCTGGTTTCTGCGCAACGAGTGCATGCTGTAAAATCGGGTCTATCTGGTACGCCTAGCTTCTTTCTAAATGGCGAACAAATCCAAAATCCAGCTAGTTTGGACGAGTTTCGCAATATCATAAAACAAGCTCTAGCAAAGTAATACACAGTTTTAGTTTTTTGTTTTTTTCCGTGGTGTAAAATATATCTATGGGAGATTTATCTTATATGCAAATTTATTTTGCTATTGCAAGTGTGGCTACCATAGCTGTTTTTGGTTTGTTGCTCATGGTTCTCTTCTATATTATCGCTATCTTGCGCGATGTAAGAAAAATGTCTAACCTGGCTCGCACGGAGGCGGAATTTATAGCAAAAAGCGTGGCTAAAGGTGCTAGTATATTCGGCACGGAGCTTTCGGAAGGAGCCGCAAGTTTTATAAAAACTGTTTTCGCTATTCTCTTGTCTCATGTCGCTAAGCCCAAAGTACGTAAAGTGAGACGGGTTTGATTTTTGTTATTTTATATAAAGGTATGCAACAGATAATAAAATATTTTACTTACATAATAGCTTGCTCCCTTATCTTCATTCTTTTAGTCAAAGTTTTTGATGGTGGGAATGAAGCGGTCACTGTTGCTAATGCTTTTGAATGGCAAAAACCGGTGGATATATATTTTGTAGACAAAAATACTTTAGAAACAGATAGTTGCGAGGCTACGTATGCTGTACAGAGAATGGTGCCCAATGCTGAGACTTTGGGTCCAGGCAGTATGAATGCTCTTATAGACGGTCTGACCATGGAAGAAGAGGAAGATCTTTTTTCTGCTATAAGTGATTCTACTTTGTTGCAAAATTTTGAAATTATAGACAGAGTGGCTTATGTAGATTTCAGTTCTGATCTAAGCGAAAATGTGGCCGGAAGTTGCAATGTGGTTGCTATACGTTCGCAGATAGAAAATACACTCAACTCTCTCGTCGACATAGACTCGGTGGTTATATCGGTAAATGGAGAAACAGAAGGTATTTTGGAGCCCTAACTTTAATTATTTTGTATCAACTTTGGGTATAAAGAATAGTCCCAAAGCTACTACCAAACTCAAAAATATAAAAGAATAGCTATAATTTATAAAATAAAGTACTGGTATGGCTATGAGCGGGGCCACAAGTAGAGAGAAAGGCCGTGTCATACGGAAGAGGCTTATAACGGCACTGTCGGTGTATTTGGTGTGTTTGAAGAAATAGGTTTCGCCGGATATCTCCACCAAGCTTGCCCCTATTCTGGTGGCAAAAAGTATTATAGCCCAGAGGACGAAACTCTCTGTGTTTATAAACGGTATTAGGATTGTAGCTAGAGACATGGTCAGAAGTCCTCCTATGAGTAATTCCTTCTCACCCCATTTTTTATCAGCAAGTAGTCCAGCAGGGAATTGAAACAAAAGAAAAGGCAGAAGCATTATGGTAAAGAGCAAACCTATCTTCTCCCAACTGAAGCCTAGCTCCAGATTCAGAAGTAGTGGCAGGTAGACCACCATCCAAGCGTAAAAGAAATTTAGGATGAACTGTACAACAAATATCCTAAATACATCTTTTTCTCTCATTAAGTTTTTAATACCCAACATTATATCTGATCCTCGAGAGCTCTCTCCGTGATGATTTTTGAACAAAAACAAAGACAAAATCAAAAGTGGTAAAAGCATCAGGCCAGAGAGAATATATATATTACTAAAATCACTTTCTCTGGTTAGTAGAGAGACGACGAGAGGCGAGAGTACCCATGCTAGATTTTGTATTGTAAAAAACACCCCCCTTTTTGATCCGGTGGTTGTTTCTTGTACAGTTTCTTGCTCTAAAGCTAGGTCCAAAGATAAGTAGAGGATGGATTCTGCCGCTTGGTGCAAGATGAAAAGCCCGAATATAAGCAAGGCTAGCTCTGTATTACCTATAGCTATTACGGCAAAACTTTCCAGTAAAACGAAAAGGGCCAATGTCTTCTTGTTGCCAAATCTTCTTGTTATGAATGGCGCTAAGCTTAATACTATTATGCTAAAGATAGAACCAAGGGCATAAAGAAGCCCTAGGCCACCATCTCCGACAAATTGCTTGAGCAAAGAAGAATTGACATAGACCACCAAAGCATAATGTCCAGCTAGCAAAAACCCCCCTATATATATCCGCCAAAACTTCCCGCGAGATACTGCATTAGACATGCTGTCTATTCTACTAGATTTTTTGTTTAGTTTAAACTCCCAAAACTACTGGGATGACGATTGGGCGTTTGGCGGTTTGCTGGAAGAGGAAGCGGGAGACGGAATCTGTCACCTGCGATTTTACGAAATCAAAATTGATGGGGTTCAGATTGTGGGTACTAGATTCTATAGTCTTCTTTATTATGAGGCGCGTCTGATTGAGCAAGTCTTGCGATTCGCGTAAGTAAACGAAACCTCTTGATATGATGTCGGGTGATTTGCGTAGCCTCCCTGTCTTTAGATTGATGATAGACACGATGACAAACATACCGTCTTCAGCAAGCATCTGCCTATCACGCAGTACCACCTCTTGTACATCACCGATGGCGAAGCCGTCTACCATCACAAGGTCATTTGGGGCTTTTTCTTTCAGCATCTTTATTTTAGTACCAGCGTCGTATATTTCTACTATGGAACCATTGTCTGGTATCACTATGTTTTCTCTGTTTACTCCGATTGTTTGAGCTAGTTCTGCATGTTGGCAGAGCATATAATGGTTGCCATGAACTGGCATGAAAAATTTGTAATTCATATGTTGGTGTATCCAACGAAGCTCGTCTCTGTTGCCGTGGCCGGAGGCATGAATATCGGAATCAAGGTAGGTGACCACTTTTGCCTCTGAGCGATAGAGATTGTCTTTGAGCTTCACGATGGCTTTGTGGTTGGTCGGTATGATGGAAGACGAAAGAAGTATGGTGTCTGTCTTGCGCAAACGAACGTATTTGTGTGTTTTGTTGGCTATGCGCATCAGGGCAGCAAACTCTTCTCCTTGAGCGCCGGTGACTAGCATCACTATTCTGTCTGGAGGATAGTTTTCTATTTCTTCTATTGGGATTACATTTTTTATTTCAGCTAGCTTCAATAGCCTTATTATTTCAAGGTTGGTTTTCATACTTCTACCTTCTACCACGATCTTCTTACCATATTTTTCGGCAGTGGTTATTATGGAAATTATGCGCTCTACTTGAGAGGCGAAAGTGCCTATGATGAGCCTTGCTTTGGTCTCTTTTATGAACCTCTCTATATTAAGAGCCACTACATTTTCAGAAAGTGAAAAGCCTGGTTTCTCTATAGAAGTAGAATCCATAGTGAGAAGCAGAACATTCATATCCTTAAATCTCTCATATTGCTTCTCTTCTTCCTCTGTTGGGACTCCTTTTACATTGTCTACTCTTACATCTTCTATGAATACTATATTGCCATAAGGGGTTTCTATTATAAGACCCATAGAGTCGGGTATGGTGTGAGAGATGGGGAAGGTACTTACTTTTATTTTTCCGCAAGTTATTTTCTCATTTTCTTCGATTACTTTGATGTCCAAAGGTGCAAGGTGGGGGAATTCCTCCTGTCTTTTTTGGACCATGATGGCTCCGAATTGCCTCGTATAAACAGGTGGGTAGCCTATCCTATCTATAATGTAAGGTATGCCACCTATATGATCCAAGTGCCCGTGGGTTATAAAGAGAGCGCGTATCTTATCTTTTCTTTCCTCTAAATATTTTGTATTTGGCAAGATGTAATCAATACCCGGAGAATCCTCATCCTTAAATTGAAAACCAGCGTCTACTATTATTATATCTTCGCCTATCTCTATTGCTGTCATGTTGCGACCTATTTCTTCTACTCCACCAAGAGGTATGATGCGTATATTGTCGCCTACACTCGGCAAGCTTACAGTCTCTCGCGATTTCCTTACGCCGTGAGTTTTTTCTGGGGGAGAAGGCCTCTTTTTGAAGGCATTAAAACGCCTACCAGCTACAGCTTTGCTATGAGTTCTTCTTACTGTCGGTTTGGCACTATTGCTACTGCTACCATGTGGAGTGCTGGGAGCGTGGTAGCTTCTTATCCTGTCGTGCGATGTCATTTTTATTCTAGTTATTTTTTAATTTTAATTTGCAAATATACGCCATACTCTGTCTGTCTCTATAAACCATTCATATATAGATGCGAATCGATCGCTCTGTGACGATGTATCTCCTAAAGATATATTTTTTATTTTTGACGCTGGTTTGTATAACATATCTGGTACGAAAAGAAAGACTGCCGGCAAATCGTTCTGTATTTCTAAAGACAATTTGTTTCTGATTTCGTTTCTTTTTGCAAGGTCGGTTTCATTCCTCAATTCTTCCAATAGTTTATCTGTTTTGACGTTTGCGTATAAAGATATATTGAGTCCGGGGTCATTGCGCTCTGAAGAGTGCCAAAAAGGATATAAATCTCCATCTTTATCTACTACTTCTCCGAAAAGAAGCATATCGTATTTTCTCGATCTTATAATATCTTGGTTCAGATCGCTCTGGTTGTATATCTTTATTTCCACTTTAGCTCCTATGCTTTCCCAAGCTGATTTCAAAATCTCGGCTGTCTCTTTGAGCTCTGGCGCATCGGAAGTGCTTATAGAGAAAGCTAAGTTTAAAGTCTCTGATTTTATCTTCTTTTTCAAAACTCCAGATTCTTCATCCATTTTCCAACCGCTTTCACTCAAGATCTTCTTTGCTTCTTCTACAAAATTGTCACGATTTTCTCTTTCCTTTATAGTATCGGATACTGTGGGCCCCGTGGACACCTTACCGAATCCTCCCAACACCTCTCCCACTATTATTTCTTTTGGAGCAGATAAGTCCAGCGCCTTACGCACCTCTTTGTTTAGAAATATGGGAGCCGAATTTTGGTTGAAAAAGACAGCGAATACTCTCGGCAAAGATGAAGATAAGATTTCGGACTTCTTTTCAATATATGTGGCAGTCTCTTCATCTAGATGGGCTATACTGTCTATTTCTCCTGCTTCAAAAGATTTAAATAAGTCATTTTGATTGGAAAAGAATTTGAAAGTTATGTATTTTATAAAAGGTTTATTGTTTGGATATTTATTCCAAGATTCTAGCAATATAGAGGATGGCAAACCAGCAGAGTTTCTATCCACCTTCTTTATTTTATAAGGTCCAGATCCTATTGGAGCTATATTCCATTCACTAAAGGGCAGCTCTTCTGAAGATGCATTTTGCCAGATATGTTTTGGTAGTATGCCCAAGGTGAGAGCTTTTATAAAAGGAGCGTAAGGTTTTTTGAGAATAAAACGCAATTCTTTTTGGTTTATTTTTTCTACTGATACTCCTTCCCAGCTGATTCTCTTTGGACTCTTTACCACTGGATCAAGAGCCTTTTCGATGGTAAAGATGACATCGTCACTCTCTATTGGTCTGCCGTCATGAAAGAAAACATTTTCCTTTATTTTGAAATAATATTGGAGCCCATCTTCAGATATGTTATAACTTTCCGCTAAATCGTTTACAAAAGAGCCGTCTGTCTTTTGTCTTACTAATCCAGAATATAAAAGATACGACAGATCTTTGTCGGTGTCTGATATAGCCAGAATTGGGTTTATAAATCTTGGGTTGCCTATAAGCCCTTCTGTAAACTTACCACCCAAGGCTGGTATCTCTACCAAGAAAGATTTATTTACACGGTAAAGCAGTATCACAAAAGAAATAACAGCGACAATGGCAAATATACCGAAAACTATTTTTTCTGTTGGGCGCATTGTTTTTAAAATAGACAATACTTTGGATCTTTTTGTCGGTTTGTGCAAAGCGCCAAAAAGAGGCGAATTATTTTCCTGCAAATTCATTATTTTTTCTTGTTTTAAAGATTTCTTTTATATATAGTAGAGTGTGGAGAGAAAAGCTTTATAGACTATTGTATCAGATTGAGTAGGCTGGATGCAACAAAAAGTATAGCTACCAAGATTGTAATCCGAAATATCCAGAGCTCCGGTCCTCTGCGCACGTGAGTGTTTTCCCCAAGATTGCCTCCACCGAAGGCCGATCCCAAACTACCTTCAGATTGCTGAAGTAATATGAGTATTCCAAGTACCACTGCCAATATAATTTGAATATAAGGGAGCATAACTGTTTTAGATAAAAGCCATTCTAGCACCTACCCCAAACTCTTGCAAGCTTCCCAAAATATACTATAATGCTGGCGTTGTTGACTAAGTACAGCCTGGAGTTATCAATTTAACCTTTACTTAAAGTATATGAAAAAGAAAGCAAAGAATAAGCCCTCTCGTTCGTCTAGAAAGATAGTGGTCCACAAGGCAAGCCCAAAAAATGTATCTAAAACAGGCATAAAACCTTTGAGCGATAGGGTCCTTCTACGTCCCATAGACTCATCTGAAATGGGAGAGAAGACCCTCTCTGGCATCATCATTCCCGATACGGTCAGTAAAGAAAAACCAGAACAGGGAGAGGTGGTTGCAGTGGGAGAAGGTAAGATCGTAGATGGCAAGCTTACACCACTTTCGGTAAAAGTAGGCGACAAGGTAATCTTCTCAAGATATGGGTACGATGAAGTGAAATAAAAAGGGATAGAATACTATATTTTGAAAGAAGAAAATATTTTAGCTGTGATAAATTAACTGAATTTACTAATTTCTAAATTAAACTAAACTTATGGCAAAGCAAATTATTTTTAATGAAGAGGCGCGTAAAGCTCTCAAAAGAGGAGTGGATGCTGTAGTGAATGCGGTGAAGGTAACTATAGGTCCGAGAGGTAGAAACGTGGTAATAGACAAAGGCTATGGAGCGCCGACCATAACGAACGACGGTGTATCCATCGCCAAAGAAATTTCACTTAGAGACAAATTCGAAAACATGGGTGCTGAGATAGTGAAGGAAGTAGCGAGTAAAACCAACGATGTAGCCGGGGACGGTACCACCACTTCTCTTATTTTGGCTCAAGCTATTATAAGCGAAGGGCTCAAGCATTCTAGTATGGGAGTGAACGCTATGAGCTTGCGAGCCGGTATAGAAGAGGCGGCAAACAAAGCCGTCATAGTACTTAGTCAAATTGCCAAACCTATAAAAAATAAAGAAGAAATCAGACAGGTGGCAGTTATCTCTGCAGAATCCGAAGAGATGGGTTCCATAATAGCGGAAACCATAGAGAAGGTGGGCAAGGATGGGGTAGTTACTGTAGAAGAATCTCAAACCTTTGGCGTTGAGTCTGAAGTGGTGGAAGGTATGGAATTTGATAAAGGTTTCGTTTCCCCATACATGATCACCAATCCAGAAAGGATGGAAGCTGAATACAAAGATGTACCGGTACTTCTCACAGACAAGAAGATCTCTACCATAAAAGATATATTGCCTTTGCTGGAGTCTCTTGCTCAAAGTGGTAAAAAAGAATTGGTAATAATAGCCGATGATTGTGATGGCGAGGCCCTAGCCACATTTTTGGTCAACAAATTGCGAGGTGGATTCTCCGTACTTGTGGTCAAAGCTCCTGGCTATGGCGATAGGAAAAAGGAAATGCTAGAGGACATAGCGGTTACCGTCGGAGCCAAGGTTGTGTCTGAAGATTTGGGGCTTAAGCTGGAATCAGCCACTATGGATATGCTCGGCCGTGCTTCCAAAGTAGTTGCTACCAAAGACGATACACTTATAGTGGGTGGTAAAGGCAAGAAGAACGAAATAGATGCTCGCATCAAATCTCTCAAGAAACAGAAAGAAGGTACTGACTCCAAATACGATAAAGAAAAAATAGACGAGAGGATAGCCAAGCTCTCTGGTGGAGTAGCGATCATACGAGTGGGCGCTGCCACAGAAACCGAAATGAAATATTTGAAACTAAAAATAGAAGATGCGGTGGCCGCTACCAAAGCTGCTATAGCCGAGGGCATAGTGGCGGGTGGGGGTAGTGCTCTTATAAGAGTTATAAAAAAGATGCGTTTGGAAAAGAGTAGAGAATTTGCCACTCCAGAAACTGCTCTTGGCTATGACATAGTTCTCCGCGCCCTAGAAGCGCCTCTTCGTCAGATAGTTTTGAACACGGGTAATGCCGATGGTTCTGTAGCGGTAGAGAGGATAATGAATTCCGACAAAGAAAACGCTGGCTTTAATGCCAAGACAGAATCCTTTAGTGACGATCTTTTGAAAGAGGGGATTATAGATCCGGTCAAAGTTACTCGTACTGCTTTGCAAAACGCCGCTTCCGCCGCCGCCATTCTTCTCACCACCGAAGCTGCTATAGCGGAAGAGCCAGAGCCGAAGAAACCACACGCTCCTAATCAAGATATGGGAGGAATGGATTATTAAAATAATACTCAATGCCAAAAAATGCTTTAAAACAAGCATTTTTTGGCACTATAAAAAAGAAAGTATATTTTGTTATTGACATTTTTTTGCTATATGCTATACTAGATACCAGATAGTCGCGACAGCCAGTGGCCGTATCATCGGGGAACAGATCAACCCCGCGGAATTAGCCTCTGGTATATTAGCCCGTCGGGCGTATGACGGGCACACGGGCCTGACGGTATTTTCATTTCGCGTGCAAAACCACCGCTCTCACGATTCGAGGGAGGTCGGTCAGCCACCACCGTCGGTCCGCCATAAAAAGGCCGTCTCTTCCAAATGGAAGGACGGCCTTTAACTTTTGTATAATTTCTGTATATTTTGTGATATCATTACTTATTACAATTTATTATATTCGTTAACATATTTGTATTTTAATAAATAATCAAAAAATATGGGATTCTCTACAATTATTTTAGCTATCGTCGTTCTTCTAGTTTTGTGGTTCATATTTGCTTATAATCGCTTCGTGAGATTGGTTGCGAGAGCAAAAGAAGCTTGGAGTGACATAGAAGTGCAAACTAAGAGGCGCTACGACTTGGTGCCGAACTTGGTCAGTACTGTCAAAGGTTATGCAAGTCATGAGTCTAGTGTATTTGAAAATGTCACTAAAGCGAGAAGCACCGCTATAAGCGCGAACGGGCTTCACGATAAAGGCGAGGCAGAGAATATGCTTTCTGGCGCACTCAAATCACTTTTTGCAGTGGCGGAGGCATATCCGGATCTAAAGGCCAATCAAAACTTCTTAGAGCTTCAAAGAGAGCTCTCTGACACCGAAAACAAGATCCAAGCTTCTCGCAGGTTTTATAACACCAATGTGCGCGATCTCAATATTGCGACCGGTGTATTTCCATCCAGCATCGTAGCCGGTATATTTGGTTTTGCTAAAATGGAATTCTTCGATATTCCAGACGAGGGTCCGGAAAGTCAGTCGGTCAAGGTGAGCTTTTAGTTTAGGGTTTTAGTAATCTTTTAATTTTCTAATCTTCAATTTTTCAATTATGCAAAACGTCACCATATACTCCACTCCCACTTGCCACTTTTGCCACTTAGCCAAAGAATATTTCAAAGAGCACGGTGTAGCTTATACAGAGTATGATGTGCTTAGTGATATGCAGAAAAGACAAGAGATGGTTCAAAAATCCGGTCAGCTCGGAGTGCCGGTTATTTTGATAGGGGAGAATGTGATCGTCGGTTTTGATCAAGAGAGAGTAGCTAGCCTTTTGGGAATAAAATAAATAAACAAAGTAAACAAACAAAATGAACGAAGAAGAAAAATCCATATTAAAGAAGACTTTAGAACTTGCGCAAGAGAATAATAAGATGCTTCACAGTATAAGGAGGCAGATGGTTTGGGGCAGAATCTTCCGCATTGTTTATTGGGTACTTATAATAGGTGCCGCTATAGGTATCTACTATTATATAGATCCGTATATCAACGAAGCGATCAGTGTCTATGGTAACATAAAGGGCGACCTCCGCTCCTTCGGCGATTTATTTAAGTAAGAGTGGGGGAGGGTGACCCTCCACATGTGCCGAGACCCGGGCTCGAACCGGGGACCTATTCCTCTTCAGGGAAGCGCTCTA
>JBBTQZ010000005.1:0-24052 GCA_038065435.1 Patescibacteria group bacterium | reverse complement strand
CTCCAATCAGGGAAAAATATATCGCCTTCTTTATCGCTCTCTACAATCGTGAGGTAGAGCTTGTCCGCAAGAGGCAAGGCTTGTTTATAAATTTCCCCTCCACCTATTACAAAAACTTCGTTATCTATTTCGCTCGCTTTTTTTACTGCTTCTTCAAGCGAACTTGCCACAATACATCCTTCGGCGACGAAATCTTTGTTGCGAGTGATGACGATATTGATGCGGTTGGGTAGGGGCTTACCAATACTTTCAAAAGTTTTACGCCCCATGATTATGGGGTGGCCCGAGGTGAGGCTTTTGAAACGCTTCAGATCATCGGGTATCCGGTGTAAAAGCTCGCTACCGTTACCGATAGCAGCGTCTTTATTTGTAACGGCCACTACTATGCTTACTTTTGGCTTATTGATCAAGTTGTTATTTGGGGACATAATACTTTATAATATACCAAATTAATGATCTGGCTATGGAGATTAAATCAAAAATAATCAAAGATTACGACTTACTAAAGAGTAAACTCTTAGCTCACAAGATCCTTGGCCACAAGGTAATATGCACTATTGGTTCTTGGGACATGTTGCACATAGGACATTTACGCTACCTTAACCGCAGTAGACAAGAAGGGGATATATTGGTGGTCGGAGTTGACAGTGATCGTGGTATCAAATCATACAAAGGGCCAAATCGCCCGATAATTCCTGAGGATGAAAGAATGGAGATGCTTTGCTACCAAAACTGTGTTGATTATGTGACTTTGGTAGATGATATTACCGAAAATGGTGAATGGGAATACCGTATAATTAAGGAAATGCCTGTAGACATATTTGTTGCGGTTTCGGGTAATAGTTACACCCCTAAACAAATTAAGGAAATAAAGAACCACTGCAAGCTTATGATTCTACCTCGACAGGCAGAAAAAACTTCTTCTACTGACATTATTCAAAATGTACTCAAAAATCACCTCTTGAGTAAGGTTTCTAGGTTGAAATCAAAGAAGAGATGAAAAAACAAGATTTGATAATACATTTACCTGTCGTCCACAAAGGATACCTAGATTTTTTTGATTCTTATAAAAAAAGTATTGATAAAATTTATCTAATAAACGACAGTCTTCTCGAGGAACTATCAGAATTCAAACCTGACATAGCTTCTATAAAGCCTAAAATAGCCGCTGAATTATTGAAAAAAATAGGTTATCCTAACACCGAGGTTCTTTCCAAGAATACTATAAAAAAAATTGCAAAACACTCAATTTTATTGATAAATGATGAGGTGTCTCGTAATCTATACAATAAATTTTTATCTAAAAGTGATGTTAAATGGGACTCGGTGTTTCTTCGGTGGGACAGAACTTCTGTTTTAAGTACTAACCCGATTAAACATAAAATCTCTAATTCTCTATTTGATAAAAAGATGATGAAAATGGCTTATATGGAAGCCCAAAATAGTTCTGATTGGTGGCGACAAGTTGGAGCAGTTTTAGTTAAAAATAAAAAGCGGCTGATAACTACATATAATCAATCAATACCCAATGACCACACCCCATACCAAGTGGGTGCAGTAAGGGATTACCTAAACGTTGGAGAAAGACCGGATCTTAGCAATACTATTCATGCAGAGCAATGGATCATTGCTCAAGCGGCAAAGGAGGGGGTGTCTCTTAAAGGTGGCCGGATCTACGTGACGCATTTCCCATGCGCTGTCTGCGCTAAAATTATCGCCTATTCAGGGATAGAAAAGTGTTACTATGGAGAAGGTTCTGCCAACCTAGACGGAGAAACAAGTTTACGTTCTGTTGGAGTAGAAATAATTAGTGTTAAAGTTTAATTTATATAAAGGTATGAGACAATATCAAGAACTTTTAAAAGATGTTTTGGAAAACGGGCAAGGTAAGAAAGACCCTCATGGGGTGGGTAGCATTGCCGTGTGCGGTAGACATATGCGCTTTGATCTAAGTAAAGGCTTTCCTCTCCTTACTACAAAAAAACTATCTTTTAAGTTTATAGCCCATGAATTAATATGGTTTCTGCGTGGAGATAGTAGGGTAGATTATTTGCACGAACATGGGGTTACTATTTGGGATGAATGGGCTACGCCAGAAATAGCTGGGCAATATGGTCTTGAACCGGGTGATCTAGGGCGTATCTACGGCCCTCAATGGCGTCATTGGCGTACTACTGATGGGAAAGAAATCGATCAAATCCAGAAATTGATAGACGGGCTAAAAGAACACCCAGATTGGCGTCGTCATATGGTCACCGCTTGGAACCCTGAAGATGTGGACAAAGTATTTGTTGCACCCTGTCACGGCATTTTTAAGTGTTTTGCGGTTAATGGTGAATTATCCCTCCATTTATTTCAAAGAAGTGGAGATGTTTTTCTTGGTATCCCTTACAACATTGCTTCCTATTCTCTTTTACTCATGATGATTGCCCAAGTGGTTGGCATGAAGCCAAAAGAATTTGTACATACCATAAGTGATGCGCATATATATCTAAATCATCTAGATCAAGCAAAAGAACAATTGACACGAGAACCGCGTGACTTACCTATACTCAGACTTAATCCAGAAATCAAAAACATTTTTGATTTTAAATATGAAGACTTTACGTTAGAAAGCTACAACCCCCATTCAAGTATTAAAGCTCCGATTGCTATTTAATTTAGCCTATAGGGAAATTTACAGTTTCAGATAACTTTCTTGAATTTAATTTTGGAGTTATTAAATGGAAATGTAAATGACAGACTGTAGCTCCGGTATAATTTGTATCTCCAAATCGTAGAGCAAAAGCTCCGCCTTTAATTTTGAATTTGGTATTGGCCCAACTAATGAGCTTTTTAATCGATTCAAAATCTTTCGAATTCAGTTCGGAAAATCTTTCTTTATGTTTTTTAGATATACCAAGAAAATGGTTTTTGGCATTTTTATACGGCCAACTACTTTTTGTAATAAACCAACCCCCCATTTGTTTTAAAATTGGCTTTTTATGATATCTAAAATTGTCTGGGCAAAAAGGGCATTTATCTGTAGATTCTATGGTAGAAAGCACCTTGTTGTACTCTTTACTTTTGGCAAACCTAGTGTCAACAACCTTTTTCATAGTAAATCAAGTTATACAATAAATTTGGATGGTGCTAGTATATCTTAAATTAACCTATTTCAATACTATGATCTAACCTCTTGACAATTCAGCCAATTTTTATTCAAAAAAATTTAACTACGTCGTGCTCCAATCGATGTATCGCACGACATAATTTCACTAAATTACATGAAAGACATACAAATAAAAAAACTTATAGAGTCGGAGAAGAAAAGACAGAAAAGGGTGATCAATCTGATTGCTTCGGAGAATTATGTTTCAAAGGATGTATTGGAGGCCTTGGGGAGTGAACTGACCAATAAATATGCTGAAGGGTATTCAAATAAAAGGTATTATGGTGGAAATGAGATAGTTGATAAAATAGAGGATATTTGTAAAGAGAGAGCCCTAAAGCTTTTTGGACTTAGTTCAAAATGGAATGTCAATGTCCAACCACTTTCGGGTAGTCCGGCAAACTTAGCTGTTTATCTAGCTCTTGTACCACAAGGCGGTCGCATTATGGGCATGAGTCTTGATCATGGTGGTCATCTGACTCATGGGCACAAAGTCTCGGCTACTGGTAAATTTTGGACTCAGGTGCCTTACGGAGTAGATGCAAAGACAGAGCAAATAAATTACGAAGAAATCGCAAAAATTGCAAAGAAAGAAAAGCCAAATGTCATAGTAGCTGGGTATACTGCTTATCCGAGGATTGTTGATTTCAAAAAATTTAGAGAGATAGCTGATGCCTGCGGAGCATTACTGATGGTGGATATGTCGCATTTTGCTGGGTTGGTGGCGGGCAAAGCCTACCCCTCTCCATTTGCTTGTGCTCATATAGTAACAACCACTGTACACAAGACATTACGTGGTCCTCGAGCTGCAATGATTTTTTCTAGAGCTGACGTTACTGTCCCAAATGCAAAAGGGGAACAAAAAAATATTTCTGAACTTATAGATAAAGCCGTATTTCCCGGACTTCAAGGTGGACCACATCTAAATCAAATTGCTGCGGTAGCTGTGGCTCTGGAAGAAGCCTCTGTTCCGAGCTTCCAAAAATACGCTAAGCAAGTTGTAAAAAATGCGGATGCACTAGCGAAAGAATTGAAAAAATTAGGTTGGAAAATAATCTCTGATGGCACGGATACCCACCTCATACTCATGGATACTTGGAGTCCGCCAGTTGGCGGAGGCAAAGGCATAAGTGGTAAAGAGGCCAGTGATCTACTGGAAAAAAACGGAATAATTGTCAATAAAAATACGATCCCCAACGAAACCAGGAGCCCTATGGACCCATCTGGTATCCGTATGGGTACTCCAGCTGAAACCACGCGGGGCAAAAAGGAAAAAGATTTCATTCAAATAGCACGAAAAATTGATAAAATTTTAAGAAAATAAAATGGCTAAACGCGATATTGATTTTTTGTTTGAAATTGGGAGCTTGAGAAAAGTAGATCGGGCGTGGCAACAGATTTTGACTGGTAAAGTGGCAAATATATCAGAACATATCTTTAGAATGACCATGATCGCTTGGATAATAGCTGTTGCCGAAAAAGCGAATGTGGAAAAAGTAATAAAAATTTGCCTGATTCATGATATCGCTGAATCGCGAACGGGGGACATAGCTTTTATGCACAGAGATTATGTTACTAGGCACGAAGAATTGGCAGAAAAGCATATTTTTGAAAATACTGAATTAGAAAAAGAAGCTACTTCTCTTTTGGCAGAGTATAATGAAAGAAAATCTCTGGAAGCAAAAATAGTAAAGGATGCTGACAATATAGATGTTGATTTGGAACTCAAAGAGCTCTTTAAAATGGGCGATCCAGCCGCTATACAAATGCAAAAAGATCATCGTCCAATAGTGAGAGCTAAAAAACTATATACCAAAACAGCCAAAAAAATGTGGGATGAGATAAAGAAGACCAGACCTGATGCTTGGCATCAAGCTTTGAGTGATAAGTGGCTCCAAAATAAAAAAGGTGCGAGATAATTTGAAATGAATGATATGAAAGCAAATAATAGAAAAATTGCAATGACGGATTTGGAGACTAGTGGTGATGTGTTTGGAGTGCACGAAATACTGGAAGTGGGATTGGTGGTCTTTGACCCGTTAACTTTTGAGATTGTAGATAAATGGCAGAGTAAAACAAAACCAGAACGTATAGAAACAGCCAAACAAGCTGCTCTGGATTATAATGGCTATAGCGAGGAAAAATGGATGGACGCAGTAAGTTTGAAAGAGGCTATGAAAATATATGGAGAAAAGACCTCTGATTGCCTTTTTTGTTCATATAATGTCAGCTTTGATTGGGGATTTATAAACGAAGCATTTTTTCGTTTTGGTGTAACCAATCCAATGAGTACTTTCGAAAATCATGATCGATTAGATCTTCTTTCCATCGCTTGGGATAGAGGATTAAAAAATCAAGAAAGTTTTAGTCTCAAAACTGCTTGCAAACTCTTCGACGTGCCTCCTGAGCCTGATCCGCATTCTGCCATAAACGGTGCCATGACTGCCTATGAGCTTTTCAAAGAATTGCAGAGTAAATAAAAATGCTCCAGACGACGAGGCGTCCAGAGCATTTTGGGGCAAAGCTCAGGCGTAATATGTAGGTTCTGTGGCATTTAGCCAAGGAGCATAGCGATTGATCTCTGTGGTGCGCAAAAAACTGTCTAATCTTGCGTGCGGGAAGAAATCGTAGATTGATATTGCGCAGTTTGGTATCGGATTGTTTTCTCTCGCCTCCTCCACTTCTTTAGCAGATTGCCCGAGAGCAATCTTCTCAAAAAGAAGTTGCCAGTTGCCATGAGAACAAAGGACGATAGTTTTGCCGATATGCATCGGTACACTTGTGATATCTTGAAGCAAGCTTTTTATTCTCACTTCTACATCTGGCCCGTTCTCTCCGCCAAATGGCTTGTAGTGATACCACCCATATTTTTTGCGGAGATCTATCTGCTCTGGGTATTTTGCCTCGATCTCTTCTTTAGAAAGGGAATGAAGAATGCCGTCCCACTTTTCATTCAGTCTGCTGTCTTCTATGACCTGCAGACCCAAGATACCAAAAGTAGCAGCAAATTTATTTGCCACAACTTTGGTTCGCACTGCGGTGGAACACATAATAAAAAGTGGAAAAAGTGGCAACTTTGCCATCAGATTGTAATACACCGTAATGGCATTCTCCATTTGTTCCAACCCATCTTTTGTTGGTTGAAAGAGATGGTTTGGTCTCTCGAGTTTCGCCATTTCGCTGTTGGAAACTTCGTTACCCTCAGTCCTTGGATGCCTTATAAGCACCAAGGTGATTTTGTTTTGCATAATACTGCCTCTCCTTTTTTCTTGTCTATATATTAAGACCCTGCTTCTCCTCAGCTTGTTTCAAAGTAACATTTTTGCTATCGTTCAAGTCAAATTAATAAGAAGGAGACGCAATGTTCAAAAGAAACGAATCAATAGTTCTTGTTGGTGGCGGTGGCGGAGTTTATCGGGTGGCTAGGTTTTTGAAACATTTGAGACCAAATATCACAACTATTCAAACGGTTTTTGATCATGGCGGTCACTCGGGTATTCTGCGAGATGAGCAAGGGGTTTTGCCCCCTGGAGACATTCGCCAAGCAATACTTGCGCTGTCAGACGACAACATGGAGCCATCTTTGCGTGAATTGATGGGGTATCGATTTGGTGAGAATGGTAAATCATCTCTAGACAAAGCTACTGTCGGTAACATTTTGCTCACTGCTCTCACGGAGATAGAGGGTAGCTTGCCTCTAGCTATAAATACTCTCTCAAAACTCTGTGGTGTGCAGGGCAAAGTATTACCGGTCAGTCTAGATGATGCAGAGCTTTGCGTAGAGCTTTCGGACGGCTCTTTGCTCAAGGGTGAGGGCAACATAGATACTCGTTCGATAGATGATGACCGGACTATTTTGGGGGCGTATCTAGAACCGAAAGCCCGTATATTTGTAGATGCTTACGAGGCAATAGTAAATGCCGACAAGATAGTTTTTTGTCCGGGAGACATCTACACTTCGCTTATACCCAATTTACTCACAGAGGGGTTTAAAGAAGCATTAGCCGAGAGTGGGGCCAAGCTAATCTACTGCGTCAATCTTATGACTAAAAAAGCAGAGACGGATGGGTACTCGGTCTTAGACTTTGTGGAAACTGTCTGTAAATATGCAGGAAAGAGTTTGGATTATGCAATTTACAACAGTGGATCAATTGATCAAGAAGTTATAGCAGAATATGAAGAGGAAAAATGCTACCCAGTCAGATTTACCTCTTCAGATCAGACTTTGGCTAAGAAATGGGTTGGTGCAAATCTTGTTGACCGTGTAGATGATGGTAATGGTCTGATGATTCGTCATCATGAACGCATAGCTTCGGTTATCGCTGATTTTTAGGTTGGATATGCCCAGCACTATTATGGTGCTGGGCGTTCTGTTTTTGTCGTATAAGTGGTATAAATAAGAGGTGCAAATAAAGGTAAAAATAGAAGAATGGGTTAAAAAAACTTTGGGGGAGGAAAGTTTTCAGCTTGTGCATCCAAAAGATTTGAAAAACGGAGATTTTGCTTTTTTCAGTCATTCTCCAAAAATGAAGAATGACTTGGTGCAGAAGCTTGAGGCCAACAAGATTCCAGAAGTAGAAAAGGTGGAAGTAGCTGGTCCGTTTGTGAACGTATATCTCTCAAAAGAGTTTTTTGGAGACTCGGTTTCCAAAATTATTGAAGAAGGAGAAAATTTTGGCAAAACAGATTTGTTTGAAGGGGAGAAGGTTTTTATTGAACACACTCAACAAAACCCGTTCAAAGAATTTCATATTGGACACTTGATGCCAAATACTATTGGTGATTCTGTTGCACGGATCATTAAAGCGAACGGGGCTGAAATGAGAATTGCTAGTTATCATGGAGATGTGGGTCTTCATGTGGCCAAGGCGATTTGGGGCAAGATGGAGAAGCCAGAACTTAGCTGGGGTGACGCTTATGCTCATGGGGCTGAAGGTTTTGAAAAAAATAAGGAAGAAATTGTAGAAATAAATAAAAAAGTCTACAATCGAACGGATGAAAAAATAAATAGTCTTTACGATCAGGGTAGAAAAGAGAGTTTGGAAAATTTTGAAAAAATTTATGAGAAGTTAGATAGCCATTTCGATTTTCATTTTTTTGAAAGCGAAACAGGGGAATTGGGGAAGCGAATTGTAAAAGAGAATATAGGTAAAATTTTTGAAGAGTCGGAAGGGGCAGTTGTTTTTAGAGGCGAAAATTTTGAACCGAAAACTCACACCCGAGTATTTTTGAACAAAGAAGATCTGCCGACTTATGAAGCCAAAGAAATCGGACTGGCCAAAATAAAAAAAGAGAAGTGGCCGGATTATACAAAATCAATAACCGTAACGGCCAATGAGCAAGATAGTTTTTTCAAAGTGGTGGAGGTGGCGATTGGAGAAGTTTTTCCGGAGCTGAAGGGTAAATTAAAACATCTCTCTCATGGCATGCTCAAATTGCCTGATGGCAAGATGTCTAGCCGAACAGGAAATATAATTACTGCGGAGAATTTGATTGACCAAGTGAAGGAGAGGGTGTTGGATAAAATAAAAGACAGGGAATTTTCAGACAAAGAAAAAAATCAGATTTCGGAAATTATAGCGATCGGGGCGATCAAGTACTCTATACTAAGACAAGCCGCAGGGGGAGATATAGTTTTTGATTTTGAAAAAAGCATATCGTTTGAAGGCGATTCGGGACCATATTTGCAATATACTTATGTCAGGGCAAAAAGTGTTTTGGGAAAAGCTCAAGACCTCACCTCATTCGAGTCTGAGACTCTCAGAGTCGAAGACCCCAACTCCTCTCCTAGATTTATGAGGGGGGAGAAAGAAGAGAGACCAGGAGATTTTGAAATTCAGGAAGTAGAAAAAATGCTCTATAGGTTTTCGGAGATTGTGAAACGGGCAGGCAAAGAATATGCTCCGCATTACCTCGTAACTTATTTGGTTGAGCTGGCTTCTGGCTTCAATAGCTTTTATGCGCGTGAAAAAATAATTGATGAAGCTAACAGAGAAGCATCGGCCTACAAGCTAGCTCTTACTCAAGCTGTTGCCCAAATCCTCAAAAATGGCCTTCACCTTCTTGGTATCAAAGTACCAGAGAGGATGTAGAAAATTGGGTTATACGGTAGTTTGACTTTGTGGGGCTATTCGTATAGTATATTTGAGTCCCGCTTGGCGGGTTTAATTTTAGTGAAATTATATTAAAATATGTCACGATCGCTTAAAAAAGGACCTTACGTTGATCTCAGAGTCATAAAAAAGGTAGAAGGTAAGAAACCCGAGGATACCGGGGTTATTAAGACTTGGTCCAGAGCCTGCGTCATCGCTCCTGAGTTTGTCGGCTTCACTTTTGGAGTACATAACGGTAAAAGTCACATAGAAGTGTTCGTTACTGAAGATATGGTTGGCCACAGACTCGGTGAATTTTCACCAACTAAAAAGTTCATAAAACATGGTGGTAAAATGCAAAAAGAAGCCGAGACAAAGGCTAAAGAAGCCGAAATAGCAGCGGCCAAGAGTGCCAAAGCGACAGCGGAAACGAGTAATAAGAAGTAATATTTTAGATTTATGAATCAGGCAACAGCAGAACTGAATAATTATAGACAATCGCCCCGTAAGGTGAGAGTTGTTGCTCGTAGTATAAGAGGCAAGAAAGTTGGAGATGCGGGTAATATACTCACTTTTCTTACGAAAAAAGCGACAGGACCACTTCATAAACTGCTCAATTCTGCCGTAAGTAACGCCAAGAATCTAGGGCTTGAAGTCAAAGATCTCAAAGTAAAATCTATAACGGTAGATGGAGGTAGTATACTTTATCGTAGACGCCCAGTGTCTCATGGAGCGGCTCATCCAGTACGCAAGCGTACTAGCCATGTCAAAATTATTCTTTCAGCAATCTCAAAAGCTTAATCTTTAAATTTTTTAATTTTCAATCTTTTAATTAACATGAGCCACGTAGTACACCCATATTCACACAGACTAGGTATAATACGCGACTGGAAAAGTCGTTGGTTTGGAGTGAAAGGTAAATATATAGAAAATCTACGTGGAGATGTGCTCATAACCGAATTTTTGAAAAAACACTTGAAAGGATTTTTCGTCAGCTCCATAGAAATGGAGAGAAGCGAAAAAGCTTTCCGTATAATCATAGAGAGTTCTCGTCCGGGCATGATAATTGGTCGTAGTGGAGAGGGCATGACCAAACTCCGTGAATCAGTATTGAAATTTATGAGAAAAAATAAAGTTACAGTAAAGGGAGAGCTTAAAATAGATGTGAAAGAAATAAAAAATCCAGAATCAAACGCTATGATATTGGCTCAAATGGTAGCTGAGGGTTTGGAGAAAAGACTGCCATTCAGGAGAGTGGTAAAGCAGGCTATAGAGAAGGCCAATGCCAATCGTGATGTAAAGGGGGTAAAGGTGACTCTTTCTGGAATAATGGGTGGTTCAAATATGGCAAGAGTGGAGACCAAAAAGCTTGGCCAAATACCGCTTCAGACTTTGCGTGCGGATATAGATTATGCTTTTTACGAAGCTCTTTTGCCGCTCGGTAAAATAGGTATAAAGGTGTGGATTTATAAAGGCGAGATTTTCGCTAAAAAATAATTTTAGAATCTTAAATTTTCAATCTTTTAATATATTATTATGTTGTTTCCTAAAAAAGTTAAATATAGAAAATGGCAAGTGATGAGGAAGAACCCAGCCAAAATAAGCCCTGCTACAAGAGGGGTGACTGTTTCTTTCGGTTCCCATGGTTTGAAGGCTACTTCTGCTCACAGAATAACTTCCAATCAGATAGAGTCGGCAAGAAAGACTATTACGAGAAGTCTGGGAAAGACTGGCAGAGTATGGATACGCATCTTTCCGGACAAGCCTTTCACCAAAAAGCCGGCTGAAGTGAAAATGGGTAAAGGTAAGGGTGATATAGAGGGCTACCATGTGCAAGTGCTTCCCGGACAAGTGATTTTTGAAGTAGATGGAGCGACGCCCCCTGTTGCCAAGGAAGCTTTGCGTAAGGGTGGCACCAAATTACCGGTTAAAGTAAAAATAGTAGAACGACAATAACAATGAAAGCCAAAGAATTAAAAAAGAAGAGCAAGGAAGAACTAGAAAAAGATCTTCATGAAAAACAGATAGCGCTGCGAGATATTCGTTTTGGTGTAGCTGGCGCAAAAGCAAAAAATGTGAAAGAGTACTCAAACACCAAAAGACAAATAGCCAGGATCAAGACAGTGATTAGAATCAAGAATTAAGAATTATGAATCAAGCAATAGAAGAAAAAAATAAAGGTAAAATTCTGAATGGAGTCGTGACATCAGATAAAATGAAAGACACCATTGTGGTAAAGGTGCAGAGATTTGTGAAGCACCCCAAATACAAGAAGTATTACAAGGTACACAAAAAGTACAAAGTACACGATTTGGGTAATACCAAAAAAGTGGGTGATAAGGTGGAGATCAGAGAGACACGGCCGATATCTAAGACCAAACATTTCACAATAATTTAAAAAACATGATACAAGCAAGATCAATAGTAAAAGTGGCGGACAATTCCGGAGCAAAGATCGGGCGTGTTTTCAAAATACTTGGTAGCTCCAAAAAGCGTTATGCTCAAATAGGGGAGTTGGTGAAGTTTTCTGTCCAAAAAGCTGAACCGAGAAAAGAGATAAAAAAGAAAGATATACTTCTTGGGCTTGTAGTCAGACAGAGGAATCCCCTTAGACGCAAAGACGGATCTTACATACGCTTTGATGAGAATGCCGTAATAGTGGTAGATAAGAAGAAAACTGAGATCATACCTAGGGCAAACCGCATTTTTGGGCCTATAACTAGAGAAATAGCTGAAGCGGGCCATCAGGCTATAGTGTCGCTAGCGCCAGAGGTTATTTAACCCCACCCTTTGATCCCTCCCCTTGATTAAGGGGAGGGAAAACAAAAAAAGATAAAAATATGAAAATAAAAAAAGGAGACAAAGTAATAGTAATCACAGGCAAAGAAAAGGGCAAAAGTGCGCCTGTTGTGAGAGCTTTCCCCAAAGACAGCATGGTTTTGCTTGAAGGTTTGAATATGAGGAAGAAACATCAAAAGCCAAGAAAGCAGGGTGAGAAAGGAAAAGTGATAGAGGTAGCCTATCCTATGCATGTGTCCAACGTAAAGAAAATATAATATGAAATCACTTAAAGAAAAAACAAAAAAAGCATTTCCAGAGCTCAAAGAAAAACTGGGGCTGAAAAATGTGATGCAATCACCCAAAATATTGAAGGTGGTTATAAATTCTGGTGTCGGCTCCTTTAAAGATAAAAAGAAAGCAGATATTGTAGTAGATAGGCTTGCCAAAATTACCGGCCAAAAACCAACAAAAAGGGGGACCAAAAAATCTATCGCTACTTTTAAAACTAGAGAGGGAGATATAGTCGGTATAGCTGTTACTTTGCGTGGAGAAAAAATGTGGAGTTTTTTGGATAGACTTTTAAATATAGCCCTACCGCGCACCAAAGACTTCAGAGGCATCTCTAAGGACGCTTTTGATGATATGGGCAACTATACGCTTGGGTTGAAAGAAAACACTGTTTTTCCAGAAACTAGTGATGAAGATTTGAAAGATGTTTTTGGCTTCTCTGTCACACTCGTCACCAACCAAAAAACCAAAGAATCTGCCCTTACTTTTCTTACCCATCTCGGCTTCCCATTCAAGAAAAAATAATTCGCATTTCATTTCCTTTACTGTCACTCTAATGTGCCAAAAAGAGACCGTAGACTTTTTTAGTGCCGGCGAGGAGGAGGGCGCGACGAGCTTCGCTGAAGGTGCTTCCGGTGGTGTGAATGTCGTCTAGGACGATTACGACCCTATCTTTTAAAATATTTTTGGAATCAAAAACTTGCATACTCCCCAAGACATTTTTGAGTCTCTCTTCTCTAGAGAGAAGTATCTGGCTTTTGGTGTCGCGAACTTTGGAAAGCAAGCCAAGCTCGGCTTCTACTCGGCCTTTAGATATGAGCACCATCTCTTTAACCAATTCTTCAGATTGATTCCAGCCTCTTTTATTTCTCTCTTTTTTACTCATAGGTACGGGAATTAACGTAGGCAGAGCTCCTTGAAAAAGCTTTATATCCATAGCCATATCTGTAAAGGCCTCATAAAGTATTTCCGCTAAAAGCCTTTTTACTTTTGGGTTGTTTTTGAATTTCATAGATCGGACAAGGAGCCTCACCATCTTATTTTGGTAATCGAATAAGGCAAGGATATCTCGCTGTATCAGGTTGGACCTTGGGAGTATCTGGTTTAAGGCGGTGGGGCCAAGAGAGAGCATTTTGGCTATGCGTGTATCCTCTGGAGTAATCCAATCTAAAAGAGTGTTCAAAATTTTGAGCATGTTATAATTCTATTACATATGAGCTTTTTATCATCTATTTTCAATAAAGAAGAAAAGAGGGCCATAGGCATAGATATAGGTTCTTCGGCTATAAAGGTAGTAGAGCTCAAGAAGAAAGGTGAAAAAGCGATTCTGGAGACTTACGGCGAGCTTTCTTTGGGGCCTTATGGCGGAGCTATCATTGGCCAATCAGTCAATTTGCCTACTGAAAAAATAATTGAAGCCTTGAACGATCTTCTTTCTGAAAAAGAGGTTGCCATAACTACCAAAGTTTGTGGTATGGCGATACCTTTTAAGGCGAGCCTTCTTTCTGTTATGGAATTGCCAGATGTGGGGCAAAAAGAGCTTGCGACAATAGTTGCTACCGAAGCTCGCAAGTATATACCAGTGCCTATGAGCGAAGTGACTATAGACTGGTCGGTTATTCCGCCAGTGAAGAAAGAAGATGAAGAAGGATCGGAAGAAAAACAGAAGAATAAAAAGATCCAGCTTCTTTTGGTAGCCATACACAACAATATTATCAATCAGTATAAAGAAATAGTAGAGAGGACGGCTCTGGAAGCAAAGTTTTTTGAAATAGAGGTCTTCAGTTCCATCAGAGCTGTTTTGGAAGGCCATTCTGGTCCCGTATTGATTTTTGATATGGGAGCTTCTACCACAAAGCTTTATCTGATAGAGCGTGGAATTGTGGAATATTCTCACACCATCAATCGTGGTTCGCAGGAAATAACTAGCAATATATCAAGGATGACCGGTCTTTCTATGGAAGAATCAGAGATGATGAAGAGAACTGTAGGTATGGGCAAGACTAGTACAGGTGTAGATCTGACTGAATCAGCAGTACTTGTAGCTGATCACATATTCTCTGAAGCCAATCATTTTCTCTTTGAATATCAGAAAAAGCATAATCGTAACATTAAATCGGTAATGATGATCGGTGGGGGCTCTGCTTTGCGAGGTTTTAGAGATCTAGCAGCTCAAAATTTTAAAGTTGAAGTAGTGGCGGGTAATCCATTTGAGAAAGTGCAGGTACCAGCCTTTCTAGAAAATATCCTCCGTCAAACTGGACCAGAATTTGCTGTGGCTGTCGGCTGTGCTCTCAGGTGCTTGGAAGACATATAGGAGTAATCAACATAAAATTATACTTGCATTTTTTATATGAGGTATAATTAATCTAATATGTCGGTAAGCAATTTCCAATCATCATTTATACCAAAAGGCGTTGGGGGGTTGAGTGCTACGATCGAACCTAGAAAAGGTACCGGTTTTTTCGGTACAATAATCGTGCTTCTATTTATACTGACCCTTCTTACAACCGCTGGTCTCATCGCATACAAACAAATTATCAAGGGTTCTATAGTAGAACTCCGATCAGAGCTTGCTCTAGCAGAGAGTACTGTAGATACAGAAAGTATAGACAAAATGTTTGCTTTCAGTAAAAAGCTTACTGCGGCCAAAGGAGTTGTGATGAGGCATCGTGTGGTTTCCAATTTCCTTCGACTTTTGGAGGAAAACACTCTTCAGAGCGTCTCTTTCAGAGAGTTTAATTATCAATTTATGCCGGAGGGAGATATAAACATAATCCTGAATGGTCAAGCGGGTGGTTATTCTAGCCTTGCCTCGCAAGAAGGTATCTTATCGAAAATAAAAGATATAAAAAGTGTAAATTTTTCAGAACTTTCTTTGACTGAAGGAGGGCTAGTGTCGTTCAAACTCTCTATCTTGATAGACCCATCTTCGGCCATTTATGCGACCGATGTTGTAAGTAACCAAACAGAGAAAACCACTTCTTCTCTAGAGGACACCTCTCTAACAGAGCTGGATCTTGAAATACCAGATTTGGAAGATTTGTAATATCAAAATTTTATGAGCAACACAAGCATACTTTCATACGTAATAATCACCGGTTCTGTTATCTATGCTTTTACCATACCGACGTTTAGCGATATATCAATTCTCCTTAACGAGAAAGATTCGTATGAAGAGATGATAGACAAGTCTAAAAATATAGAAGAAAGGAAGAACACTCTGCTTGCCGAGTTCAACAATGTCAGTGCTAAGGATGTTCAGAAAATAGAGACACTCATCCCGAGCTCTTTAAATTTTGTAAAACTTGTTTCGGATATTGATGTAGTAGCTTCTAAATATGGTATAGCGATAGACGGTGTTGTTTCCACAGACCATTCAAACAATGCCGAATCCATAGCAGAAGCAAGCGAAGCAAAGAAGTTGAATTCAGCTACCATCAGCTTTAGATTTGAGGCTAATTACGATAAGTTCAACAGCTTTTTGGATGATTTAGAGCGCAGTTTGCGTATTCTAGATATCAAATCTATTTATATTACATCTGGCGATAAAAATAAATACACTTATCAAATCTCCTTTGATACTTATTGGGCGGATTGAAATAAAACCACAAAAATATGAAGCAAAATAAAAACAAAAATGCAGCCATACTTCTAGCAATACTCGTTGCTCTTAGTAGTGTTTTTTACAAGAATCAATTTTCAACTACTTCTGCAGTAGGTCCTACCGATCCTTCAGAGCTTAGCCCCAAGATAGATGAAAGTCTTAAAAAGATAGAACAGATTGGGTTTGATACCGGAATATTGAATGATCCTAAATTTTCTAGCTTTGAGAGTATAGAAAGTGCATTACCGACTGTATCTAAAGGTAGAACCAATCCATTTGCGACTATTTTAGGTAAATAATTTTTGGTATAAAAATATGAGCGTTTTAGATGTCTTGGTAAAAAATGGCTTGATAGAGACCAAAGATTTGGCTTTTATAAAGCAAAAAATTTCTAAAGGAATTTCTCTGGAAGAAGCTCTTTCTTCCATGAGTATAGACAAAGAAGATATTTTAAAAGCCAAAAGTGATTATTATGGAGTACCTCTTGAAAATGTAGATCTCTCTTTAATAAACAGCACTGTTTTAGATTATGTTCCAGAAGAAGCGTCTGCTTACTACAATTTTGTACCTATAGGTATAAAGGATAATATTCTGCAAGTTGGTTTTGTAGATCCAGACAACATCTCCGCTAGAGATGCTCTCAATTTTATTTCCTCCAAAGCAAATATTGCATTCAAAATTTTCCTTATTTCTGAAGAAGATTTTCAAAAAGTTTTCGCTCTATATAAAGGCTTATCTGGAGAAGTGACCAAAGCTTTAACTGAGCTTGAGACGGAATTTATGGTAGATAGTTCAAAGGACAAGGATCAAGGACTGGATGAAAAAGAAAAAAAGAGTCAAGAGATATCTGAGGTGGGAGTACAAACAGATCTTTCCGATACCACTGGGGGTATGACTGCAAGTAATGTGGAGACTGCTCCCGTGACAAAGATAGTAGCTACTATGTTGCGCTATGCCATAGATGGTCGGGCGTCAGATATTCATGTAGAACCAACGGCGACAAATGTTAAGATACGTTTTAGGGTGGATGGCCTTATGAATACAAGCTTGGTTTTGCCGGCAAGAATACATTCTGCCGTTGTAGCTAGGATAAAGATCATGTCCAACATGAGATTAGACGAGAAACGCAAGCCTCAAGATGGTAGGTTTAGCGCCACACTCAACAATAGAAAAGTTGATTTTCGTGTTTCTACTTTCCCAACTTACTTTGGTGAAAAAGTGGTTATCCGTATTTTGGATCAAGAGAAAGGGGTGCTAAAAATCGATAATTTGGGACTTACAGCGGTCAATTTGGCCAAAATAAAAAGCGCCTTAGAGAGACCTTACGGTATGATACTTATATCTGGTCCAACTGGTAGCGGTAAATCAACCACGCTGTATTCTATGATAAATGAAGTAGATAGAGAGCATAAAAACGTACTCTCTCTAGAAGATCCAATAGAATACAACATAGAAGGAATGAGCCAATCTCAAATGAAGCCAGAGATAGGCTACACTTTTGCTTCTGGTTTGCGTACCACTCTGCGTCAAGATCCAGATATAATAATGGTGGGGGAGATAAGAGACAAAGAAACCGCTCAGCTTGCCATACAAGCCGCTTTGACTGGACACTTGGTTCTTTCTACCATACATACCAACAACGCTATTGGAGTGGTGCCGAGGCTTATTGATATGGGTGTTGATCCGTATCTTATAGCGCCAACCTTGGTATTGGCTATAGCTCAACGCCTTGTTCGCTCACTCTGTCCGGGCGCTGGAAAGCCTATAAGAATGGAAGGAGGAATACAGGTGATGGTCCAAAAACAATTTGAAGATCTACCTGACATTTATAAAAAAGATCTAAAATTTGGCAAGGAATTCTTTGAGATATCTCCTGGACCAAATTGTCCGAATGGAGTAAGGGGCAGAACAGCTGTGATGGAAGTTTTGGAAGTAGATAAAGAGCTTGAACAAATTATACTGAAGAGTCCTACAGAACAGGAGATATGGAAGAGCGCTCGCAAAAAAGGCATGATGACAATGAAGGAAGACGCGATTCTGAAGGCTTTTGATCGCATCATACCATTTGAGGAAGTAAACAGTTTGTAATGGATTTGAAACACTGGGGAGTGTATAATCTCAATTATGTCAGATACAAAAAAATATAAAATTATAATAGTAGACGATGATGATTTTTTGTTGGATATGTATGTCGGCAAGTTCAATAAGGAAGGGGTGGAGGTGGTAGCTTGTAAATCGGGGAAAGAATTATTGGATAAATTACAAGCAAAAGAGGTGGCAGATCTGATCCTACTAGATATAGTTTTACCTGAGATAAATGGTATAGAAGTTCTTGAGCGAATAAGAAAAGAAAATTTTGCCCCCAAAATACCGATTGTCATGCTTACTAATCAGAGCGAAGGGGATGATATGGAGCATGCCAAAAAACTAAATATAGCAGGGTATATTGTCAAAGCTTCCAATACCCCTTCGGAAGTGGTGGAACAAACGCTTGGTATTATAAATAAATCTAATAAAAAATAAGATGGTAGATTTGGATACTCTGATTGATCTGGTGGTAAAAGAAGGTGCCTCTGATCTGCATTTATCTGAGAGCAGAGTGCCTTATATAAGAGTGGCCGGTACTTTGGTGCCTCTTTCTAAATACCTAGCACTGACCAAACAAGAAGCAGAAAAGATACTCTCTCTTGTTTTGAATGAAGATCGCAAAGTACTTTTTGATAAAAGACAAAGCGCCGATTTTGCTTATGTACACAAAGGAGAGCGCTTCAGATCTCATGCGTTTATGGATAGCCAGAAAATATGCTTAGCTTTTAGACATATTCCCAAGAAAATACCAACTTTAGCTGAACTAAACCTGCCTGAAACACTTGAAAATTTTGCTAGAATGAAAGCGGGGTTTTTCTTAGTGGTTGGACCTACTGGAAATGGTAAATCTACTACTCTGGCTTCTCTTGTGGAGATCATAAATAACGATAGATTAGAAAATATAATTACAGTGGAAGATCCGATAGAATATCTCTTCACTCAAAACAAATCCATCATTCATCAAAGAGAAGTAGGTCTGGACACTCCGAGTTTTGCAAGAGGTCTGCATGATTCGTTTAGGGCAGATGTAAATGTGATAATGGTCGGAGAAATGAGAGACCCAGAAACTATGGCTACAGCAGTGAGTGCTGCCGAGACAGGCCATCTTGTTTTCTCTACTTTGCATACCAACAATGCCGCTCAATCTGTAGATCGTATCTTGGACTCCTTTCCTCCAAACCAACAAAACCAAATTCGTCTGCAGCTAGCATCATCGCTCTCAGGCATTTTCTCTCAAAGGCTCGTACCGCGTATTTCCGGTGGTTTAGTGCCGTGTTTTGAGCTCCTTATCAATAATGCAGCTGTCAGCAATCTGATTCGCGACAAAAGAACTCACGAGATAGGTACAGTAATAGAGACCAGTTCTCAAGAAGGAATGATAGACTTCAATAGATGTTTAGTCGGCAGAGTACAGTCTGGAGATATAACAGTAGAAAATGCTTATTTATATTCCAACAATCCTCGGACATTAGAAAAAATGCTATAAACTCATGCTTTTCGTATACAAAGCTATAAATCAATCCGGAAATACAGAAAAAGGCGAATTAGAAGCCTTCAATGTAGATAATGCCATAAATATCCTTCAAAAGAGAAGCTTGATCATATCGTCTATAAAAGAAAGGCAAGAGGGAAACAGTAATTTACTCAGCCGAATATCCTTTTTTAATAAAGTATCAAACAAAGACATAGTTATACTCTCAAGACAGATTTCCACTTTGTTTGAAGCTCAAGTCTCTGCCCTGAGGGTCTTTACTCTTATAGCTTCAGAGGCAGAGAATCCGAAATTAAGAAAAAAGCTTTTTCAAGTAGTAGATGATCTGCAGGGGGGTAATTCTATATCTGGTTCACTTTCAAAACATCCAGATGTCTTCTCTGATTTTTATGTAAACATGGTTCGTTCTGGCGAAGAATCTGGCAAAATAGACAAAACTTTTTCTTATTTAGCTGATTATTTGGATAGAACTTACGAGGTTACTACCAAAGCCAAAAATGCTCTTATTTACCCAGCTTTTGTCATCTTTACCTTCATTGCTGTGATGGTGTTGATGTTTACTGTTATAGTGCCCAAAATAGGCGCTATAATTAAAGATTCAGGGCAAGAAGTGCCGTTTTATACAAAAATGGTTTTTACTGTCAGCGATTTCTTTGTCAATGGTTATATATTTATAATAATGGGTTTAGTACTTTTCGTTATACTTTCTATTTGGTATATGCGCACACCAGAGGGTAGAGCTTGGATATCCAATGCCAGACTTTTTGTACCGTACGTAGGAGATCTTTATCGCAAGCTTTATGTATCGCGTTTTGCTGATAACATGAGCACTATGGTTTCTTCTGGTATCCCTATGCTTAAGGCGATAGAAGTGACAGCCTCTGTTATTGATAATCAAAGATATAAAGATCTTCTAGAAGGGGCCCTTATCCAAGTAAAGGCTGGTAAACCTCTTTCTGAAGCTTTGGGCGATAGCGACGATATGCCTCGTATTTTGGTGCAGATGATAAAGGTGGGGGAAGAATCGGGGGAGACAGGGAATATACTGAAAACTATGGCTACCTTTTACCAGAGAGAAGTTATGAATGCTGTGGACACTCTGGTGAGTCTTATAGAGCCAGTTATGATAGTGGTTCTAGGTGTTGGAGTGGGCATACTTCTTGCTTCTGTGCTTATGCCCATCTACAACATAGCTGGTTCCATATAGTAGCCAATGAAAGATATCCACAAGTGGAAGTATCTTAAATTTTAGATTGTTTATAATAGCTTACAGGCTTATTAGCAAAAGGGGCTTATTATATGGCTCCGTTGAAAATATAATTTTCAACGGCTGGGTCGATTGCATAAGCTACTCTCTCGAGAGAGATTTACAATTATTAATCCTTAAATATAATGTTTAAATTCACAAATAAAGAAAAAGGTTTTACCTTGATTGAGCTTCTTGTGGTCATTGCTATTATCGGTATTCTTTCTTCTGTCGTCCTCGCTTCCCTAAACACAGCAAGAGGAAGAGGTAATGACGCCAAAGTCAAATCTCAACTTGCCGGTCTTCGTGCTGCTGCAGAACTCTTTTATGACACAGCTGGTAACTATGGAGCTACCAATACTGCTTGTACTGGAGGTACTGCTGTAAACATGTTTGCCGATAGTGCTTCTGGTATGGTGACTTACACTACTCAAACAAATTACCCAACAGGAGCTACTCTTTCTTGTCAGTCACTAAGTACTGGGTCTGGATCTTACGGAGTTTCTGCGGTATTACCCGGCACACCAGCTGGTACTAATGATAACTGGTGTGTAGACTCTACTGGAGCATCTAAATTTATAGACGCACCATTAGCAAACGGTGATACTGTATGTTAAAATCTTGACTAGTTGCTAATTATCAAAACTGCCTATTATGAGGCAGTTTTGTTTTATTAACAATTAGTATAACTTTCTTGTGTTAAAATATATGAATGAGTAATAGAGGCTTCACCCAGTCACTAGAAAATGACATTGTTCTGACTAAGGTCAGAAGGGCGAAGCCGATGTCATTTTTCAGTGCTGGGTTCACTCTAATAGAGGTAATGGTGGTTATTGCAATTATCGGCATTCTTTCAGTTATCGTTATAGTCAATATGAATAATGCCAGACTTCGAGCGGTGGATGCTCGTATCAAAATGGAGATAAACAGTATCAGGCGAGCGGCAGCGATTTATTATGGTGGAGCGGGCAACGAATCTTATGGCAACAATGCCAATTCTTGCAACGCCAACAGCTCGATGTTTAAAGAAGATGGGGTGATTGCTAATTTGATAGACAGCGTTGAAGATATAGACGGAGTAAGTGTTACTTGTAGATCCAATGGCTCTAACTTTGCAGTTTCAGCTGATTTGGTTTCAGTTGTCGGAGATTTTGATGATAATTGGTGTATTGACAGCTCTGGAGCGGCTCGTATAACTGACGATCCACCAGCACCAAATGTGCCTTTTTGTCCATAATTTATGCAATATTTATTTGATATTCTTATATTTTTGTTTGGCGCAGCTTTGGGGAGCTTTTTGAATGTGATCGCTGATCGCTATAATACTGGGCTTCCGTGGTGGCAAGGTAAATCTTTTTGCTTTTCTTGCAATGAAAAGTTAAGAATAATTGATCTTTTTCCCGTACTCTCCTTTCTGTTTCTCAAGGGTAGATGCAGATATTGTGGGAGCAGGATACCCAGAGAAGCGTTTATAGTAGAAATTGTAATGGGGTCTCTGTCTATACTTGCCGCTGTAAAAATTGGTTTAATTGGATCTGATTTTTCCTTAATTCTTAATTCTTACTTCTTAATTCAATATTTTGTTTTAATTGCTATTTTTTCTATCCTCTTTCTCATCACCCTTTACGACCTTCGCCACTTCATAATCCCCAACTCTTTCCTAATCATTCTTTTTCTTTTTTCTTTTACCTATAATTCTATTTCTACCTTATCCCTTAACCCTTACCCCTTAATACTCGCCTTTCTTTCCGGCGTCATTCTTGCTTTGCCTTTTCTTTTGTTGTTTCTAATTTCTCGTGGTCGCTGGCTTGGACTAGGGGATGTAAAATACATTGCTGTCATGGGGTTTTTGCTTGGTATTTCAAACGGAGTTTCTGCTATATTTCTGGCCTTTTGGATCGGAGCTCTTTATGCCCTTTTTGCATTGTATGTATCAAAGAAAAAACTTACAATGAAGTCTGAAGTACCTTTTGGCCCGTTTCTTTCTTTAGGTACTGCTATTAGTCTTTGTATTGAATTAGACTTACTTCATTTAAATGATCTCTCGATTTTATTTTAAAAATAAAAAATCCAAATCTCCCAAAAGAATAACAGGTTTTTCTTTGCCGGAACTCATAGTCGTTATGACCATTATTACCATTATTCTCACTGCCTTGGTTATAAGACAAAAGACTTTTCAAGAACGTTTTAGGATAGACGATAAGGTTTATGATCTTGTACTCTATTTTCGTAAAGCCCAGAGCTATACTCTGGGAGTGAAAGAATTTACTTGCAGTACGAACAGTACCAAATCTTTTCCTTCATATGGAGTCTTTTTCAAAACTACAAACGCGAGCGACAGAGACAGATTTCACTTTTTTGTGGATCAAAATAACAATGGTCTTTATGGGAGTCCGGAAAGCGATAGCGGTTCTTGCTACACCGAAACTACCATTATAGGCACTCCAGGTATAGATAGAATATGTGGTTACAACTCTTCTGCCGTAAGGCTTTGTTGGCCAAATGATGCGAGTGGTCCCAATCAGATAGCGGTCACTTTTAAAAGGCCTGATCCGCGACCAACTGTAAACTTTTTAAGTGCTTCAGGGACTATTTTACCTCTAGTGCCTCCGGTGGAAGTTTATTTCAAATACCCCACACAGTCTGGAGAGACCAAAGTTATAATGGAAGCTACCGGCCAAGTATCAGTATCTTATGTACCATAAAAAACACAAAAAAAAAGGTTTTTTACTCGTAGAGCTTATAGTGGCGGTGGCTCTTTTTATAGTAGTGACAGCTCTTTCTCTCGGTTCTATAGTCAGTATACTAGATATAAGTAGGCGAGTACGTGGCAACAAAGATGTTTTGGACAGCTTAAACGCTTCCGTAGAATATATGGCTCGTATTGTGCGTTTCGGCAATACTTATCATTGTGGCCTAAGCCCTAGCGGAGTACTCACGGTCCTTCAAAATTGTACTACTGGAGCCAGTCTTCTTGCAGTAAATTATGCCGGACAAACCTTTGTTTTCAGATTGACGGGTACAAAAATAGAATTTTCTGACAATGGAGGCACTAGTTATAAAGCTCTCACTGGTTCAAATGTCATAATCGACAGGTTACAATTCTACACTTTTGGTACATCTAAAACAGATAACATACAACCATATGTACTTGCCGTGATACGCGGTAGGGTAGCCAATGATCCGCAGGCTTCATCCATTTTTGATATACAAACCATAATGACCCAAAGAAGACTAGATTTAAACATTTGATACGAAAATTATGCGAAATCACAACGAAAAATTACGAAAAATATCTTTCAAATCA
>JBBTQZ010000004.1:0-9141 GCA_038065435.1 Patescibacteria group bacterium | reverse complement strand
CCTCACGCCAGGGGTAGCATCCGCGGCGACCGAACATATCCAGAAGCCCCGTAATGAGGTCCGAATGATGATCGATGTCGCTGTAGAGCACTACCGGCGTCTGGAGCTCCACACCCTTCAGGACGAAAGCGAGGCCGAAAGGCATTTGTTTGCCAATCGCCGCCATCGTTTCTTTGTAGGATGGGCTGAACGGAGCACCGCCGAGTCCTCTCTCGGTTTCCTCGACCTTGAAATGCAGGTCCGTGAGAATTGCCGAGATTTCTCCGGGGCGAGCGCCTTGCAGAATTTCGTAAGCCTCAGAGTAGTTCACCACTTTGGCTTCCGGCAACTGAACGCGGGCAGACGCCTGGTGCTTCTTGGTATCTTCAATAATCAGTAACATTTCTAATCTCCTGTTCCAAACCTGCTATTGCTAGTCAGGATTTAATGGAATTTTTTTAAAGAACTTTGGGACTTCTCCCATCAAAAACTTCAAGTGGTTGAAATCTTTGATAGAAGGGGAACTATTTGTTCCCCGCTGAGTCCTACAATTTACACCTCCTTTCTTGACCGCTTGAGCTGGTCAGGCTGCTTCCTGAACGCATAAGTGATGATGAGGATCGTCATCGCCACCGTGCATCCGCCGAGCCCGTAAGCTGCTCGCGCGACTTCAGTCGGCAGATTGTTGTAGAGTGCTGCACGGAACAAAGTCCACGCAGTGAAGAACTCCAACACCGCAAAAACAGACATAGCGATCACTTTTAGTATGAACATGTTTTCTCCTTAAAGAACTTTCTCAATCATTGAGAACACGAATTTCTTCTTGTTCTCAAAACTGAGGAGGATGTTTTGAGGCATCCTCCAAATTGTGCAGTGGGAAACCTAGTTTGACGACCAGGTTTCCCTAGGCGTCAACCTAATTCCCGTATTCACCCCCCCCGCTGAGGAGATGTTTCCCCAGTCTTCAACTCGATTGAAGACCAGCGCTTGAGATAAGATCCCCAAGTGGCTCATACGGTCGGAGCGAGGCCGGATATGTATCTCTGCACAGATACACGGCTAGTTTTTAAAGAACTTATGCCGAACGATTTTGCAATCACGCGGTCTTTTGAAAATTCAATCTTTTTAAATTCTCAAAAGATGGGAAGATAACTTACTTCCCGTGCCCATGCTTTTACACTGGAGGACTTTACCAGCAACTTCGGTGCCTTGGCCGAAGGATGACGCACCCAGAAGAGCTCAAGCTTTCGCTTGAATTACTTCCAAGACCTTGCCATTGGGCAGAAGATAGTGAAGGATCTCTCGACCCAACCTATCTTTGCCTGTAGCTAGGAGCTTGGAACCCTTAAGGGCCGAGAGTATGTCTCGCATTTAGGTTGGGAGCGGTGGGGTCTAAGCACGCATGACCTCGTAGGTCTGGGCGAGACGCCACATTATTCCGCTCCCGCTTTGGGCCTGTGGCGATAATGTCTGGGCCCAGGCTCCAAAGTGGAAGCAGAACGATATTGACTTTCAACTAAACCATCTGCTAGGCATTATACTCGCATTACAAAATCTGTCAAGTATTTGTGACACTTTAATCTATTTTCTTTTTTTGTATTATAAATGATGGCTTAAATTAAGGTTTTTATAGTCACTAAGGAAAAATCAGTACAAATTTACCAATTTTTGATATAAGTTATCAACATAAAAAACTTGACATAACTTTTTATTTTGCTATACTTGTTCCTAGATCTGGAAAGGAGGTCTGCTATGCACGACTAAGAACGTTCAAAGAGCCGCTTCCTAGGGCTGCATAGCCTCTAGGAAGCGGTCTCCGAGAATTATTCTAGTCGGAGTCCTCCCAAACAGGTACTTCAAGCAGAAAGGAGGAACGAAACCCTATGTGGGACAGTCCCCTCCTATTAAAAGAACTCTAAGCCGGTCTTAAAGACCGGCAAGGAGAATTTGAGCCCTGCGAAATGAGAGCAGAGCAACGGGGTGAACACCCCAAGATCCCGCGGATGACTAGTTGCCAAAACAACAAAACCATCCGCGGGATTTCCTATTTATTTTTTATATTATCAAACAAAGCATTGAAGATGCTTCGCAACGTATCTGCTACATCTTTACTTTGTATAAATACGCTAGAAAGTCTTTTGTCTAGCACACTTATTCTTATTTTGTCTTTATATATTCCTATGTCGCAAGTTATGGGATACTTGCTTTCATCTATTTTTAACCTCTCCCCTGTATCATCAGAGGGTATTTCGCCTTTTTTGTATGTATATAAAACTTTGGATTTTATTTGTTTATCCAAACGTGCTTTTCTAAACTTTTTGCGTTCAGATTCTGGGAATATCTGGTCCAGAGTATCTCTAGGATAAATAAGGTACACCACATCCTCCTCTCCAACATCATTGCGAAAGATTTCTTCTGCTGTACTTATAATCCCCTCTCTGCCTTCAAAGTATTTTACTATTGGTTTTTCACCAGATTCTCTTTGTATGCTTTTTATTTGAGGAATTATATCTTTAAGAGTTTTTTGGGATTCCTCAAGAGCAAGTTTTCTTTTTTCCACAAAAGTTTCTAATCTTTCTGGCGGTTCGGCATAGTAGTGAGTTTTTTTACCAACAGTAGTCTCAGAGACCAAACCTTTTTTGGCCAAAGATTCTAGAATCACATAGACAGTCGGTCTTTTTATTTTGGTCTTTTTGGCCAAATCCAAAACCGAAGCGTGCTCAACTGAAAGAAGCGAGAGGTAGATAGTAGCTTCCTTGTCCCCAAGCCCTATGTCTTGCAAATACTTTTCAAGCATATTTTTATAATATCTCTAATTATACTACATTTTTGATCGTAAAAAACATTACTGCAACCTTTGCAACTCCTGGCACAATTATCATTGTGCTCGGGACTGGATTTGAACCAGCATGTCTTTCGACGGTACCACCTCAAGGTACTGGGTCTACCAATTTCCCCACCCGAGCAATACAAAAAGTATAATCGAAATGTAGTGGTTTCGGAAGCCCTTCTCTTGTAATAAGAGAAGGGTCACACGATAGTGAGAGGGATGAGTTATTCTGCAGAAACTTCTTCCTTTACCTCTGGAACAGCTTCCGGTATTTCCACCACCTCCGGCACATTTTGGATGTTCCTCATTTGTCTTCTTATTTCTTTAGCCGCTTTTTTACGTATATGGTAAAGCTTGGCTCTGCGTACTTTGGATCGCCTAGTCACCTCTATCTTATCTATCATAGGTGAATATAGGGGGAATATACGCTCTACTCCTACTCCACTTGCTGTCTTGCGAAGTGTAAAAGTGGCGCCAGCTTCGCTACCATGCTTTACAGAAAGGCAAAGCCCTTCAAAAGCTTGGAGTCTGATTTTTGGTTTGCCGGTTTTCTTATCTTTTTCGGTTATTTTTTGGGTGACACGAATAGTATCGCCCGCCCTCAAGTCGAGAGCCTTTCTTTCATTCATATTAACTGGTGATATTTTTATCATATTTTTGTTTGGTCTCTCCCTTAATGTACGGGGGAATAAGTGGGTTATTTTTTACCGACTTTTCTTCTGCTAACAATGTGTTTGTTGGAATATTTCTTGCTTCTGCGAGATTTCTGACCTTTGCCAGTTGGTTTACCCCAAAGAGAGATGGCTCTCCTTCTGCCTCTACCTTGCCTACCCTCACCACCACCGTGTGGGTGGTCCACTGGGTTCATAGCAGTACCGCGCACAGTCGGACGGACACCCTTCCACCTAGAACGGCCAGCTTTTCCTATAGTCACCAGCTGTCTTTCGCTATTGCCCACTTCGCCTATACTGGCCCAACAAGTCTCTCTTATTTTCCTTACTTCTGTGGAAGGTAGCTTGATATCTACCATACCAGCATCTTTGGCTACTACTTGAGCGAAGCTACCCGCAGAACGCACTAGCTTAGCGCCAGCATTGGGCTTAAGTTCTATGTTATACACAAATGTCCCAACTGGTATATCGCGAAGAGGAGTGCGATTGCCAGAAATTATAGGGCTCTCAATCATTGTAACCCGCTCATCACCCACATTTACATCTTTTGGTAAAAGCACATAGCGCTTCTCACCATCTTTGTAGACAGCAAGACCTATAAAGCCAGTTCTGTTTGGATCGTATTCCAAAGAAGCTATGCGAAATGGTATACCTATTTTGTTGTATCTAAAATCTACCATTCTGTAAAGCCTTTTGTGTCCACCACCTTTATGTCTCACTGTTATTCTGCCGACGTTGTTGCGTCCCACAGCTCTCTTTCTACCGAAGACGAGAGATTTTTCTGGCTTGCTTTTTGTCAGTATAGAGGCGTATTTTACCCCCGACATATGGCGCCTAGATTTGGTTGTTGGTTTGTAAGTTTTTATCATGGTAATCAAATTATTCTAGTTTGTCGCCCTTTTTTAGATACACATAAGCTTTTTTCACTCCAGATTTGTTGCCCTTTTTACCTCTTACAAAAACTTTCTTAACAGGATTTTTGGCGATTGTTATTTTGAGAGGGCTCACAGAATAAAAAGCTTTTATGGCATTCTTTATTTGAAGCTTAGTAGCTTTGGGCTCTACCTCAAAAGTATGGATATTTTTCTCAGCCAAAATATTGGCCTTCTCGGTTATACGAGGCCTCACCAAAGTTTTCGCGTATTTTGATTTTTCTTCTATTTTTGCCATTTTGTTTCTTATTTCTTATTGCTACGTTTGCTAAGTGTCTTTATAGACTCCTCCGGATTTTCCAAAATCAAATACTTGTAGTTGAGTATATCTAGAGGGTTTAGATCTTTGGTCAAACCCACTTCCATATTGTTAAAATTGCTAAAACTTTTTTCTGTATTAGGGTTGGGCTCTGAAAGCGAAAGAAAAGCGACATTTTTCTTGTTACCCAGCTTTTCAAAACCTTTTATTTTGGATAGGAAATCAATCGTTTTTTTGGCTTCGGCAGTCTTGGGTTTCTGCATCTCCAAATTATCCATAAAAATAATCTGTCCATCGTTAAATTTACGAGAAAGTACTGTAAACAAAGCCTGCGTCTTCATCTTCTTGTTTATCTTTCTACTATAATCGCGTTCATTTCTTGGACCATGGGCTACACCGCCGCCTACCCATATAGGGCTTCTGCGTGAACCATGACGAGCTCTACCAGTACCTTTTTGTTTCCAAGGTTTTTTACCAGTACCACTCACCTCTCCGCGATTTTTAGTATGAGCTATAGGAATACGGGCATTCCCCGTCATGCTAGTTACAACTTGGTGTACCAATTTTTCATTCCAAGACAAACCGAAAACTCTCTCGGGGAGTTCAGTCTTGCCAACTTCTTGACCTTTCTGATTGTAAATGATTGATTGCATATATGTTGTTGAATCAAGAATAAAGAATTATGAATTATGCTTGATTCTTAATTCGTACTTCTTAATTCCACTAATGTTCCTCTTCTTCCTGGTATAGCGCCAGAAATCATTATGACACTATTTTCCTTATCAATAGCCAATACTTTTAGACCCTTGACTGTTATTCTGTCGCCACCCATTCGACCAGCCATACGCATACCTTTGGGGACTCTACCTCCCTCACGAGTACCGCCTGAAATAGAGCCCGGTTCTCTTTCAGAATGTTTCTGACCATGGCTTCTAGGTCCTCCATGAAAACCATGTCTCTTTACCACACCCTGAAAACCTTTGCCTTTAGACAGAGCGGATACTGCTATGCTATCGCCCACTTCAAATATGTCGCCAGAGACCACATCACCTCTTTTCATTTGAGAGATATCTTCCAACCTATTTTCCATTAGAACAGCAAAGGAGCCTAGTCCTTTCAAGTGTCCCCTCACTGGTTTAGACAGATTGGATTCTTTGCGTTTGCCAAAACCAAATTGTACTGCGCTGTAGCCATCTTTTTCTTTGCTTTTTATAGCTGTGACCGTCATAGGACTGAAGGACAAAAGCGTACCTGGAGTTACTGCTCCATCTTCTCCAAAGATCTGGCTCATATTTATCTTTTTGGCTAACATGAATTTCATCTTTTTCAATAGAAAACGCCAGTTTGGCGCTCTCCAATACCCTAGCAAAACTAAGGTTTTTTTTCAACTACATTATCTTTACGTCTATTGACACCCCGCTTGGAAGCGAAAGATTGGTGAGAGACTCCATTATCTTAGGAGAAGGGTTGATAATATCTATCACTCGTCTGTGCACCCTCATTTCAAACTGTTCTCTAGAATTTTTGTAGACGAAAGGTGAACGGTTGACAGTATATTTCTTTATTTCAGTCGGTAGAGGCACAGGTCCTACAACCTTAGCGTCATGACGCATAGCTGTATCTATTATCTGCTTTACAGATATGTCCAATATCTTGTACTCATAAGCTTTTACCCTTATGCGCAACTTAGATATAGGTTCTTCTTTTTTAGGAGAAGCCTTTTTACTTGTTTTCTTTTTTAATGTGCTTACTGTCATATACTGAATTTTGTAATTAAAAGATTGAAAGATTGAAAGATTAATTTTTCAATTTTCAATTTTTTAATGGACTAGGCTACAATCTTCGTCACCACTCCAGCACCCACTGTCTTACCCCCTTCACGAATAGCAAATCTCTGTTGGCTCTCAAGAGCTACAGGTGCAACGAGCTTCACTTTGAAGGTTACAGTATCCCCCGGCATTACCATTTCTACTCCTTCCGCAAGAGTTACTTCTCCCGTCACATCTGTGGTGCGAATGTAGAATTGTGGTTTATAGCCAGAGAAGAATGGGGTATGTCTACCGCCTTCTTCTTTCTTGAGGATATAGACTTCGGCTTCAAAATCAGTGTGCGGAGTCACACTACCTGGCTTAGCGATAACCTGACCTCTGTGTACATCTTCTTTCTTAAGGCCACGCAAAAGTATACCAGCATTGTCACCAGCCATTCCTTCCTGAAGTTGCTTGTTAAACATTTCTATTCCGGTGATTGTTGTCTTTTGAGCATCTTTTAGGCCTATTACTTCTATTTCTTCACCAACCTTAGCTATGCCTCTTTCTATTTTACCCGTTACCACTGTGCCTCTGCCTTCAATTGAGAATATGTCTTCAACTGGCATAAGAAAAGGCTTTTCAATGTCTCTAACAGGATTTGGTAGATATGTGTCAAGAGTATTTATAAGCTCCAATACTTTCTGTGCCCATTCGTCGTTTACATCCTTAGCTTCTAGAGCCTTCAAGCCAGAGCCACGGATTATAGGCGTATTTGCTCCGTCATACTGGTTTTTAGTAAGTAGATCTCTGATCTCTTCTTCCACAAGATCTATCATGTCCTTGTCCGGTACCATATCGCATTTATTTAGAAATACTATTATTTTTGGTACCCCTACTTGGCGAGCAAGGAGAACATGCTCTCTTGTCTGTGGCATAGCGCCATCAGTAGCTGCCACCACAAGCACAGCGCCATCCATTTGAGCTGCACCAGTAATCATGTTTTTGATGTAGTCGGCGTGACCAGGGGCATCTATGTGAGCATAGTGCCTACCAGGAGTCCAGTACTCGCTGTGGTGCAAGGCAATGGTTATGCCTCTAGCTTTTTCTTCTGGAGCATTGTCTATCTTATCTACTTCTTCCACCCTAGCCCCATAACCCTTATCCTTATTCATATCAAGCACATGTAGAATACTCGCGGTCAAAGTAGTTTTGCCGTGGTCCACATGGCCTATTGTGCCTACATTTACATGAGGCTTACTGCGATCAAAAGTTTCTGCCATATTTTTGTAATTAAATGTTTATTATTAATTCTAAAATTTTCAGGCGAAGCAAAACCCGCCCTTTATTTATCAATAAACTCTATAATATCAAACTCGCCAAAATCACGCAAGGGTAAAGGTAAACACAAAGATCAGGGGCCAGATTTAGGCAAATATGCTGGAAGTAGCTCGCTTTAGGCGAGCCATCTCATCGGTCACTATGTCTTTGAAGCCGGGTGCACGATTGCGTAGAAAAGCTATGACTTTCTGATAATCTTCCCCTGCATCATTCAAAAGCTCATCAAATTCGCTCATGGCACTCTCATCCATTTTCTTCAGTGCTCTTTCTATTACCGATTCAAAAAGCATATTACCTATGCGTTCTATAAACTTCTCTTGTTCTTCTGTCGCCATCTGCGCTAGACCGAAATCTTGGATTATTCTTTTTTTAAGTTCATCATTCATTTGGTTTAATATACTTTATTTATTATTTTTACTATTTAGCCAGCTTCAATCTAAACCCTCCCAATCTCCTTATATAGGCCTCCATACTTTCTCTATCAAAAGGTTTTATCTCTACACCCATTGAACCAGATGCTTTGGTGAGGGTTTCTACTTCTTGTTTCAAACCATTGATTCCCTCCACCAAATTCCTGTGTTCTGCCGATACCTGGAGGCTTGCTATAACATTTTTAGGTAAATCAGAATTTTCCGGGTGGTTATAATAGTCTAATACTTTATTTGCCGGAAGTCCTGCCACTTCTCCCCACTCTTTCGTAGCGATCCCATGAGTCTTTATACCTCCAAACAAACTTTTCTTGGCATATATACCATCTATGGCAGCTTGAAAGCTTCTTTCCACCTCAAGTGCAGGTACAGAATCCCCCGCCATTGTTCTAAGTGGTGTACTTTGTGGTGCATTTTGTAGCGTATTTTGTGGTGCATTTTTTTCAAGCTCTAAAAGCCTTGCTTTGTGTTCTTCTATCTCTTTTCTTAAACTATCTGGATCAGATATATCTGTCTCTGGAATAGCAACGAGGTTCGACAACTCTCTTGCTTCTACCACTTTCTCGCCAAAATACTCCCTAGCCAAAATGCCTGTTTCTGGTTTATCTACTTTACCTACTTTTGTATCTAGTATTTCTGTTACTTGACCACTACCGCTTATTATTGGCACATCAGCATTTGCTGGATCATTTACCCAAGCTTCTATCTTTGCGTTATTTGCCAAAAAATTTTTTATTTTTGGCTCCGGAAGTTTATTCGCGTCTTCTAGTAGCTGATCAAATTCATTTCTATCTCCAAAAGTAGCCATTTTAGAGAAATCTATTTTATCGCCAACTTTTACTCCTCCATCCTTGCCCAAACCATAAGCTTCTGGATCCTCTAGAGCTTCGTTTGTAAGCATAGATATAACATAGGTTTTTTTGGCTACAACTTCTTCTGATGTACCACTGAGG
>JBBTQZ010000003.1:0-1464 GCA_038065435.1 Patescibacteria group bacterium | reverse complement strand
CCGACGGGGAAGCCACATATAGGCAATTATTTTGGAGCTTTGAAGCAGTTTGTAGATCTTCAAAACAAACACAATGGGGGCTTCTTTATGATTGCCGATTATCACGCTCTCAACTTCATCCAAAATGCAGAAGAAATGAGAACTCTCACTAAAGACCTTTTGATTGATTTCTTGGCTATCGGTCTTGATCCGGAGAAATCTGTCATCTTCAAACAGTCAGATGTTTCCGAGCACACCGAGCTTGCTTGGATATTTGACACCATCACCACCCTACCTTATCTCAAACGCGCTCATGCTTACAAAGACGCAATGGAGAAGGCCGAAGGTGGAGAAGAAAAAATAAGTATGGGCACCTTCAATTATCCCATGTTGATGGCGGCCGACATTTTGCTTTACTCGCCAGACATCGTGCCAGTAGGTCAAGACCAGAAACAGCATATAGAATTTGCTCGCGATACAGCCGAGAAATTCAATCGTACTTTTTGTCCCGAGCAAAGCGAAGGAAGTATTTTTAAACTGCCAGAAGCCTACATTATGAAAGATGTGGAGACAGTAGCAGGTATAGACGGCCGAAAAATGAGCAAGAGCTACAACAATTATATTTCGCTTTTCGCTGAAGATAGTGAGATAGAAGAAAAAGTGATGGCTATAGTAACAGATTCCAAGGCCGAATACCCCGAAAATGTATTTTATATTCACAAGCTTTTTAGGCCGGCTGAGAGCCTAGATAAATTGTATGACGAAAACAAAGGCCAGTACAAAAAGCTCAAAGAAATTTTGATAGAAGATTTGAAAAGCTTTATAAAGCCTTTACGCGAAAAGCGTAGAGAAGTAGCTTCCGATACGAGCTTAGTAAAAAGAGTTTTAGAGGAGGGAAGAGAAAAGGCCCGCACTGTGGCGAGCCTTAAATTGGCGGAAGCGAAGCGAGCCGTCGGGGTGCTCTAGTTTTCTTTATCATGCTTCTGCTTTTCAAATATGTACATGAGACCAAATCCGCAGATCAAGATGATTAACGGTGGGATGATCTGTGTCATGATCTCAAGAAAATCCCTGCCAATCAATTGAGAGATCATCAGATCCTTCCTTTCCCTGAAAGTCTGGCTTCAAGCTCATCGATACGACTCTTGAGAGCTATCAATTCTTTGCATACGTAATCAATGAGATTATGTATACAAAAAAGCGCAACTGCACCAACCACAATCAGTAACCCTATCAGATATTCCATCAAACCCCCTCCTTCTTCAGCAGACCTTGGGGCAAAGAATTCTTACGGATTTCTAGCCTCAAATCTGGGGTTTCAATTGCAAGAAACCCATCTTCTGTCTCTTCCCAAAAGCTGTATTTAGCCGACAGCTTTGCCTCAAGTTCCAACATTTGGCCTGTCAAATGTTGATTATCTGCCTTCAGTTCCTGGATCTGCTCTTTGGCTAGATCTTTGAACAAAACAAATCCGATAATCAAACC
>JBBTQZ010000002.1:0-18311 GCA_038065435.1 Patescibacteria group bacterium | reverse complement strand
TCGTCGTTGTAGGTGAATTCATGGGTTTGTATGTGATCCCAATAACTCATCAACCAGTAGAACAAAGTTTTTGGTCAGCGCTTACTGCCCTGTTTAAAAGTTTGATTTCGCTTTTCTTGAGTTATCATGCTTTTAAAAATGCAAAATTTTTTGAATATTTGCGTTAATAATTTAGTTCTTGGTCGGTATGCGAAAGCTACCGACCTTTTGCTTTTAATTTGAAATAAATAAAAAACTAAAACAACTTTAGAATATCGCGATAGGTGACAATGAGCATCAGGACGATGAGAAGAGCAAAACTTATACTGTTTACAGCACCGATAATGCTTGGTTTGATACGCCGATTAGTAATCGCTTCTATACCGACAAACAAAAGTCGTCCACCGTCTAAGGCCGGTATCGGCACCAAATTGATAACGGCCAAATTTATAGATATAAGAGCAGTGAAAGTCAGAAGATAGCCAAAACCGAGTTTGGAAGCATCGCCCACCATTCCTACGATACCCACAGGCCCAGTGACGCTAGAGAAATCCGCTTTTCCTATAAAGGCGTCTTTTATAAGATTATAGAGACCATCTACGGTAAGGTAAACGAGCTTAGCAGACACTTTACCGCCTTCTAAAATACTTCTATGAATCGGCAAAGATAAAGTGCCGACCATATCCATATTTATACCTACGATTTTTCTATTTATAGATAGGTTCTGCTCCGGCGCTAAGCTAAAATTCAAAGTGTCTTTCCCTCTTTCTATTTCTACCTCTACCACTCCTTCAGATTTGGAGATAAACTCAGAAACATTTTCAACATCTAGCATATCCACGATGTTTTTATTGTCTTTCACCGCTATAATTTTGTCGCCAGATTTTAGACCAGCTATTTCAGAGGGCGAATCTTTGAGTACGGATATGATAGTGAGTTTGGGGTTTTGAACACTATAACCGAAATTATTGTCCACGGGCGCCGGCAAACCGATAGAAAAACCTACAGCAAAAAGTAGCCAAGCAAAAAGGAAGTTAAAAAAAACGCCAGCAAAAAGTATGGAAGCTTGCCATCTTTTGTTTACTTCAGTAAACATCTTTTCCTTTGGTTCGCCAAAGTTTTTTTCTTCTAGCGAAGGCGCCTCATAATTCTCCCCCACTATCTTTACGAAGCCACCCAAAGGGATCCAGTTTAAGGTAAAGACTGTGCCCCATTTTTTGCCGAGAGTGAGCAATCTGGGTGGAAAGCCAAAACCAAATTCATCTACTTGTACACCAGCTTTTTTAGCAAAGACAAAGTGCCCAAGCTCATGCACTAAAACTAAAACACCGAGAACTATAAAAAATATTATTATGCTCATCATTTCTGAATCTCTACTATTTTCTTTTCTAATATTTCCGAAAGAGATCCGTTTGCATCATCTACGAGTTTTTGCATGTCGTCTTTCAATCTGAACTTGTCGTCTTCTCCCATACCGCCTTTTTTCTCCTGCTCTTGAATATCGTTCCATACTTTATCGCGAATACCCCTTATGGTCACTTTGGCTTCTTCTGTTTTTTGTTTAGCAAGTCTTGTCAGCTGTTCTCTTCTTTCGGTAGTAAGCTCTGGAAATATAATCCTCACGCCTTTTTCAAAGGGAGAGGTAGATAAGCCCAAATTGGAAGTTACAATGGCTTTTTCTATAGATTTGGATAAGCTAGAATCCCACGGTTCCACTCTGATAGACTTCGCGTCTTCGGTAATAATATTTGCCACCTCCTTTATGCTCATTTTAGAGCCATAAGCTTCTACTTGTATAGAATCCAGAAGAGCTGGAGTGGCCCTACTAGTACGCAAACCAGCAAATTCTCCCTGAAGCCACTCGGTAGCTTGTTTCAGTTTTGTTTTTAATTCAGTAAAATCGTACATGAGTATATTATACACTATATTTATCTAATATATTTTAGTCAGAGAGAGACAGTGAGCCATTCCAAAAGCATTTTTGGAGAAGAACCGCTAAGTGAAGACAATTTTTTGGCTATCAGTATTTTTTTCATCTTTTGGGCATCTTCTATATTTTCTATCTTTTCCGGTAAATTCTTAATGAATTGCTTCAATAATTCCCTTCCTTCACTTCCGGATAATTTTTTTACAATCTGCATTTTTTTAGCCACAGACATCTGTATAAAATCTTTATTTTCTGTAGGTACTGTGCGGCCATCAGAAAAACTCTCGTGTACCTGCACCCTAGAAAGAAGGGTTGGCAATATGCCTCCTAGGTTTCCGATCAAAATAAAAAAGTAGGTCCCCATCGGGGGCTCTTCAAATACTTTGAGCAAGGCATTCTGAGCTTCGCTGGTTATAAAATTGATAGAGAGAATAGCCACTTTGCGATCATTGGCTAAAGGTTTTTTGTAAGCCCATAAGGAGAGCTCTCTCGCTTCATCTATACCGAACACATCTACATCAAACTCATAATAATCGGGATTCCCAACAGTATTGAACCCCATATTAAATATTTTATTTTTCAAAAAACTCAGAGCTTGCCTGTTGTCTAAAACAATATTTGCGTGATTCAAATTCTCAAAATCTTGCATTGTTTTTTATCTCTTGGAAGAAGCCACTCTCTTGTAAGCGTCTAAGTGCTCTAGTGCGACGCCGGTACCCTTTACTACACAATAAAGAGATTCCGGAGCCAAAATAGCTTTTACCCCCACTCTACGCAACACTAGTTCGGGGAAATTGCGCAAGTTGGAAGTACCGCCAGTCATTATAATACCCTGATCGATTATATCCGATGCCAATTCTGGTGGAGTCTCCTGCAATACATCTTTTATCGCTTTGATCATCTCGCGCAGATCTTTTGCCACAGCTTTGACGACTTCATTTGTCTTTATTTCTACAGAGCGAGGCAGGCCACTTATCATATCCCGACCTTTCACATCCATAGATAATTCTTCATCCAACGGCAAAGCAGAGCCTATATTTATTTTCACATCTTCTGCCGTCTTATCGCCAATCGCGAGGTTAAAAGATTTCTTCACATAATCAGCGATTGATTGATCTACTCTATTACCAGCACATTTTACACTTATGGAAGACACTATCCCCCCTAAAGAAATAACAGCTACGTCTGTAGTACCACCGCCTATATCTACGATCATGTGTCCCTTAGCTTCATATATTGGTATGCCAGCACCGATCGCTGCAAGTATTGGCTCCTTGATAACAAAAGCGTTGCGAGCGCCAGCTTTGATTGCCGCTTCTATGACGGCGCGTCTTTCAGTGGAAGTGACACCGGCCGGCACCGATATGAGCACTTCCGGTTTTATAAAACTCATAGCGCCCATTGATTTGCGTATATAGTAGCGGAGCATAGCTTCAGTAACCTTGTAATCCGCGATCACTCCATCTTTCATAGGACGATAAGCTATGATCGCTTCAGGGGTCCTGCCGATCATGGTTTTAGCTTCACTGCCTACAGCCAAGATCTTATTGTTTTCCTTAGAGACAGCAACCACCGAGGGCTCGTTTAATACTATGCCTTTACCGGGCATAAAAACCAAAGTATTTGCTGTACCTAGGTCAATCCCAAGTTTTCTATTGAAGAATCCCATAGCAAGCAATATACCGTATTCTTCATTATTTTGCATTTTGAGCTTTTCGTTCTAAGCTATGCTTATGTATATAGTAGAATGCCTGCCATTATTGAAGTCTCTCAACATAGAAAGTCTATCCTACTTTTCTTTGCAACATTTTGAGCCGGGTAGTCTTATAAAGGTGCCTGTGCGTGGCAAACTAAAGTTCGCCTTGGTCTTAGAGAGCAAGCATGCTGAAGAAAAAAAAGCAGAGATACGATCAGCAAACTTTATGCTAAGAAAAATAGATTCTTCTTGGTCAAACAAATTTTTGACTAAAGAGTTTCTCAAAGCGACGGAGAAAACTGCCAAATATTTTGCGACTAGCAGTGGTAGCTTGCTAGGTCATCTACTTCCAAAACTCATTTTAGAAAACTCTAGGATTTTGACTTCGGAAAAAGAGAACATCAAGGATGCGCAGAAAAGAATCAGACTAAGCGAAGTGCTCACTCTACAAATGGAAAACGAGGATCGCATTTCTCACTACAAAGCACTCGCAAGAGAAGATTTTGCTCGACATAAATCTGTTTTTTTGTGTTTACCGCAAAACGAGATGGTTCTCAAAATAAAAGAGAAAATAAACAAAGGTATAGAGCCTTATGTGGCTAGCTTTAGTGCCGATATGAAAAAAGCTGATTTTCGTCTAGAGTACAAAAAGGCGACAAACAAAAAACACCCCGTACTTATAATAGCCACCCCTTCTTGGTTATTCTTAAAAAGGGAAGATTGGGGGACTGTGATCATAGAAGAAGAAAATGCTCGAGGCTGGCAGACCTTGTCGCGACCATTTGTTGACCTGCGTTTTTTTGTAGAAGAATTGGGTAAAGAAATGGCTGACAGAGTGATCGTGGGGGACTCAACACTAAGCATATCTGCCCTATGGCGCTACAAAGAAAAAAGTGTCTATCAGTTTGAGAGTGTGAAGTGGCGATTAAGTAGTGATGTAAAAACAGAATTGATAGATACAACCAAAAATAGCGAAAAAAACACTATTCTAGAAAGCAAAGGATTGCAGAAAAACAATAAGGAGAAAAAAGAATGGAAAGCTCTCTCCTCTCGAGTCATCCAAAAAATAAAAGAGACTCTTGAGCTTCAGGGTAATGTATTTGTATATGCTACTCGCAAAGGCCTATCTCCTATAATTATCTGTCGCGACTGTGGTACAAGAATATCGTGCAAAAATTGTGAATCCCCTATCGTACTTCATAAAACCCGAGATCAAAATATATTCAAATGCCACCAATGTGGCGAGACTCGCGATTCCCGCGAGCTCTGCCCCAATTGCAAAAGTTGGGATCTGCTCGCTCTTGGGGCTGGCACAGACAAAGTAGCAGACGAATTGCGTAAAAATTTTCCCGATACAGAAAAACACAAAAAAATATTTGAACTAAATAGCGACATAGCTACCACAGCAAACAAAGCGAGAGGTATAGCTGACGATTTTGAAAGTGGCCACTCCAATATACTAATCGGCACCGAAATGGCTCTCACCTTTATGCGCAAAAAAGTCTATACCACAGCCATAGCCTCTATAGACTCTCTATTCGCCATACCAGATTTTCAAATAAGAGAAAGGGTATTCCAACTTATTACGGATATGAAAAGTATTACAAGAGAAAATCTTTTAGTACAAACTAGAAATATAGAGGACCAGACCTTACAGCTCGCCCTCTCCGGCAATATTACCGATTTCTATAGAATGGAAATAGAAGATCGCAAAACTCTCAATTACCCGCCATTTTCGGTATTTATAAAGATCACCACAAGAGGTACTAAAATCTTTGTGACCAAAGAAACAGAAAAAATAAAAAATACATTCAAAGATTGGGAACCAGTCATTTTCTCCTCTGTACACGAAAAGAAAGGCAAACCATGGGCTGTAAACGCAGTTCTCAAAATCCGCGAGGAAGAATTCCCAGACCCAAACCTCCTACACCTACTTCTCGCCCTTCCACCTCATTTTGAAATAAAAATAAACCCCGACAACCTACTTTGATCTTGTCTTTACTAAAAAGCAATCTTAATATAATCTTCCGTTTAGAGTCGATTCAGTCGATAATTTTGAACGACAATTTTGAACATTGAAAGGAATTTATGAAGCCAATTATTCCAATACCAGGAGAGGATCTTCTGGAGCTTGGGAAGCGCTGTGGCGCAGTATATATCTGCCCCAAAAATGGATCTATCCGCAAAGGACCTCTGGTCGCCTACGCGGGAAAAGACGGCAAAGGACGGAATCTCGTCGGAGACATCTACTTCAACTTCCGACGGATCGAAGAACATCAAGAAGTTGTCTCAATATTTGCTTGGGTAGCGCTACAAAAGCTCCAGGATCGTACGTTAATTGATTCGTTCGATACTGTCTGTGGTATTCCGCACGGCGGACGAACCTTCGGTCAAGCACTTGCCCGTATTTCTGAAAAGCGATTTGTGTATGCTGACAAGAAGCCGAAGCCGACCGAAGTGGGCAAAAAGCAGGAATACACTTGGGATCTCTCGCAGTTTGATTTCGAGCAAGGCGAACGTGTCGCTATTGCGGAAGACATTTTCAACAACTTCCAAAACACCGACAACACCCTCACAGAGATCGCTATGACCGGAGCGAAGATCGTGCTCCTCGTCGGGGCACTCAATCGCTCTCCGATTTACGACACGACCTATAAAGGCCTGCCTGTCGTCACCTCTATTCGTGAAGTGTACCCCGAATACGAACAAGATGATCCTGCTGTTGCGGAAGATGTCACTGCTAGCAATGTTGAGTTTGAAGTAAAGAAAAACTGGGCAAGTCTTCTGGCAAAAATGCGACAGTAATTCTCAAACCAACAGAAAGGAAAGACGGAATGCAAAAACAACTATCACCGGCGGAACGATTGATCATTGCCGCCGACTTTAGGCCAACTATGGAAGAATATTGGTCCGAAACGGGACCATGCTCTGGATCGTTTGCTCCATCTTTAAAAAGAGACTGGGTGAAAGCTCGTGTTCTATCATTGGCCGACAGCCTCAAAGGAACCGGAGTCTACCTCAAAGTGAACTCCGCTCTCAGGGCCTGCGGCTACGACCTGATCGGTGAAATCCAGTCGCGCGGTTTGCGAGTCTTCGCTGACCTCAAACTTTACGACATCGGCGAGACCCTCGCTACTGACGGAGCACTCCTAAAGGAAGCGAGACCAGAACTCTTAACGGTGGTATGCAGTACTGGTCGGAATAGCATTGAAGCTCTGAAGGCAGAACTTCCAGACACTGAATTGTTGGGAGTAACAATACTTACCAACCAAAAAGACAAAGACATGTATCCCACCTACGGACGTTTTCATGTTCAAGACATGGTGAATTTCTTTGCCGAGCTTGGAGTGGTAGCTGGAGTAGATGGAGTCATTTGCTCTGCTTCCGAAGCTTCAACAGTAAGAGCTTTTATTGGTGAAAATAAAACGATCAACACTCCGGCCATCCGGCCAACGTGGGCAATTGTGCCTGGTGATGATCAGAATCCGGAGCGGATCATGACTCCCGCAAAGGCTATCAAAGAGGGCGCAGATCGTATCATGGTCGGCCGTCCAATCGTAAAGGCCGAAAACCCCTACGATGCGGCCATGCGGACCATCGAGGAAATCGCTTCGGCTACGGCGTAGCCACGAAGTTCCAAATCTATAACTTTAGCTCGTTCACTCCAGTGGACGAGCTAATTTTTTATAGAGATTATACATAGAGAAAAGATGGAAAATATGCTAGATTTTAGGTATGAAAAATAAGGAAAATGAGGGGGGGAATAAGAAGAATAGTGAAAGAAATACAAAAGTAAGTACTGTGTTGCAAAAAGACAGTCCTGTTTTACGCTCTGTAGCAGAAATGGTAAAACTGGAAGAAATCGGAACAAGCAAAATAGATAGAATAATAAAAAGAATGCAAAAAGCGCTAGAGATAGAGGACGATGGAGTAGCTATAGCTGCCCCCCAGATAGGTGAATCTTTGCGTATTTTTGTTGTATCCAAAAGAGTGTACGAAATAGAGAAAAAGAATTTTGGAGAAGATCTAAAGTCAAAGAAAGATATGGTTTTCATAAACCCAGAAATAATGGGCAAATCCAAAAAAAGCCAGATAGTAGAGGAGGGTTGCCTCTCCGTCCGTTGGCTTTATGGCAGAGTGAAGAGGGTCGAGAAAGTCAAAGTCAGAGCTTGTGATCAAAATGGAAAAATATTTACTTTTGGCGGCTCTGGTCTTATGGCGCAAATATTTCAACATGAGATTGACCATTTGAATGGCATATTGTTTACCGACAAAGCTACGAACTTGAAAGAAATACCACCAAATCAAGAGAAGAATAAAGGGGTATGAATTAAGAATAAAGAAAAAAATATAAAGCTTAATTCTTGATTCATGATTCTTAATTCAAAAAAATTTACTTTCTTCGGTTCTTCTGAATTTTCAGTTTATGTATTAGAAGAGCTTTTACTGCATGACATAAAACCCGATCTCATCATCACCATGCCCGATAAACCAAAAGGCAGAAAACTGGTTCTTACTGCAAATATAGTTAAAATTTGGGCGCAAAATCATGATATTGAAGTTCTAGACCCAGCATCTTTAAAAAATAATCCCGAACTGGTCTCTAAGCTTCAAACTTTAAGCTCTAAGCTTTTTCTGGTAGCCTCTTATGGCAAAATAATACCCAAAGAAATTTTTGATATACCAGATAGAAAAACCCTCAATATCCACCCTTCCCTCCTACCAAAATACCGCGGCGCCTCTCCCATACAAAGCCAAATTTTAAATGATGAAAAGGAAATAGGAGTATCAATCATGCAAGTAGAAGAAACGATGGATACAGGGCCAATCATAATTCAGAAGCTTCTCCCCTCTCCTGCATTTAGGAGAGGGACCGGGGGTGAGGTATTAGGCCGAAAAGAATTAGAAAAAATCTTGGCAATCGAAGGAGCGAGACTCTTCGCCCACATATTGCCCGAATGGCTTAGTGGATCTATAGATGCCATTATGCAAAATGAAAAAGAAGTCACTTATTGTACTAAAATAAATAAAGAAGATGGTTTGCTAGATCTAAACGAAAACGCCAAGTCCAATCTGCTCAAAATAAAGGCTTTTGAAGGTTGGCCCACTACTTACTTTTTTGAAAACGCTAAAAGAATTATAGTAACCGATGCTACTATAGAAGAAAATGAGTTAAAAATATTGAGAGTTATCCCTGAAGGCAAAAAAGAAATGAGCTATTTGGATTTTCTACGAGGTAGAAAATCATAGGCTCGCCTCATCATGTTTTTGATCCTAGCTCCACCTTTACGCAAAAGACGCAAAGCTTTTTTTCTTTTGGAACTCACTTCTCTGACTATTTCATCTTTTACCTCATCTATTGCCGCATACAAATCATCCGCCTCTACTGTAGCGTAAAATTCTTCTCCGGGAAGCCTCAGATGCACTTCTGCTCGAAATACATCACCTTGTTTGTGATGTTTATTTATTTTACCAACTTCTACATCTACCAAAACTTGATCAGTATTTTTCAAAAATTTTTCTAGTATTTCCAGCCTTTTTAATATATAATCCTCAATCGCTGGTGTAAGATCTATATTTGTAGCCCTAGTGTTTATCCTAAGCATAGTCCAATTATACCAAACCTAGAAGTTAAAACAATCAACAACTTATAAACACTTTATCCCCATAATTTGTATAATTAAAAAATGAAAAAATCACTCATAATTCTAGGTATAATAATCGCAATAGCAGGATTACTATTCTGGGTTTTACGACCACAAAACAGCCAAACAATAGAAGAGCGACCGATCATATCTCTCAAAGTTCTAGAAAAAGCAGTTTTTCTAGAAGAGGAGGGTAATCTAAAATACGAGGTGGAAAATCTGGCCACTACAACAATCGGTAGTAGGGTGGAGACCGGCACATACGGTAGAGCTCTTATAGAAGGTGGTGGCTACAAATCCGTTCTGGATTATAATTCTAGTCTTGTATTGGAAGACACCGGAAACAAAAGTAGTACTAGCCAAAAATTATCTTTTGGTAGCATATGGTCGCGAGTAGAAAAAGTTTTTGAGCAAGGAGAATTTTATGAGATAAAAACTCAAAATGCAGTGGCTGTGGTGCGGGGCACAGCGTTTGCTCTAAATTTTCAAAATGATGTATCTTCTCTTTTTGTTGTAGAAGGAAGCGTTTCTTTCTTTGGATTAAAAGAAAATGGAGAAAAAGATTTGAATACGGGGGTAACAGTAAAAGCCGGATCCAAAGCCTTTATAGATGGCAAAAAGAGTGCCGTATTGTTACCCTTTGATAATAAAGACAAAAATACTGATTGGTATAAATATCTGCTAAGTGGTAATTACCCGAGCGTCCAAACCACTCCGCCTCCAATAAAAACCCTCCCTAAGGCTCCTTCTGTACCTACATCTGTATCAAATAACCAGAATTTACCAAATAGTGCTACGAACAACAGCACAATAGCTGCAAGCCAAGCGACCAGTACTCTAAACCAAAATCAAACGACTCAAATACAGGCTACTTCGACATTCACAATCGACAGCGTCTCCCCCGCACAAATACTGTTTGGTAGCCAAGATTTTGTAGACATAATAGGCACAGGGTTAGACAAAACAAAGTTCGTATTGGTAGGACAGACTCCCATCAATAATCCGTATATCGTAGGCAACGGTCTTATAAGAATACAGGTACAAAACATAGGTCTTGGCGTTTACGATATAGTACTCTACCGAGAAGACGGCACTATAATCTCAAAAAAAGCTGCCTTAACGATATATAGAGAACAAACTCCGAATGAAAAGCCTTAACCAAAACCGCTCAAAATTATTTCCTATTTTTATCATCTTGGGAGTCTCTTTGTTTTTCATTATTTCTTACAATTATCACTTTTTTGACAGCTCGCAGGAGAAAATAACTGATAGGTTTTTTATAAAAACAAAAGTACCAGAAGACATCGTCATCGTAGCTATAGACAGTCAGAGTATCAACAAACTAGGCTCTTGGCCTCTGCAGAGAAAAATCTTTTCCGATCTTATCGGTAAATTACAATCAGCAAAAAGAATTGCTATAGACGTAAGTTTTTCAGAAAATTCGCGCTTTGGTGAATGGGACGACAATACCCTTGCTTCAGCTCTAAAAACTTCTGTGCCTCAAATAATCCTTCCCATAATCCTGCGTAATGATGGCGTAATAGAAGCAAAACCTCTGGAATCGTTTGCGTACGCAAACAAAGCTTTTGTAAATATCTTCCCTGATAGTGATGGGGTGGTAAGAGAAGCGATAACAGAAATAAACACCATCCCCAGCTTTAGTAAAATAGCTTCTGGCAACAGGGGTGAGATAGAGAAATTCCGTATTTTCTACTATGGCAAAGAAAAGACTTTCCCCACCATTCCTCTTATTGATGTGCTCCAAAACAAAGTGCCCGAAAGTTTTTTCAAAGACTCTCTCGTTTTTGTGGGTGCTACAGCTCCAGATTTGCATGATTTTGCAAACACACCGATGGGCAGATTACCCGGAGTAGAGGTGCACGCGAATATAACTGCTTCCCTACTAGAAACAAAATTCTTCAAAGAAAGCTCCGGTCTTCTAGCCTCAATCCTCATACTCATAGCCAGCCTCTTGTCTCAAATCGCGATAGCAATGATCAAAAAGTTTTCCAAACTACTGCTTACTCTTATCGGTATTCTCTTTTTTATAAATATATCCGCTATAACGCTCTTCACTTATTTTATTATCATACCTCACCTATACATTTCTTTAGCATTTATCGCGAGCACTGCTATATTGATTATCTTCCAATACATTACCGAATCTAAAGAAAAAAGATTTATTAGGAACGCTTTCAAATATTACCTTACGCCAGAAGTTATAGAAGAAATAATGCAGAATCCAGATAAATTGCGTTTGGGAGGCGAAAAAAGAGAGCTTGTGGTATTTTTCTCCGACATTCGTGGGTTCACCACTATAAGCGAAAAGCTGGAGCCGGAGGAGTTGGTGCATCTTATGAATCGTTACCTCTCGCTTATGACCGAAACCATCATGAAGCATGGCGGATTGGTAGATAAATACATAGGTGACGCGGTAATGGCGTTTTGGGGGGCGCCTATAGAAAACCAAAATAAAGTTGAGGACGCTTGCAGAGCCGTGCAAGAGATGTCCGAAAGACTTGAGGAGTTAAACAAAGAACTGAAGCTAGAAGGTAAAGCAGAAATAAAAATAGGTATGGGTCTTACTTTGGGAGAAGTTATCGTCGGCAATATGGGTTCGAATAAACGCTTCAATTACACCGTTATGGGCGACAGCGTCAACCTAGCTTCACGCTTAGAGAGCCAAACCAAAGAATTTGGAGTAGAAACGATAGTTAATGAATCTTTCGCCAAAGCTCTTCGAGACGACAGTAGTTTCAAAACTCAAGAGCTCGGCACTATAACCGTAAAAGGCAAAACCGAGCCAACTAAAATCTTTGAGCTTTTGTATAAATAATTTTAAATTTATAGGATTTTAATCAAAAATGGAGAGAAGATAGTTGTTGATTATACGCTGATCTAAATCATAAAAGCTCTCCTCTTCTTCGTGAAGACGCAAGGCAAGTTTTTTGCCAACAAAGCGCCAATGCCACGGCTCAAATTGATAATAAGAATTATCTTTGGGATAAGAGAGTATAAAACCGTATTTGTGGGCATTTTGCAACAGCCATTTATAACTTTCTGTGCCAGCAAAATCTGTGAAGTTGCTGGCAAGTTTTACGGTGGTGAAATCAAAAGCAGTACCGAGCTGATGTTCAGAAAAACCCTGATCAGCCGAAAATTGGTTCGCGCCAGAGCCATAAGTGACCAAGTACTTACCCTTGAGAGAGATCTGCTCCGCAAAAGAACGAAAAGCTGATACAACAAGGATGGGCGTGCCCCTCTCCTCCATATCTTTCATCATTGCTTCCAAATACGGTGCTACTTTAGCATGCGCATATTGCACCCTTTCTTCTTGAAGCAAGTGGCTTGGAGTAATGGTAGCGAGAGATTCCGGAACATAATGCTCATTGAGAAAATAAACCCTAGAATATTTTTGCAAAAGCTCCTCATCTGTTTTAGAAAGCTTGTCTAAGTTGCCGACCGTGCCAGCTATTTCTTTGATCTGATTTTCAAACAAACTATTTTTCGCCTGTTCACTAAGCAAATTGTTGTAAATATAATCGCGCTCTTCATTCAGTGCGTCAAAATTCTTCTGTAATTCTAGAAGATCCAAATTCGTGTTATCTAAATTCTTAGAAAGCTCATCGTATCGATAATAGCCATATACAACAAAAGCAATAAGAGAGGCCGACAAAACCATAAGTCCAAAGGCTATCTCTATCTTGATTTTCTTATTCATAATCTAGAGATCAAATAATAACATAAAAGGCGGCCAGAAGTGCTCCTGGCCGCCGGTCATCACCAAACCCTTACCTCCTTAAAGGCCCACTGTACATAAAAGTTGTCTCGTAAAGCTTGGCTTCTTCTCGCTTTAGGAGTGACTTTTCTTGAGCCAAAAAGTTCCTGTGATTTCTGATGAGATTATTCATAAAATCACTAAAAACAATATTGGCTGACCTCTTTGTCTGCCACCCCATAAGAGCTACGACGATAATTCCTCTCTCAAAAGCAGTCTTGTATTTTTCCTCAAGCTCTTCACCACGACGCAAAGTGAGATCTACAGGAAGCCACTTCCAACTACCTTCAATTTTGAGGAAAACCCAGAAGTCTACGCCAAGTCGTTGATCTTCATAGAGAGTCGGTTTTTCAGCCCTAACTCCACAGTGGATCAATGCGTTGAGCACGATGTCTTCAGCTTCAAACCCCCTTCTCCCGTCTCTTTGAAAAGCTGGGATATAGACTTCTTCTCTTCGCCATAGACCTTCAGGTTCTATAGCATCAAAATCAAGCCAATGCTGACCATTACTGATTGGTGGACGGGTAACGTCTTCCTTGCCACACCATGAGGCAAAGATTTTCTTGCCAAGATGAAATCGGTGACCAAGCTCATTGGAATGCCTTCTTTTTGCCACAATCCCGCCTTTGAGAACCACTGTGAACGGATTCAGTAAGGAAACCACTCCTGTGCTAAAGTTAAAGTTCATAACTACCTCCTGTCAAAATATAACACTTTTATAGGTGTTGTGTCAATTTTTTTTAAACACATTGCACAAAAGGCTTTTTATCGTTAGAATATTCAAGTTCGTTGAAATTAATTGATAGACAACCTTAGTAGAAAGTTAAAGATACCATTCCGCGGTGGCGCAGCGGTGGAGTGAGGTTGGGATGGGACCCAACCGCAAGGCCGGAGCACGACGGTGCGAGGCGGGGTCGCAGAAATTTTCAGCAGAAAATTATCTGTGACGGAGCCTGTTCAGGCGACTGCGCTTGAAGATTGGTGTTATGGTGTATAGTCTGAATAGTGAGTGAGTAAATATTATTCCGCGGTGGCGCAGCGGTAGCGCAGTCGCCTGTTAAGCGATTGGTCGTTGGTTCGAATCCAACCCGCGGAGCACAGAAATTTAAAAAAATAATTAATAATAATTTTAAATTATGGAAAGTGACCCAAACCAAAATCCAACCTTGTCGCTAGAGGAGCAAGTAGATTTAGTTAAAAAATTATTAGACGCAGTGGATGTTAGAGAAAAATTTATTGAAAGAATGGGAGGTTTTGATGACTTTGCCGATGTACATCAACATGTGGGAGATAATAGAAAACAATATGACGAGTTGTGGGCTACTTATGAGGCGGCAAGAAATGAATTTGATCAAAAAATCTCTGACAAAAAAGTATTGGTAGAACATTTGAGAAAGGTAGACAAGCGGTCAGCTGACAGAATAGCGATGATGTTTAGAGTTAGATAAGTACGGCAATAAAGAATTTATTTGGTTTGATGACCCAAGCGATATTCGTTTAGAAATTTATTGTAGACCTGAATAATATGGAAATCAAATCAACTCTCACAAATCGGCTTGGACAAATTCTAAATGTTGTATACAAAGAGGGTGACCCGACTTTAGACTTGGAAGATAAAACTCTACAAGGAGTTCACGCATATTGTTTTTATAAAGGTAAAATGATTGTGGTATATGCAGAAAAGAAAGGATACTGGACACCGCCTGGCGGAGGCATTGAGGTAGGAGAAACTTACGAAGATGCGGTGATTAGAGAAGTGAAAGAAGAAACCAATATGAAAGTGTTAAATCAACAGATTATTGGTTATCAAGATATTTACGAAGGAGATAGAGTAATCAGACAAACAAGGTCATTTTGTATTGTAGAACCTATAGGAGGTTTTACTGCCGACCCAGATGGAGATATTACAAAGATAGAACTTATTGACCCAGAAGATTATAAAAAGTATTTCGATTGGGGTCAGATTGGAGATAGGATAATGAGTAAAGCCCTTGAAATATATAAGAATGTCTAAAACTATTTTCAAAAATGATAAGTATAAAAAAGTAAGAGGCGGGTATTCTCGCTTACTAAACATTTCCTGCCAAAAATGCGGTAAACATATTTGTATGTATCAAAAAGATGGACAAGGTAATCTACGAAGAACGTATATTGATAGAATTGTTGAATCTAAAATATCTACTTCTAAAAAGGATTTATCTTGCACAGAAGGACATTTGCTCGGGGTAAAGATTATTTATGACAGGGAAAAAAGACCTGCTTTTAGATTGTTTGTAGATGCCGTAGCAAAGAAGATAACAAAGATATGATTACCCCCGCACAACAAAAATGGATAGACCATCTTTCGGATGTAGATAAAATAGTTATATTTCCATATGACCCAAAAGCTCCAGAGAAGTTTGAGCAAGTAAAATCAGAAATTCAATCTATAATTGGAACAGAATATGAAGTCCTACACAGAGGTGCCTCTGCTTTAGGTATTTCTGGGCAGAAAGAAATTGATGTCTATATTCCTATATTGCCAGAACAAATTGAAGAACTTACGCCAAAAATGGAAGCAGTATGGGGTAAGCCAAAAAGCGTCTATCCTCAAGAAAGAACTAAATTCTACAGACATATAGACGGAACGAGAATAGAAATAATGCTTACTAACCAAGACCATCAGAGTTGGATTGATGGAGAAAAACACTTTAGTTACTTAAAGCAAAACCCTGAAGCATTAGAAAAATACAGAAAGCTCAAAGAAGATGGAAATGGTGTATCGGTTAGAGAGTATTACAGACGGAAAATTGAATTTATAAACGAAATTCTAAATAGGACAAATGAATAAAACCAACTTTAATCCTTTAATAATTAAAAACTAGGAATGTTCTACGAGACTAAGGCCAGGTCTGTGGTAAAAACGATTCTTTGGAGAATCATCGCCACTTTAATAACTTGGAGTGTTATCTACTTTTATACTGGAAAGCTATCCGAATCAATTGAAATCACTGTAGTTGCCGCTTTAATAGGAATGACCATATATTATATTTACGAGAGAGTTTGGAACAAAATACAATGGGGCAAAAAAGAAGGTTTATGAACACTAAAGAAATTCAAAAGAAAATAGAAGACTGGACCTATATTCAGAATCTTGGATTTGATGTGCTGAAAAGTCTTTCTGATAATCAGTTAGGTCTCACTGTTGGTAAGAACATGGGCACTCTTGGTGAGCAATTTAGGCATATGTGCAAAATACGATTTCAGTATGCCGAGGCGATAGAGAACAAGGTTCTAGGTAAGACTATTGAGAAAATTGATTTGAATGTGGCTAAGTCAAAAGAATTGCTTGTTGATTTATGGCAAAGAGCAAATGGCAGGCTACTAAAAGCTCTTGGGGGTGTTGATTCGGATGATTTGGAAATTGATTGGCAGTATTGGCATGTAAATACAGTCAATATTCATGACCATCTCAATTACCTAATGGACCACGAGACCCTGCATAATGGTCAGATCATCGTTTATTTAAGAACTCACGAGCTTTCCTTTCCCGAAAGCTGGGCCGATTGGGGTTTGTAAAAAATGTAATCACCGCTTTATCTGATACCAACTAAGGGTTATCCTTAATCAGGCTACTTCGATCAAACTCAGTACAAGTCAGGATAAATGAACCCTACCTAACCGAATACGGTCATTCGGGCAGATCGTCCACGATAAGGAGCCATTATAAATCAAGGTAAAGTATTATTTTTTACCACTCCACTCATCTAAAAATTGCTTAAGATATTTTTTCATAAACTCATTTCTATCTTTCGCAATTTCTTTAGCAGTTTTTGTGTTCATCAAATTTTTCAACAAAAAAAGTTTCTCTTCAAAATGATGCAAGGTTGAGCTATTCAATTTTCTATACTCTTTAGTTGTATTTATCTTTTGGGCCTTTCTAGTTGGGTCGTAAAGTGGTCGTCCCCTTTTACCTCCATAAGCAAAAGCTCTAGCAACACCAATTGCCCCAATAGCATCTAATCTATCAGCGTCTTGCACTATACAAAATTCTTTTGAAACATTTTCCCTCTTTTTATTCAAAGACTTACTGAAAGACATATTTTTGATAATAAACATTACATCTTCAATAATTTCACTTGGTATTTTTTGTTGTATTAAGAAGTTTTCAGCAATACTATAATCATCTTCTTCTTTATTGATGACCTTTCTATCACCAACATCGTGAAGCAAAAGTGCTAAGTCTATAATAAAATCATCGGCTTTCTCTTTTTTGTTTATTAATCTTGCATTATTTCTGACTCTCTCAATATGCCACCAATCGTGCCCTGTCCCTTCTCCTGAAAGTGCTTGTCTAACAAAATATTCTGTTCTTTTAATAATTTGCTTTTTATTCATATCAGTAGCTTATCAAATTAGTTCTGAAGTGATAAAGCTGGATTTACCTGAAAAAACTCAAAACCTTCAATGTCTCTCTTTATTGGAATCAAATTTAACAAAAAAACATCCCCAAGCCGTGAACAGCTTGGGGATGTGATGGAGGGGAAAATAACTAGTTTTCTACTTGCACGTAGACTCTGGCTCGGCCTTCTGTGAGTATACCGAGCTTTTGAGCAGCTGCTCTAGATAGATCCAAAGCATTATCTGGAGCGCCTTCTGGCATCCGGTCTGTGATAGTTACGGTTACCACCTTCTTATTTTCCGGATGGATCACAGTTACCCGCCTACCTAAAGGCAGAGTGGGTGAAGCCGCTATTGTCGGGTCGTCCTTATCAAAGGCTTCCCCATTGGCCATCGTGCGCCCATGGAAAGACTCGCCGTAATAAGTAGCCTCGGCTACTCCAAATTGGCGACACTCCTCCGGCATCTCTACATTTTCCATAGAAGCCAAAGGCTCCTCTGACCTCATTGCTATGATGGTCAAAGCCACTAATCCTCTTCTTGTCATTTACACCTTCCTATATTTAATTTTGAAGCTAAAGGAGAAATCCGCACGCATAGCATGATGTGGTTCTCTCTTTTAGTTCCAGTACTGATTCCTTGAACATCCTACCATACTCCTATTATTTATGCAAAACGGACGAACACATATTAGTGAAAAAATGAGAAAAAATGACCTAAATTTATGGTATTTATTTAAAATTTTCCATCGTCTTTCCTTTTAGCCAAATCCTGATTATACTGATCCTATGAAAATCACTAAATTAGGGCATTGTTGTTTACTCATAGAAACTAAGGGAAAAAGAATTCTCACTGACCCCGGGAGCTATACAGTAGAAGCTCATTCAAAATTAGAAAATATAGATT
>JBBTQZ010000001.1:0-16759 GCA_038065435.1 Patescibacteria group bacterium | reverse complement strand
TGAAAAATATAGACAGTAGTAAATTGGAGGACCCGATACCCAAAGAGATATTATCGAAATACAACTTGCCGAGTCTGCGCACGGCTCTGATATGGATACATGCTCCCAAAAAACAGATTGATGCCGATGCCGCAAGAAAGAGATTTGCTTTTGAAGAAGTGCTCTATGTCCAGCTAGATAGAGCGAAAGAAAGGTTCCTTTCAAATAGAGAGAAATCTTTTGTAATCAACATAAGTGACAAAGAAATAAGCAGTTTTATAAATACTTTTAATTTTCCTTTTACGCGTGCCCAAAATAATGCTTTGGACACCATACTCAATGATTTAAAAAAAGGATCTCCCATGTCGCGTCTCCTAGAAGGAGATGTCGGAAGTGGTAAGACGGCGGTTGCGGCAACAGCCAGCTTCGTCGCTGCCTCTACCCACCCACCGGGCCGGCAGAGTAGTAGCTTGCAGGTAGCTTATATGGCTCCAACTGAAATACTGGCCGGACAACATTTTGAGTCGTTTATAGAATATTTTGCGAAGTATAAAGTAAATATAGGGCTTATAACTGGTAGTGGCGCTAGAAAATTTCCTTCCAAAATAAACAAAGAGAAATCAACCAAAATATCCAAAACCCAACTTTTAAAATGGGTGGCAAATGGCGAGATTCCGATCCTGATTGGTACCCATAGCCTCATTCAAAAAACAGTCAGATTTAAAAATCTAGCTCTTATAATAATTGACGAACAACACCGTTTTGGTGTCAAACAAAGGATGCAACTTCGTCGGAAACATGATCTTACTCCTCACCTGCTTTCAATGACGGCAACTCCTATTCCTCGGACTCTGGCCCTTACTATTTTTGGTGATCTTGATCTTTCACTTTTGGATGAATTGCCTCCGGGTCGTAAACCGGTGAATACTAGAATAGTCTTGCCTCAAGAGCGCGAGATTGTATATAAAGAGCTAGAGCAGATCTTGCTAAGCGGTAGACAAGCGTATGTCATATGCCCAAGAGTCAACGATCCGGATCCTGATAAAGAAAATACATTAAATGCCAAGTCGGTAAAATCGGAAGTTGAAAGACTGAAGACAAAAATTTTTAAAGAATTCAAAATAGAGGGCATAACAGGTAAAGATAAACCAAAAGATAAGCAAGAAAAAATGCAAAGATTTAAAAATGGCGAGATACAGATATTGGTAGCCACTTCTGTTATTGAAGTTGGGGTCAATGTGCCAAATGCCACGGCTATACTTATTGAAAATGCAGAAAGATTTGGTTTAGCCCAGCTACATCAGCTTAGAGGGAGAGTTTTGCGTAGCTCTCATCAAGCTCACTGTTTTGTTTTTACCGAAACCAAAAGTAAAAAAACTATAGATCGTCTAAAATCCTTTGTGTCTGCGAAAAATGGTTTTGAACTTGCTGAAGCGGATCTGAAAGAGAGGGGGTCTGGGGGCCTCAGTATAAATTCTAGGCAATGGGGGGTTTCTGATCTCGCAATGGAGGCCCTCCGTAATATCAAAATGGTTGAAGCCGCTCGGCTTGAGGCCACTCTTCTTATTCAACAAGATTTTGAATTAAAGAAGCACCCCGAACTAGCTCGAAGGGTGCTTCAAAGAACTGCGGTACACATGGAGTGATTGGCTACTTCGCTGGAAGTTTTGCTGGCCCAAGCAGTTTCAAATCTTCGCCTGCTTCAGAGATTAACCTCGTTCTAGAGCAATCATCTCCAGCACCCGCAACGAGGTCTCTATTCACGAGACCATTACCCATTAACAGTTCAAGCGATTTCCTTTCCAATTTTCGTTTCGCCAATAAAAAAGACCTGAGCCAGAAGATGGTATGCTCTTTGGAAGCAAAGACCAGATAGACATCTCCTTTTTGGAGCGTATAAGATTTCCGATCCTCAGATGGCTGATTGAGGACAGATAAAGTCATTTTCCTCCCCACATCACCTTTCCAATAACCAGAGATGTCGTATGTGACTATAGCATGGATCGTCTGTGCCTTATCATCCGGTCCAGCCACATTAACGATGTCTGAAATACGGCCAGTGAAGATATAATCAGCCCTTCTCACCGCCTCATCGAGACCTTGCATTACACAACTGCTTGCGAACATCTCCTGACTCAGGACTAACATCACAAAGATCAAGGTTTTCATGTTCAAACCCTCCTACTAATAGGGTAGCACAAAAACAAAATCCTCAAAAATCCATTTGGAGTAAAAGGAAGTCTCTCAAGTTAGCGGATGTTTGTTTGTAAACTTTTTAATGTTTTTAGAACCGAAACAGAAGCATTATTTTTGTATAACAATAGAAAACCGCCTCGCCAAGAGACGCTGCGGTCTCTACAGGCTGGGCGGCTTTAACCAAGGGAAAAATCACTTGTGTCGCCTGAATCGAAGAATACGGATTGGGGTATCTGGTACCTCTTTACTCAATTCAGCAACAATCTTCCTTTTTGCTTCACCCAGAGTCATTGTTTGCCCCACTGGCATTGAAGCAATTACAGCGCCGAGAAATTGACAGGATTCTACTAAGTGATTGCTGAGGTTAAACCCATCTGGTATATCCAACACCAAATAGTCAGAAAGACGAAACTTTTCTGCGTGGAGTGCAGAACCTTTCAAGACGATGTCTTTTCCTGTGCCGTAATCGTTGAATACGGGTTCCCCGCGAGCTTCAGAAACTCGGCCGGTGGCAATGGTTGCTCCGTTACGGACGACCTGAACTTTTCTGCGGTCAAGCTCCCAAAACGCATATAAAGTGTCGAATTTAAAACCTTCAAACTCGAACCAGAACTCATTTTCATAACTTACAACGACAACTTCAATTTGCATAAGAACCTCCTTCTCTGTTGGTAAGGTTAGTTAAAAGTGGAAAAAAATCAAGTTCAGATATAAATTTTTCAAAAGGGTATAAAAGCAGGACAGATTATAACTTTGCATTATATGATTGAGTTTTCTTGTCGTCACGGATAATTTCATTTTCGTCAAAATGAAATTTCCGCGACCCCGACTCACTTGTTTTTGTTGCTACAAAAACATAGCTCCGTCTCGGACAAGTCCAAAAAAATTCAAAGCAGTTTGAATTTTTTGGCTTGTCCGTCCTCTAGGATTCGAACCTAGGACCCCGGAGGTATAAGCTCCGTGCTCTAACCAACTGAGCTAAGGACGGGGTTGTCTGATAATAAGTGTTTCGGAGGTAAAATTCAACTAGTTGCAACTAGTGTCACTCGCGATGAGGGGGTCAGCTATGGCTATAGAACGACCGTTTGAGTCTATACACCAATTATCTGCGCTTACTGGAGCATTAAGAAGAGGGATAGAAACAGCGTAAGCTGTGCCTGTAGATCTACAAACAGCGGCTCCATTTTGAAGTCCAACTATAAATTTATTTATATTTACCGGGGTGGTGGCGGCAAACATATTATCGCAATTATTCGTAGTAGCTCCGTAGTTGCCATTGTTTTCGTAATAAATCTGTATAGAAGTGGCTAGTTGTTTGAATTGGATTTTGACTTTACCATCGTAACCACGGTTTCTACTTGTACTTAGAGTATTCAAAATTATAGCTGTTAAGATGCCTATTATGACTATTGATATAAGGAGCTCTATGAGTGTAAATCCGGATTCTTTCGAATGTTTGGGTTGCATCTTTAAATTCTAACTAAGATTTTTTTTAAAACAATAGTTGATTATGGATAACAAATAATCATTCTACTTTCTTTTTTGGAGTGATACCGTGCGCAACAAGCATTTGATCAAATTCTTCTCTCTCTATAGTTTCTGTTTCTATAAGCCTCTTAGATATTGCGTCTAGAAGACCCCTATTTTCAAGAATTATTTTCTCGGCTCTTTGATGGGCTCCCTTCATAATCTTTGACACTTCTTCGTCTATAAAAGAGGCTACTTTTTCAGAGTATTCTTGTTTATCGTTGCCTCTAGCCCCCCACATAATCCTCCCACCTTGTGATTCTAGAGCTACTGGTCCGAGATCAGACATGCCATATTTGGTTACCATGTCTCTCGCCATAGCGGTAGAGACCTGCAAGTCGTTGGAGGGCCCAGTGGTCAGGTCACCAAAGATGAGTTTTTCTGTAACGTAGCCGCCGAGAGACATAGCTATATCGTCCAAAAATTCTCGTTTACTTTGCAATTTCCTATCTTCTATAGGAAGCTTCAGAGTGTAACCGGCGGCCCTGCCTCTAGAAATTATAGATATTTTATGCACTGGATCTGCGAATTCTAAGGCGCTCGCTACTACGGCATGACCAGCTTCGTGGTAAGCGGTGATTTCCTTTTCTTTCTTTGATAGTATATGGCTTCGTCTTTCTGGTCCGAGCATCACTTTCTCTATAGATCTGATGAGGTCGTATTGGGAGACTTTGGTCCTGTTTTCTCGAGCAGCTAGAATCGCCCCTTCATTCATAAGAGAATAAAGATCCGCTCCGCTAAACCCTGGGGTTCTTTCTGCAATAAGAGTGAGGTTTACATCTTCAGCAAATGGTTTTTGTTTAGCGTGGATCTTAAGGATCTCTTCTCGGTCGCTTCTGTCAGGCAAATCTATAGTGACTCTTCTGTCGAACCTGCCCGGCCGAAGTAATGCCGGATCAAGCACATCGGGCCTATTCGTCGCAGCCATCATGATGACCTTTTCTGTTGGCTCAAAGCCGTCCATCTCTACCAGAATCTGATTGAGAGTCTGCTCTCTTTCATCGTTGCCTCCACCTAAGCCCCCACCACGTACTCTACCCACGGCATCTATCTCGTCCATAAATATAATAGCTGGGGCAGCCTTTTTGGCCATGGCGAACAAGTCGCGCACTCTGGAAGCGCCGACACCAACAAACATTTCTACAAACTCTGAACCAGAAATAGAAAAGAACGATACCCCAGCTTCTCCGGCCACCGCTCTTGCAAGTAAGGTTTTGCCTGTGCCGGGAGCGCCCATAAGTAATATGCCTTTGGGTATACGAGCGCCGATCTCAAAAAACTTTTTGGGATTTTTGAGGAAGTCCACAATTTCGGAAAGTTCTTCTTTGGCTTCCTTGCAGCCGGCCACATCTTTGAAGGTCACTTTCTGCTTCTGATCATCTGGAGTAGTGATGCGCGCTCTAGATTGGCCAAAAGAGAAAGCTTGCATACCAGCGCCTTTTATTTGCCTCGTCATCATCCATATAAAAACAGCTATAAATAAAATGGGGAACAGTATAGGGGAGAGATTGAAGAACCAATAAAGCAAACCATCATTTTCTTTGATGGCTACTTTTATTTTGCTCATCTCTTCGCTTGTAACTCCGTATACGGTGAGGGTTTCGCCTACGTTGGCCTGCTCTTCTTTTTTAGCGATCTTGCTTATCCCGTCTTTGAATACAGCTTCTATTTTGGTTCCTCTTACAGATAGCTCAGACACCTCAGAGCGTTTGATAGCTTCCGCTAATTCTGAAATGCTGATCTCCTCTTTAGACGTTCCTTTTGTAAAAAAAGAATAAGCAAAAATTATGACTAGGAATATAAAAATACTAGTAACGAAATTGCCCCAAAAAGAGCTCTGGAATTTACCGTTTGGCTTTTTTATCAACACTCTTTTTTTGTCCTCTTTTTTTTGCTGTTTGCTCATAAACCCAGTCATTTTAGCATAAAAATGCTATTATACGAGTATTATCAGAAGAAACAACGACAAATGAGTTTGGTTCAGAATAAAAAAGCATATTTTAATTATGAAATTTTAGAAAAAATGGAGGCTGGTATAGAGCTTCTCGGTTTTGAAGTGAAATCCTTAAAAAATGGGGGAGGCTCGCTAGACGGCGCGCATGTGACCATAAGAGGAAGGGAAGCGTATGTAACCGGCATGCAGATCTCTCCCTACCAACCCAAAAATACACCTAAAGAGTATGACCCAATAAGAAACCGCCGACTTCTTTTGACCAAAAAAGAAATTGATAAATTAAGTGGGGCGGAAGGTCAAAAAGGTTTGACAATAGTACCACTTTCGGTGTATAATAAGGGAAATAAATTGAAGGTAGAGATAGGGGTAGTGCGAGGTAAAAAGAAATACGACAAGCGAGAAAGTATTAAAAAAAGAGATACGGAGAGGGAAATAAGGAGGAATTTGAAATAATATCTGGCGAAAAACCTGAGGACTTGCCCCTCGTCGTGTGCTCCTCGGGACCCAAGCTAATTTTTTAATAATTTAATTAAAAAATTAGCTTGGGGATGAAAGGTTTAGACGGATATGTAATTTGAAAATATGCGCGGTAGAGCACCGTTAACTCTCTAATCTGACGGAAAGCATAAGTGCAAAAAACACTCTTGCAAAAGCAAAATCGGTAGTTTCTCCATTTTTTGGAGCTAACGATTTTGACTTCGCTTACGTAAGAGCTTAATTTTAAGCTCAACTTAGCGACGGTCTTCTTTCTTTCGTTCGTAGGAAAGACTGATTGTAATAAACCGAACTTAGAACGAGAAAAGTGTTTCGCTTCTTGTTTGAAAAATAGAAACTATACATTTGTTTGTTTTGTTTGTTTTATAGAACAAATATGAATTCGCTTATTTAGCGAAAAAACCAGCTACACCGTGTAGAAATATATTCAAACCATATTCACACCCGGTTTCAATACCGGCATCTCCACCACTTCGCTCTTCCGCTATGCTCCAGAGCTACGCGGTGTAAACACCACCACCTTCGTTTAAATATTTCATAACAAGCGAAGTGTCCCGCATAGTCCCGCGAAACGTAGTGAAGTGGGACGACGTGGGATTATTCCTCGTATCATGTATACTTTTCAGTATGTATTACTGCTACATTCTCCAAAGTCTCAAAGATAAAAGTTTTTATATCGGTTCTACTCAAAATTTAAAGAAGAGATTGGAAAAACATAACCACAAAGAAGTAAGATATTCTTCTACCAAAGCTCCTTTTAAATTAGTTTGGTACTCAGCATTTTTAACAAAAGAAAAAGCTATAAATTTCGAAATGTATTTGAAATCAAGTTCTGGCTTTGCTTTTAGAAACAAAAGATTAATTTGATTCCTTGCACCCAATGAAGCTTTAGCAAAATGGGGTGAATAAATGAAAAAGCCCCGTGTCCGTCTTGCGACTTCTGCGGGGCCCAGAGCGATTGATCCGCCCTCTACTACTTCATGACCATCTCAACCAGTCCAGCTTCGCCACGAACCTTTCCGTAAAGCGTAAGTTGATCCTTCGGTGCCCAACGCATCTCGTCAGCGGCTTTGATCTTGCCCATAATCTGCTGTGCTTTGTCGTACTGCTTCTCGTTGATGCGATTCTCTTTCCACTCGTATTCGGAATGGTAGAGCAATCGGCGGAGTTGCTCTCCGCTCTTCGCAACTTCGATGACCACCGTGTGGGCAGCCATCATACGATCGGCGTAAACCTCGATTTTCACCTTGTTGTCTTCGGCAATCTTCTTGGTCAACTCCTCAGCCGCTTTCTTTCGAGCATCGACTGCCTTCTTGAGATTGTCGATCACGCGATCGCTTTCCTTGAAGGCGTAGTTGATCATCTTGGCGTGGAGTGTGAGCTGTTCCGATTTTTCATCACCGGTTTTCGCCAGCAATTCCATGCGAGAAGCCAACTTGATGCCGTCGTTGGCCTGATCACGAGTGATTTGATTGTACTCGAGAGCAGTCTTGGCGTTATCGCGGATCTGCTCGGCACCACTTTTGCAACCGAACACCATGGTGCCCATTTTGAGCTCGGCATCCCACGCTCGATCGAACGATTCGCGAACTTTGAGCGGTGTGGGGTTGTTGAGCGCCTCCGACAAGTCGGTGAACGCTTTGTCCCGTACCGGGATCAATTGCTCGATCTCGGCGGCTCTCTCCGTACCTTGCTTTACAGCGCGGTCGAAGTAATCCTTGAAAGTGGGCATATCCTGTCCGAAGACAGAGGTAGCCAAAACGAGAAGCGAAAGAATGGTCTTGGTCATGTGAAAGAACTCTCCTTTTCCTGAAACTCGTCCCTCCTCTAAATCTGTGAGAAGGGATCAGATCAGGAGCCGAGCTTTCCTTGCGGATTGCTCGGCTCGTTTGGTGCTTGAACGAACTGCTACTTCTTGCCGGGGATCTTGAAGAACTTGCTCCCTTGTCCGAAGTTGCCGTCGACCGTTTCTTTCACCGTGTTAACTGTCCGGTGCAGAATCTGCCGAATCCGGCCGGGCACTCGGCACTTGCCGATGATGTGCCATCCGTGTTCGGCGTGATCGAAGGTTCCGTTGTAGGATGACGTTCTCTGCCATCGCTCCTCTTGGGTCATGAGGGGTCCGCCTTTGCGCGCGGTTTCAAACGCTTCCTTGAGATCATAGACGCCGTCGTGGCGAATCCGATCGACGAAGCTAAAACTGCTCCACAGATAGACGTATTCCTGCTTTGCTTCGCGGATCACCTTGCCTTTGTAGTCTTTGACTTCATTGGTTCGGAAAACCGCAACAGCAAAACAGAGAGGGGCAACGATCTCTTCAGAGTCATACTCACCCTCGTACCCAGAGATGTTGATCTGGGCTTCAACATACATTGCAACCAAGTCGCACGGCATGTCGAGAACACCAGGACGAACACCACCATCGAAGCGAGTATGCCAACCACTGCAACCCGTAGGAGTGCACTGGGAGCATTCTGCTTGAAACTCGTCCTCGTGAACACGAGTTAGTATTGCTCCGCCGATAGCCAGTTGGCTATAGCTCGAGCGATGGATCATAATCAACGGATACATTCCACGATCGTTCGTTTTACGCATTTTCAATTCTCCTTCCCATTACGGGATTGATTTTTCTGAACCCGCCATTACAGCGGATTTCTGCTTTAAAGTATAGCAAATTCTACATTATTTGTCAATGTTTTTGACCGTTTGTAAAGAGGTTAAAAAATAGCCTTATTTTAGAGTATTTTATTCAGACCTTTTTGTTTTTTTAAAATAGAATGCAGAAATTGGTTATATGTGCTAGCTTTTGTATGGAAGGAGAATGTTATGAACGCTTCTATTTTAGGGGGAAAGTTGGTTTTTGGAAAAACAATGGTAAGTGAAAGAAGGGCTAAAAAAGATGAAGTTTGCACCTGTTGTGGTGGTCTTATACAGAGCGATACTCTGTACAGAGAAATTCTCATGTATATAGAGGCAGGATGCAAAGCCTATATCCGAAAAACATATCATTTACCTCTTTGTCCGAGAGATTTAGAGGTTAGGAGGTGATTTCTTCGTGAAGAGGATCTTCCATTAGATGGGCTGTCGTATGAATAAGCGACAGCCCGTATTGTTTTTTCTTAAAAACAGTAAGATATCTTCTGATCTATTTTTTATGATAGTATAAATTCTTATTTTCCTCTTATTATTAAGAGAGGGATTAAGAGGGTGATATGAATTTTTTCAATTTTCTAAAACCAAAAATAAAAATAGTGACCCATAGTGGCAACTTTCATGCGGACGAGGTTTTTGCTTTGGCCACACTTTCGCTTTGGGCAGAAAAGCAAGGCAAGAGGGTAGAAATTGTTCGCACCAGAGACCCAAAAATTATTGAACAAGCAGATATCGTTGTAGATGTGGGTGGAGAATATAATTTTGACAAAGGTAGATTCGACCACCATCAGCGCGATGGTGCCGGCAAACGAACGAATGGGATTCCATATGCTTCCTTTGGTTTGGTCTGGAAACATTATGGCAGAGAAATTTCTGATCCGAAAACTTTTGAGATTTTGGATAACATACTCGCTACACCGATTGATGCTTTTGATAATGGAGTGAACACAACTAAAGATTTGATAGAGGGTGTGCATAGCTATTCTGTAGGTGAAGAATTGATCTATGCTCTCCGCTGTGATCCATCGGGTAAAGGCTTCGAGCATTTTTTGGATATGGCGAAGCTTGTAATAAGATCTGAAATAAGCAGAATACAAAAGCTAGATAAAGACGAAAAATTAGTTTTGGAAGAAATAAAAAAACAAAGTGAGCCAGAAATTTTAGAACTTAGCGAAGATGTAGTTTGGGAAGAAGTGACTCAAGACTATAAAAATATAAAAATGGTAGTCTGCCCCGAGCTAAATACGGGTGAATGGTGTGTAGAAAGCCCAAGGGACGACATTACAAACTTTGATACTACTAGAGTATTGTTTCCCGAAAATTGGCGCGGGCTTAGAGAGAAGGCTTTGGAAGAAGCTTCTGGAATAAAAGGAGCTATCTTTTGCCATCGAGCAGGCTTTTTTGCTGTAGCCAAAACAAGAGACGTTGCCATCCAAATGGCTAAAGCCGCTCTTGCATAAATTTGTCTAAAACTCTATATGCAAAAGAGGTTTGTGTTTGGGGGTGTAATCCAGAAATTCGCGCTCCAAATATTCGTCTGGAATCTCCAAAAGAAATTCTGAAGGGATGTTGCTTCCGCGACTGCCAAATATGGTGCGGCTTTGGGCATAGGAAAGGAAGATTTTTTTCTTGGCTCTGGTCAGGGCGACATAAAAAAGTCGCCTTTCTTCCTCTGCTTCCTCCTCACTTACATTTTCATCGTTATTTCTGTCGTGAGGGAAAAGCCCTTCTTCTAATCCGGTGATGAAGACATAGCCAAACTCCAACCCTTTAGCGGCATGGACTGTCATCAGCCTTACTCCCGGATTTTCTTTCTTGTCGCTGTCTTGATCGGAGGCGAGGGAAGTATCTTCCAACAGTTTTTCTATACCTTCTTCTAGGGGGAGGGAATTGTATCGCGAGGCTAATACAGAAAGCTCTTTTATATTTTCTATTCTTTCTTTGCCTTCTTCCGATTTGTCTAAATTGTTATTTAGACCAGTTTCTTCGGCTATAAAAGTAATAGTTTTTGATGGCAGATTTGTGATAGCGAAGTGTTTTATTTTGCTCAAAAGTTCTCTAAAGTAATGCATTTTTATTTTCATGGTGGGAGGTAAATCCTCTTCTTTTCCTTCCACTATCTTGAGTAGAGTGGTTTTGCCTATACCACGAGGTGGTACGTTTATGATTCTTTTGAGGTCAGAAATACTTTCAGGATTGAAACTATAACGCAGGAAAGCCAATATATCCTTGACCTCTTTTCGTTCAAAGAATCTTGTACCCAAAACATGATATTCTATATTACCGGTGAGAAATTCTTCTTCCAAAACTCTTGATTGGAAATTGGCTCTATAGAGAACCGCCATATCGGCAAGAGGCACTCCTTTGCTCCGCAGCTCTTTTACTTTTTCTACTATAAATTGCGCTTCATGGTTTTCGGTCAGGGCCTCAAAGATACCGAGCTTATCACCGAGAGCATTGCGGGTTACAAGCTTCTTTTCTTGCCTGTGTTTGTTTCTTTCTATGATTCTGTTTGCTATGGCGAGAATGGTTTGGGTAGAGCGATAATTTTCTTCTAGAAGGATAGTCTGTGCTTTGGGGAAATCTTTTTCAAAGTTGAGGATGTTTTTTATGTTTGCTCCACGCCAGCTATAAATATTTTGATCCACGTCTCCCACTACGCAAATATTTTGCTTATCTCCGGTTAGAGCCAGAGCCATTTTGTATTGCACTTTGTTGGTGTCTTGGTACTCGTCTATATGTATATAGTGCCATCTGTCTATATATATTTTCCTTACACTTTCTTTTTCCAAAAGTTTTGCCGAGACAAGGAGAAGATCGTCAAAATCCAAAGCATTTTCTTTTTTCAAACTTTCTTCATAATCTTCCCATACACTAGAAACAATATCTTCAAAATATCCGCCAGCATTTATAGAATAATCTTTTTGACTTACAAAGTTGCCTTTTTCTCGCGAGATTATGCTAAGAATTTTAGCAGGGTCGATCTCTTTCGGGTTATAGCCATTTTTCAACATGGATTCTTTGACTATCCTCTTGGAATCAGCTTTGTCGTAGATACTAAAGTGCTTTTTTATACCTACTTCCCTAAAATTTTCTTTTATAATGAATGCTCCCAGCCCATGAAAAGTAGAGACAAAAGGTTTACTGAATATAGACACGGGTTTATTTATACTAAGGTCTTCTGTTATAAGCTTCTCTATACGCTCGTGCATCTCTCTCGCGGCTTTGTTGGTAAAGGTGACGGCCAAAATGTTTTGTGGAGCCACTCCGTTTTTGATGAGATGCAGAATCCTGTGAGTGATGGTTTTGGTTTTACCAGCTCCAGCTCCGGCGAGTATAAGAAGAGGGCCTTCTGTTTTTTCTACCGCTCTTCTTTGAGCCTCATTCAACTCTTCTAAATAATGCATCTCGTTATGATATCAGAAATTTTGAATGTGGATTACAAGTTGCTCCGATAGCCTAGTTTGTTACAATTATAGGCGCGCTAGAGGTTCATACGATCTATAAAGAAATGGCTCTATAGAGCCATAAATTGTCGGAAACACCCGATTAGCATTAATTTAAGGCTTATTTTAACAAATCATAAAAGTCCAAATTCTTTTGAGACTTATTTTAAAAGGATATTTGGAGAAAATAGGTATGTTTTGATTGCGAGCTCCAAGAGGAAGCTCCTTTACCTTATTGTATTTTTACTATTGCCAATTTCTGTTTCTGCTGGTATATTCGCAAATTTTTTTGGCAAAAATATAGAACAAAATATAAACAAAGCAAGCAGTCTTCAGAATATGCATCTCCTCGTGGCCAATACCTCACCCCTAAATGAAAATTTTAATTTTGAAAGGCTGATAGATGGGAACGCTTTGGTCGCTCTTTCTGGACCATCTGGGAGTGTTTTAGATATTGAGAATTCTAGCAGAGAGAGCGATCAAATAAGTGTGTATGTAGTGCGTGAGGGAGATACTATTTCAGAAATTGCCAATATGTTTGGGGTGACGGTGAATACTATAAAATGGGGCAATGATCTTACCTCCAATACTCTCAAAGCTGAACAAAACTTGGTCATACTTCCGATTTCAGGTATAAAATATACAATCAAAAAAGGTGACTCTGTCACTTCTATAGCAAAAAAATTCAAAGCTGATGAAAAAGAAATAATCTCTTATAATAATATTGAATCTGATCTGGTGGTGGGTGAAAACCTCATCATACCAGACGGTGAATTGGCTACCGCTCCTTCCTCAAACAGTATTACCAGTATAAGAAATGCAGGAGGTAATTCTCTGAAGATATTTGAGGGTTATTATATGAGGCCTGTAGTTCAAGGAAAACGGAGTCAGGGCATACATGGCTATAATGGCGTAGACATAGCCGCTCCTTCTGGTACCCCAATATTTGCCTCTGCCAGTGGCGAAGTAATAATCTCTAGGTCAGGTAGTTGGAACGGTGGTTATGGTAACTATGTAGTTATAAAACACCCAAATGGCACTCAAACTCTCTATGCTCACAACAAGACCAACTTAGTATCCGTGGGAGATATGGTAAAACAGGGCGATATAATAGGCTATGTAGGAGCAACTGGCAAAGCGACTGGCAACCATCTTCACTTTGAGGTGAGAGGTGCTAAAAATCCTTTTTAATGGTAGAATGCTCTAATTATAAGGAATAAGTTTTTTATTTGGCTACTCAACACAGAATAAATAATTATATAAAAGCCCAAGAAGTTAGGCTTTTGGGGCCAGAAGGAGAAAATATGGGCGTGGTATCTTTGGCTCTTGCTTTAGATAAATCTAAAGAGTACGGATTGGATTTAGTTGAGATATCTCCAAATAGTATTCCGCCAATAACTAAGATAGTGGATTATGGCAAATTCTTATACGCAGAGAACAAAAAGCAGAAACAATTGAAATCAAAAGCCAAATCTTTGGAGACGAAGAGTATACAAGTGAAAGTCGGAACTGGAGAAAACGACCTCAATATGAAGGCTAAAAAAGCTTCCGAGTGGCTTAAAGAAGGACATAGGGTGAGAGTGGATTTGTTTCTACCTGGTAGGATCAAGTATATGGATCAGAAATTTTTAAAAGAGAGAATGGAGAGAATATTGAACCTCATCTCTACTGATTATAACGTAGCGGAAGAGCCCAAAAAGAGCCCTAAGGGCTTGACAGCAGTAATAGAACGTGCAAAATAGAGTGTCTATTGAATCCCGTAGTGAATTTTGACTATAACTCCTACGGAATCGTGATTTAGTAAATATAGTCAAAATCTACTACAGGATGAAAAGCAACAAATCATATCTAAAGCGAATAAAGGTTACTAAAAATGGCAAATTGGTTACAAGAAAGATTGGTCAAAACCACTTCAATGCTAAGAATAGGACCAGAACTACTCTCCGTAAGAGAGGAACTGTTTTAATACAAATGTCCAACAAGAACCGAGGCCGTTATCTTAATAATGCGTAAATTTCAATCTTTAAATATTTAAATCTAATTATATGGCTAGAGTAAAGAAAGGCAAAAACGCTCTAAAAACTAGGAGAAATATACTAAAGCAAGTAAAAGGCTATCGTTTTGGTAGAAGTAAAAAAGAAAAGCAAGCATATGAAGCCATATCTCATGCTGGCACCTATGCTTTTGCTCATCGTCGCGACAAAAAGGGTGATATGCGCCGCCTTTGGAATGTAAGGATAAGCTCTGTCTTGAATCAAAACAGTCTTTCGTATTCAAAATTTATAGATAAACTCAAAAAGAATAATATTTTGTTAAACAGGAAAGTTCTAAGTGAGATCGCTAGCCATAATCCGGATACTTTTGGGAAAATTATAGCCAAAGTTTCTTAACTGCACTTATCCACAATACTTCTGTCAAGGTATTGCGCTATAAAAAGCTTAATATATACTTTGCTTCAGGAGGAATTAATTAAAAAGGGGGTTTTTATTAGCTTAATTTGTCCGTTTAAATGGCGGACCTTAAAAAAAATGAATAAAACAGATTTGGCTAACAGTGTCCACAATTTAATAGGTGGCACTAAAGTACAAGCGGAAGAAGTTTTAGAAAAAATTATTGGTGAGATAACCAATACTTTGAAAAGTGGGGGAGAAGTATCTATAGCTGGTCTTGGCATCTTTTCTACCAAGGCAAGAGCCGCAAGAACAGCTAGAAATCCTCGTACTGGCGCGAGTGTGCAGGTGCCTGCTATGAAGGTGCCCAAATTCAGAGCGGCTAAAGCTTTGAAAGAAGCTGTAAAATAGTCTTCTCTAAATTTTCTACTTACAAAAACGGCCCCCAAGGGGCCGTTTTTGTTTTGTCTGTTCATCGGACTTTGTCCGTATAACCTTGGCGAAGCCCGTCTCCACTCCTAGGCGGAGCTTAGGCGAGGCGAAGATGGAAGGGACGGGATTCAGCCACGCATAATTTTCTGCTGAAAATTTGCGCTACCTCGCCTCGCGCCGTCGCGCTCCGGCTTTCTCACCCCTTCCTTCACGCAATGATGATCCACGCGGATAGTTATTCAAAACTATCCTTGCGGATCCTTGCGGAAGGGATGGGATTCGAACCCATGGAACCCTTTCGGGCTCAACACATTAGCAGTGTGCTGCTTTCGACCGCTCAGCCACCCTTCCAACAGTATCTAGACTATCATACTCGACAGGTTGACTCCAGAGAGAATATTTGTTAGCTTAAGGAGGTCCCGGGAAAACGGGCTTTTATTTAGAATTTATTAATAATTTTGGAAGATGGCAAAGAAGTCAGTTATAGCAAGAAGTCTCAAAAAGCCCAAATTCAGTAGTAGGGCAGTTAAGCGTTGCTTCAAATGTGGTAGAGTAAGGGGCTATATGGGGGACTTCGATCTTTGTAGAATATGCTTTAGGGAACTTGCCAACGAAGGCAGGGTACCCGGAATTAAAAAATCGTCTTGGTAAGTCGAGCGAAGCGAGATCCTGAGCAAAGCGAAGGATCGGACTAAACAATCGATACTACCTCGCAAAAACAATGACTGATCCAATCGCAGACTTTTTAATAAGAATAAAAAACGCTGGCTATGCTAAAAGAGCCAGTACTTCCATGCCGTTTTCTAAAATGAAAATGGCGATTGCTGATATTTTGTCCGCCAAAGGTTTTATAGGCAAGGTGTCTCAAAAAGGTAAGACTCCACAAACTAAGCTTTTGGAAATAGAACTTATATATGACGAAGCTGGTAATCCACGAATAACTGATGTGCATAGAATATCCAAGCCATCTCGCCGATTGTATGAAAAAGCAAAAAAGATAAGAAGTTACAGAAAAGGCTTCGGTATATCTGTACTCTCTACATCCAAAGGAATAAAGACCGATATGGAAGCCAAGAAAGAAAATTTGGGTGGAGAGACACTTTTTACAATATGGTAGATACGAAATAACGAATTATAACGAACAGAAAATGAGTAGAATAGGTAAAAAAGGAATAATCATACCAGAAAAGACAGAGATCTCGGTGTCTTCTGGTACTGTGACCGTAAAAGGTGCCAAAGGCACTCTGTCACGCCATTTCGGCCCTTCTATAAAGATAGAGACAGATGGCAAGACGGTTCAGTTTGTTCCAGAAAAAATAAATAATCAAACAAAGGCTTTGTGGGGTACGGTGGCTGCTCATGTAAAAAATATGGTAAAAGGAGTGAACGAAGGTTTTGAAAAGAAATTGATTCTTGAAGGTGTAGGCTATAAATCTGAAGTAAAAGGCAATAAACTTGTACTAGCGCTTGGCTTTTCCCATCCTGTAGAGGTGAATATAGAGGAAGGCTTGTCTGTAGAAGCGGTAAAAAATAATTTAACCGTAAAAGGTTTTGATAAGGAAAAAGTAAATCAATTTGCAGCAAGTGTGCGAGCTCTGAAAAAGCCTGAACCTTATAAAGGCAAAGGGATACGTTATGAAGGCGAAGTTATCAGAGCAAATACGCTCAAGCATTATCCTCCTGATCCT